>CAXUBG010000104.1:1561-10711 GCA_964249285.1 uncultured Terriglobus sp. | reverse complement strand
AGGTAGTAAGGCCAGTCGCGGCGCTGGATGCGTTTACGGCACCCACCAAGATTCCGAAGAAGATCGACACCACCCATGAAGATCCACCGCCGCCGGCGAACGTTGCAGGCGTAGCTGGTGCTGGGATGGGTGCAGGTACTCCGGGCGGTGTGATGGGGAGCCTGGGTTTAGGTGCGGCACCCCCACCCGTGGTGAAAGTAGAAAAGCCAAAACAGGTGGGCCCAGCAAAGATCTCCAGCGGTGTCATCGCGGGTAATAAGATTTCCGGTGCGTCGCCGGTGTATCCGCCGATCGCGAAGGCTGCCCACGTGTCTGGCTCTGTCATCCTGCACGCCATCATCTCGAAAGCGGGCAATGTGGAACAGCTCAACGTGGTCTCCGGGCCTGAAATGCTGCGCGCCAACGCCATCTCCGCCGTGCAGGGTTGGAAGTACAAGCCATACCTTTTGAACGGCGAGCCGACAGAAGTCGACACCACCATCACCGTAAACTTTACCTTCGGCGGCTAGTCTCAGGCTGAAGGAGCTGCTTCGAAATCGCAGGGCCGGCGCGGCACGGTCCGGCCCTGCACTCAACTGTTCACCGCATCTCTAACCAGGAGGACTGAATCCCGTGATTCTCGCTCACGCAGCAGCAAGCTTTGCTCATGTACCCGCCACCCTTGGCATGTTCTTTCAGGAAGGTGGCGATGCCGCCTCGTCCGGCTTTTCGGTTTTGGGCATGCTCAAGAACATGGGATGGATCGATCTCGTCGTGGTCGGCATTCTGTTCATCATGTCCATATGGTCGCTCGCGGTAATGATCGACCGTGCGCTCTACTTCTCCGCGGCACGGAAGCAGTCACGCGAGTTCGCCCCCAAGGTGGCGGGCGCTCTGAAGGACGGCCGTCTCGACGAGGCAATTAAAGTCGCGGACCGCTCCAAGAAGTCGCACCTGGCAGAGGTTGTGACAGCGGGCCTGCAGGAGTTCCGCTCCTACGCCTCCGGCGGCAGCATCTCTGACGAGCAGATCGAGTCCTCCAAGCGCGCTCTCGAGCGCTCTGAGGCAATCGTTCACGCAAAGCTGAAGCGCGGTTTGGGTTCGCTGGCCACCATCGGATCCACAGCACCCTTCATCGGCCTGTTCGGCACCGTCATCGGCATTCTCCATGCTTTTCAGCAGATCGCCACCCAGAAGACCTCTGGTATCGGCGCGGTCGCAGGCGGCATCTCTGAAGCCCTGGTAACGACGGCGTTTGGTCTTCTGGTCGCCATCCCCGCCGTCATGTGCTTCAACTACTTCACCAACAAGGTGGAGTCGTTCGACGTGGAGATGGACAACAGCTCGTCCGAGCTGGTGGACTACTTCATCAAGCAGTCGCAGCGTTAGACAGCAACTGGCGTGAGGATGCCCTCTGTTCAGCCTGGGCATCCTCGTCGCAGTTACGACCGGAAGGTCTCTGATTCGCAGGACGGAGTAAAGTCATGGCACTTGCAACTCGCGACGACGGCAAAAAGGTTAACTCCGACATCAATGTGACGCCTATGGTGGACGTGATGCTCGTTTTGCTGATCATCTTCATGGTCGTCACGCCCATGTTGAACAACAAAGTAAACGTCGATCTTCCCCCGTCCACCGCAGCTGTCGTGATGGAAGATGCGAGCAAGGAAGATGCCATCGTGGTAGCGGTGACGCGCGACGGCAAAACCTTTCTCGGCGGAGACCAGGTCTCTCCGGCGGAGTTGGGCGACAAGATTTCTGCCAAGCTGGAGAACAAAACGGATAAGCGTGTCTACTTCCGTGGCGACGTCCGCTCGAACTACGGCAAAGTGATGGGTGCAATCGACGGCATTCGCGCCGCGGGCGTGAGCCAGCTCGGAATGATCGCCGAAAAACCGCTCATTTAGTACACAGACTCGCGCATCTTGAATGACGTACTAACCGGCCTTTGGGCCAAAAAGGAGAAGCACCATGGGTATGGGAGGCGGCGGCGGATCGGGCGCACGTTCTGACATCAACGTAACCCCTTTGATTGATGTGCTGCTGGTGTTGCTGATTATCTTCATGGTCATCCAGCCCAGTACCATGCGCGGCCTGGACACGCTGGTGCCACAGCCGCCAAAGGATAAGAACGCCGACGTCGACACACGCACCATCGTCGTGCAGGTGCAGCCGAACGGCAGCGCGGGTCCGTCCTACAAAATCAACGAGGACCCGGTCAATCTGTCGCAACTCACGGACAAGCTGACGGAGATCTTTTCCACCCGCAACGACAAGGTGATGTTCGTGAAAGGTGATAAGGATCTCGACTTCGGCCAGGTGCTGCCCGTCATCAACGACGGCCATGCGGCCGGCGTGGACAACATTGGGATCATCACCCCGGCGGTTGAGTCCGGCAAGTAGTCCATCTGAAAAGTGAGGGCGATGATGAAAGTCATCGCCCTTTTTTCGTTTTCCTGATATAGGTCTAAGTACAGCATTCATTCAGTTCGGCGGCCGCATACCTTCTCTCTGAGTCGATGTGTTCTGGTCAAACTTCTTTCGCTTGCGTCGCTCCCGGCAAGAGGCTTCAGGCATGAATACGATGTATTCGCAGCCATCGATTCCTGTCCGTAAAAAGCTGGTCAGCTGTGTTCGTCTGCGGGTACAATCATGGCCACGCAAGGGTTACTATGGCTTGCGGTTTACCGGCAACCATGCTCGGATGCGGCATTTGAAGGAGATCTCCACGCAATGAAAGTTTACGCACGCGTTTCCGCCACGGCCGCAGTCATGCTGTCGCTTGGGATGCTGACGGGCTGCAATCAGCTCAAGGCTCGCGATCAGCTCACCAAGGGCGTCGCGGCGTTTAAAAATGCGCAGTACGAACAGGCTACGAACGCCTTTCAAAAGGCCATTCAATTCGACCCGAACTACGACCAGGCCAAGCTGTATCTCGCCACTGCCTACTCGTACCAGGTGGTACCGAACCTTGATTCGCCGGACAACATGAAGCTGGCCAATAGCGCCATCAACGGCTTCAAGGACTATCTGCAGGCGCACCCCGGCGACAAGGTTTCCCTGCAGCAGCTGGCCTCAATCTACCGCAACATCAAGAAATACCCCGAGGCCAAGAGCTACGAGGAGCAGGTGATCTCCGTCGATCCGAAGGATGCCGAAGCGCATTACACCATCGGCGTGGTTGACTGGATCGAATCGTACGACAATGCCCGCAAGGCGCTGGCAGCGGACGGCCTGACCGACAATGGTGAAGGCAACGTGAAGATGAGCAAAGGAACCTGCGCTAAGCTCAAGGAGCAGAACGCTCCGCTGGTGACCGACGGTCTGAAAAACTTGCAGCAGGCGACGGAACTCAACACGTCCTATGACGAAGCCCTGCAGTATCTCAATCTCACATACCGGCGGCAGGCCGACCTGGACTGCGGTGACGCTGCCGCGCAAAAGGCAGACATCGCGAAAGCGGAGAAAGCAAGTCAGGACGCACTGGGCGCGCGCAAGATCAACGAGCAGAAGAAAGAAGAAAAGATGCGCGGTGGCGTGACCATGCAGTAGCACTCAGCTTTCAGCAAGACGAAAAGGGCTCCCTTGTTGGGAGCCCTTTTCACGCTCGTCAGCCTTCTTGACTCCAGCGCGGACACTCCTCCACTCAATGTGGCGCAAACCGAAGCATAGGGATTAGGAGTGATAGCCGCAGGGCTCAACGTCATGTCGTCTAGTAGTCCCCGCCGCCCTGCTGCAAATTTTCGAAACGTGTGTAGTCTGCCAGGTATGCGAGCTTGATTGTTCCTGTGGGTCCGTTGCGCTGTTTAGCGATAATGATCTCGGCCTGTCCCTTAATGTCTTCGTTGTCACGGTCGTAATACTCTTCCCGGTGAATGAAGCAGACCACATCGGCATCCTGCTCGATGGAGCCGGACTCTCGCAGGTCGCTCAGCAGCGGCTTCTTATCGCCCTGTCGCTGCTCGCTGCCACGGGAAAGCTGCGACAGCGCCACCACCGGCACGCCCATCTCCTTGGCCAGCGCCTTCAGTCCGCGGCTGATTGCGGACACGTCCTGGTTGCGGTTCTCCTGTCGGCGTCCGCCGGGTCCGGTCGACGCCATCGTCATCAGCTGCAGATAATCGATCAGGATCAGGTCAAGCGCGCCCTCCTGCTGCCGCAGCCGCCGCACCTTGGCCCGCATCTCTGTCAACGTAATGCCGGGCGTATCGTCAATGAACAGCTTCGATCCCATCAGGCGGTCGAGTGCGTTAATCAGTTTCTGCTTATCCTCGCGGGGCAGGAATCCAGTTTGAATCTTGCGCGAGTTCACCAGCGCCTCGCTGGCCAGCAGACGCCGCAACAGGGACTCCTTTGACATCTCCAACGAGAAAACCGCCACCACCTTGCCGTCGCGGACGGACGCGTTCTGCGCGATGTTGATCGCCCAGGCCGTTTTGCCCATCGACGGACGCGCCGCGATAATCATCAGGTCGCTCTTCTGCAGCCCGCTCGTCATGCGGTCGAACTCGGTGTAATGCGTTTCCAGGCCGGTGATCTCGCGGCCTTGTTCATAGAGCTGGTCGATGGACCCAAAGCTCTCCTGTACGATCTGGCCGATATCGGAGAAGCCACGCTTGATGGCGTTTTCGCTGATGTCCAGCAGCCGCGTCTCGACCGCGCCCAATACATCCAGCGACGACTCGCTCTGGTCCGCGGCGCGGTTCAGCCCCAGCTCACACACCTGCATCAGCTGCCGCAGGATGCTCTTGTCCTTGACAATTTGAACGTAATTCTCCACGGCCAGATGCCGCGGCAGGCCTTCCGTCAAAAAGGCCAGGTATGACTGATTGCCGATGCTTTCAAGTTCTTTGCGCCGGGAAAGCACATCCTTGACGGTGATGAGGTCAATGGCGTGGCCCAGCTCGGAAAGCTCCAGCATCGCCGAGAAGATGCGCTTATGCGAATCGAGCGAGAAGTCATCCACCTGCAGTTTTGCCGTTGCATCCACCACAGCCACTGGATCACTCAGCATGGAGCCGAGAATGACCTGCTCAGTATGGACTGAGGAAGGAAGACCGTCACGCTCTACAATTTGGAGAAATGTTGCCATAGGAAAAGCTTAGTCTGATCGCGGGTCCCGCTTTCGCGGGAAACAAGGAGAAGCAGTGGACAACATGGAAAACGCCGGGCATCGGGAACGTGAGTGCTTGGTTGCCAAACGCGTGGCGTTTGCATCCTTGCCATTCTGCGCATCGTTGCCGTGCAGCCAGTCAGGCCCGCATCACACACGCTGATGCTGAAAAACGAACAGCGCGGCCTTATGGACTCAATGCTGCCAAACGGCCCTCCTGCGGCTGCGGGCAACCCTCCCATGCAGCTTTGGGGTGGCATGGAATGCACGGTCAACCGCGTGGGCGATGCTTTCAACGATCAAAGCGTGTGGTCCAGTCATGGCAACCACAATCCAACCGATTGGGAAGCCGTTGCATCGCTCGGCATCAAAACCTTTCGCACCGGCCTGCTCTGGGAACACTTCGAGGCAACTGGCTCGTGGGAACGCTCCGACGTCATGCTTGCGACGATGCAGAGGCTCGGTCTCCATCCGGTCGCGGGCCTTGTTCACCACGGCAGCGGACCGGTCCACACGAGCCTTATCGACCGCGACTTCCCTGAGAAGCTCGCTGCATACGCCCTGGAGGTTGCGCAGCGGTATCCCTGGTTAGCCGATTACACACCTGTGAACGAGCCGCACACAACGGCCCGGTTTTCCTGCCTGTACGGCCACTGGTATCCGCACCACCGCTCCATGGGAAGTTATCTCCGCGCTCTTCTGCTGCAGATCAAGGGCATCGTCTTGTCCATGCGTGCGATCCGCACGGTGCAACCTGCGGCTCGCCTGATTCACACGGAAGACGGTGGCCGCTTTTTCTCCTCCCCCGCATTGGAGAGCTTCCGCATGGAGCGGGAACATCGCCGTTGGCTGGGCACCGATCTGCTCTGCGGTACCGTCACGCGCCAGCATCCGGTTTTTCCGCTCCTGCGCGAGCAGGGTATCGACGAGTCTGAAATCTTCTGGTTTGCTGGCAATCCCTGTCCGCCGGATGTGCTTGGCCTGAATTACTACGTCACGAGCGACCGCTATTTGGACGACCGCCTGGATCTCTACCCTCCGCACTACCCCGGCGGTGATTCAGGACGGGAGCCGCTGGTCGACATCGAAGCGGTTCGCGTAAACCATGGAGCGGAGATCAGCGTCGAAGCCATGCTGCGCGACGCCTGGGATCGTTATCACCTGCCGCTCGCCGTTTCTGAGGCACACCTGGGCGGTCCTCCCGCAGACCAGATCCGCTGGCTGGCCGGCGTGTGGCGGCAAGCCGGCGCGGCTCGTCAATCTGGCGCGGACGTTCGCGCCGTAACCGTGTGGGCGCTGCTTGGCTCGTGCAACTGGTGCAACTTATGTACCGAAGACGTCGCCAACTACGAGCCCGGCGTCTTTGATGTATCGCAGGGAGCAGCGGAGCTGACTGCGTATGGGGACTTCGTGAAGTGTCTGGCGCGGCACGGGATAACCGGTCACGAGGCTCTTCGAGAAAGCGGCTGGTGGGCCCGTCCCGGGCGCGTCCTCTACTAGGTCTCAGCGGGTGCAGGTACCATGCTGTTCACGTTTGTGTTGACTGGGAGGACCGCTTCATGTCAAAGAAAGATTCTCTAGCTATTCCAGCGGCAGCATCGCGCGATCCGCGTTCCATGGAGGTGTTGCGGGTGTGGATTGCCAACGGCGAGCAGCACGTCGCGCTTGCCTTTGGCATGTGGGAGGATCCCGCCGCGTGGGGTCTGCTGCTGGCTGATCTCGCCCGTCACATCGCCGAGGCGCACGCTCAGCAGGATGCACAGGTGGATGCGGAAGACTTCCTGGAGCAGATCCGCAACGGCTTTGAGGCGGAGCTGGATGGGCCAACGGACGAGATCAGTGGTACCGTCCAGTAGGAGATTTTCACAATGTCCGCACCGGGTCCGCTCGTCGGCTTTGTCCCCATCACAGAGAAGGATCGTGCGCGTGCGTTCTACACGGACGTGCTTGGACTGGAGTTTGTGGAGGACAACGGCTTTGCACTGGTTCTGCGGTCTGCGGCAGGTCAGGGTGAGCTGCGTAACATGATCCGGCTGGTTCCCACGGAGACGGTCGCGCCCGCACCGTTCACCAAGCTGGGATGGGAGACCACGCAGATCGAAGCTGATGTGCGGCGGCTTGCGGCTGCAGGCGTGGTGTTCAGCCGCTACGCTTTCTTGGAGCAGGACGGGCTTGGCATCTGGACCGCTCCAGACGGCAGCAAAGTGGCGTGGTTCACCGACCCGGACGGGAATGTGCTGTCCTTATCGCAGGACTGATCTGATGAACGCGTTCTGCCCCGTGACGCTGCTGCGTGCTACAACAGAAACACCCTGAAACATAGGAGCAGTATGGGTGTAAGGCTGCTTTCGCTGGCCATTTGCGTTGCCACGGTGGCACTGCAGGCACAAACCGCGCGTCCCAACGCGGGAGAGCCTATGCCGCCTCCTATCGCCCCGCCTGCGAAGCTGCCCCAGCTTCATGAAGCGCAGCAGGCACGCATGAATGACGACCTGCTTGAGATCGACATTCCGCACCTGCAAGCGCTCTACGCGCAGCATCGCTACACCGTCGAGCAGGTCACGCGCTGGTACATGGGTCGAATTGCCCGGTACAACGGCATCTACCGGGCGGTGCAGACGGTGGACGCGCAGGGCGCGCTGGCCACGGCGAAACGTGAGGACACGGAGACCAAAGCCCCGCATGGTCCGCTGTGGGGCGTGCCCATCGTCATCAAGGCGAACACCGCCGTGAAGGGCCTGATCGACAGCGACGGCTGGCAAGGGTTCGCGCTCTCCGGTCACCAGTTCATCGCGCCGAAGGATGCCACGGTCGTCGCGCGGCTTCGCGCTGCCGGCGCGGTCATCCTCGGCATCACGAACATGCCGGACTTCGCTGCCAGTGACACGAACCGCTCCACCGCCTTTGGCCGCACCGGGAACGCTTACGACGTGCGCTTCTCGCCCGGCGGCTCCAGCGGCGGAACCGTCACTGCCGTGACCAGCAACATGGCCACCCTGGGCACCGGCACGGACACCGCAAACAGCATCCGGATGCCTGCCGGGACAAGCTCCGTCGTGGGTGTGCTGCCCACGCGCGGCCTGGTCAGCATCGCCGGGATTGCGCCGCTGGATTGGCTGTTGGACAACACCGGGCCGATTGCCCGCAACGTCACGGACGCGGCCATTGCGCTGGGAGTGATGAGTGGCAGCGGCACGCCCGCCGATCCGTTCGACTTCCGGACAGAAGGCGCAGGCCGCACGGCCGGAGCGGACGCCGCTCAACTTGGGCCATACCTGCCCTACCTGAAGGCGGACGCGCTCAAAGGCAAGCGCTTCGGCGTGCCTTCGTTCATCCTGGACGGTGACACGGGATTCGGCGTCAGCCAGGCGGCGCGGCCGGCCAACGCGATGCGGCCAGAGACCCGCGCCATGCTGATGAAGTGCCTCGACGCAATGCGCGCCGCCGGTGCGGAAATTGTCCTTGACGATACCTTGCTGCCGGTAACGTTTGCGCAAACGGTTCGCGCCGTCAACACCACCGCATACCGGTTGGACGGCACCAACCAGTGGCTGGCGGAGTTCGGCCCAGCGGAGTACCGGTCTGCGGCAGAGTACGAGAAGGCGGTTGGGTCGCCTTTGCCAGCCGTCATCACCGGCGTGCCCAATCCGAACGCCGCGGCAAATCCGAACGGTCCACAGCGTCCACCCACGCCGCAGGTCGCGCTGAAGACGGACGGGAACGCAGAGGCGAATTACTTCGCACCGCAGCGTGCCGCGTTAGCCGAGTACACCGCCGCACTCGACCGCCTCCACCTGGACGGCCTTGTCTATCCCAGCGCGCAGATGCCGCCGCCTGACGAGACCATGCCGCAGAACGGCCAGCTCAGCAGCGGCCCGCACTCGAATACCGGATGGGTTAACCGCATTGGCGTGCCTGCTGTCGTGGTACCCGGCGGCTTCTACGAGAGCGGCCTGCCCTTTGGCCTGGAGATCAGCGGCCGCCCCTGGCACGACGGCGACCTGCTCGGCTGGGCCTATGCCTTCGAGCAGGCGACGAAGCTGCGCAAGCCACCAGTC
>CAXUBG010000104.1:0-1551 GCA_964249285.1 uncultured Terriglobus sp. | reverse complement strand
CCACCAGTCCTGGTGGAAAGCGGCCTCCTGCCGAATGCACGATGATTGAAGCGCTTCACTGTTTCCGCACGTCTGAGAATGGGAGATCAACCTGGAATGAAGTCAGTAGTATTCTCCGCGCTGTGTGCCTATGCGCCTATGATTGCTGCCGGGCAGCAAGCAAACCCGTGGAACGGCACATGGACGCTGAATGAGCAGCGCAGCTTAAAGGGAGCGAAAGATCAGGCGGCAGATGGCTACCGCTTCACTATCGGCCCGGACAACAGCATCACCTGGGAGATTCCGTCACTGCACGAAGTGGTACAGGGCAAGGTCGACGGTCAGCCCATGGAGATTCACCGCCCGTCGCTGAAGGTACCTATGACACTTGCGCTCACCTTCGATGGCCCGCGCGTGATCATCTATCACGTCACCCGTGACGGCAAGCCGCAGGGCGAAGGCCGCATGACCCTCGTGGAGAACGGAACCGCATGGGTCGATATTTCTGGTCCCGCCGGTCACTTCCCGGAGTTCGCAGGGATGCTTGTCTACGACCGCGCGAAGTAAGGTGCCGTCCCGCGGCCTTAAGTCCGGTGCGTCGCAAAGCGCCTGCGAGCGGCACCCGCCGCGCACAGCAGACCCGTCCCGAACAGCACAAAGCTGGATGGCTCCGGGGTGATACTTACGCTGCCGCTTGTCAGAGTCTGTGATGAGACTGCCGCGCCAGTGGGACCCCCTTCCACAACATAGGTTGCAATGCCCGGGCCGCAGAACACAGTCAGGCTGCACACCGCGGATCCCTGGTACCCGGAGAGCGTGGTGACCGGAAGATACAACAGGAGACCGATGGAGCCGTCAGGTGCCAAGGCACTGGAGAACGTCTCCTCCAGGTAGCCTGGCTGCTGGTTGGGAAAGGGTGTGCCGGAAATCATGTCGGTGGTCGTGCCGTATGTAACCGTAAATTGGCCGCTTGTGATGCTGGATTGTGTGGTGTCCAGCAGAAGCGTGCCAGTGACCGATCCACCGCCGGCCAGGGAACCGTTGAGAGCCAGCGTCGTGACGGCGTCGGCCTGGACCAGTGGCGTGAACAGCATACACGTCGCAGCTGCTAGAAACGGCGCAAGGCGCATGGCAAACTCCTGCCACACAGTCTGCACCCGCAGGCTCGTCACGTCACTCCTCAAGAGGGGAATCTTTGGTAATGAGAAGGTGTTCACCGGCGTCCGCGCAAAGTGCTAGCGCCTGCCACGCAACGGATTAAGCCAGCGCCAGCACGATCGCACCGGCGGAAATCAAAACTCCCCCAGCAACCTTGAGCGGCGTCAGGCTCTCGCCCAGCAGCGGCCACGCCAGCAGGATGACGAACACCACGCTGAGCTTATCAATCGGCGCGACCTTCGACGCCTGCCCCAGCGAGAGCGCGCGAAAATAGCAGAGCCAGGAGAGCCCAGTCGCCAGCCCTGAAAGGGTGAGAAAGATCCAGCTCCGCTGCTGAATGTGCCGCAAGCCGCCATGCGCGCCGAAGCCGATAGCAATAACCCACGCAAACACGACGACCACCGTGGTGCGCAC
>CAXUBG010000103.1:0-10739 GCA_964249285.1 uncultured Terriglobus sp. | reverse complement strand
GTAGAGCGCGGCCCTGAAAAGGCCGGCGTCGGCGGTTCGATCCCGTCTCTGGCCATCATCTTTTTCAATAACTTAGATCTGGGCCAGAGTTAAACTGTAGTCAGGTGACCCTCAGCCATTAGAGTTCATCCCAAGCCGTTCATCATGCGTTAGGGGTGACTGGACGAGGAGAGCGGAGCAGACCCCAAATCGAAGCGTTTGCGGGTCACTGGGTGGAGGGCTGAGCGGCCCTCGACCGCCTCGAAGCTGCAATCGACACCCACTTGCTGAAAGACCTCTTCGTGCGCGAAACTGGCCGGCCAGCGGATCCGCAGTTCGTCCACCAGCCGCGCGGAGCCGGTGCCGATGTGCTGCTCCACCGGGTTGCCGCCGAAGCTGGACACCGCGCCCACGGTGCGGAAGACATGCCGCTCCTGCCTGCCCTCATGGAACACGGCTTCGATACGCGCACCGTATGCGGCGCGGTTGCTCCGCGTGCCCACGAGCTTCAGCGTGACCGAGTGGCCGGAATGGCCGGGGTTGCGGTACAGCGCGCTCTGGTAGGCGTCGCCCACAAAGGCTCCGCCCATCTCCTCAAAGATGTCCTCATGGCCGCGGTTTTCGATGTCGGCAAACGCGACCGCGTGCCCTTTTTGCAGGTGGCCGAAGCCGCCTGCGGTGGTGACGTCCTGGAAGCGCTGGCCGCCGTCGTTGCGGAACATGCGGTTGGGCAGCAGCGCCTGGTAGGACGGGTCGCCCGTGCCGAGATACACGTCCAGCCAGCCGTCGTTATCCAGATCGCCAAAGTTGGCACCCATCGTCAGGATGGCGCGGTCCAGGCGGGTGCTGTGCGCCACATCGGTGAACGTTCCATCGTGGTTGTTGTGGTACAGGTGCGGCAGGCCGGCACCGGCGGGCTCCCCAGCCTGGAAGCGGCCCACATCCTGCATGGAGCCGGTCCAGTAGCCGGCGACGAAGAGGTCCGGCCAGCCGTCATTGTCGTAGTCGAAGAACCACGTGGCGAAGGTGTTGCCCTTGGGCGCGACGCCCGCGCGGTCCGTGACATCGGTGAAACGCCAGTGGGCCGGATCAGGGTGGGCCGGGTCCTCCGGACCATCGTTGCGCAGGAGGCGGTTCTTGCCTTCGCGCACGGAAAGGTACAGGTCCGGGCGGCCATCGTTGTTGAAGTCGCCCCAGGCCACGCCCTTCACAAACGCGCTCGTGGCGAGGTGCGCGGTGGCGGTCACGTCCGTAAAGGTGCCGTCGGGATTGTTGTGGTACAGGCGTGAGGGCTGCGTATTGCCCGGCGTGGACTCGTAGCCCACGAAGAGGTCGAGCCAGCCATCGTTGTCGTAGTCGGCCCAGGCTGCGGTTTGCGTGGGGCCATCGTGCATCAGGCCGGCGTGCGCGGTCACATCCTCAAACGTGCCGTCGCCACGATTGTGCAGCAGCGACAGCGGATAGTTTCCATACTTGCCCCACCAGCCGCCGCGCAGCACCAGCAGGTCGGGGTGGCCGTCATTGTCGAAATCGGTGAGGACGAGGTTGAGGCCGCCAAGTTCGCCATGCAGACCGGCCGTCTCTGCAACGTCGGTAAAGGTGCCGTTGCCGTTGTTGTGGAAGAGGTGCATCGGGTCCAGCGGACCGGAGGAGGTTGTGGCAATGTCGAGCAGGCCGTCGCCGTCAAAGTCCTCGACCACCGCGCCACCCGCGTGGCTGAACACGTCCACGCCGGCCAGCGTGGCGTAGTCGGGAAACTCGCCCGGATCGGCCTCGGACTGGAAGAGCTTCGGGGGCAGCAGCCACTTGACCGGCACGCTGCGCGGATACGTGCCAAGCTGCATGGAGGTAACGTTCAGCAGCCAGCGTGACAGTGCGTCGCCGCCGTTGTGATCCAGCAGCCAGGAGAGATCGCGCGTCGCACCCTCGGCACCCTCTGGCAACTGGTGCACGCCGGAGCCGCGCAGGGGGAAAACGCAGGAGTGCTGGCCATGCATGGCGGCGCAGTTCTCTGTCTCACCCAGGCGCAGATAGGCCAGGGCACGCAACTCATGCAGTTGCTGCAGGTCTTCCGCGCTGGCAGCTGGGCCGGACAACAGGAACGTTTCAAAGCTGGCCAGGGTGGTGAGGGCCGGGCGTGTGTCCCCAGCGCGCAACTGTTCGAAGGCCAGCTCCGGATAGACGAGGTGCTGCTGGACGGCAGTCAACTTGCCGCTCCCGAGCGCCGCCTGCAGGTAGCGGGCACGCTCGGCGGGCTTGTTGGGGTCCTCACGCCAGTCCGTGGCGGCGTAGATCGCGCGCAGCCGCTGCTCCATGGCCCGTGTAGAGGGCGCGGTCGCATCCTCCGGTGGCGTGGAAGCACCCAGAACAACGGCGAGGAAACACACCAGAAGCGAGACGCGCGTCCCCTTTGAGAGGCAGTGCCTCACATCTGCAGCGGGTCCGCGGCGGGAGTTACGCGCTGCTCTGCGATATGGGAGCAGACTCCTTCTAGGTGTGAACGCGCGCATGGTCTACCAGCGGATGGTCACGGTTTGTGTGGTAAAGCCGCCGTTCAACGGAGCGGTGCGGGACGGCACGCTTGCGTCTGCACCTGGCATGGTCACGCTGAGCTTGCCATCCCCGATGGTGGCATTGGTCGCGGCGGGCTTTGCTTTGCCGTTCACGCGCATGTCGAAGGTCGCGGTTGTTCCGGCAGGTGCTTCCACGGTAAGCGTGAGCGTGTGAGGGCCGTAATGCTCCTCAATCACGCGCGGCTGGTGCGTGTCCTCTCCGAACTGCGTGGCGACGCCGGGGTGGAGTTGGACCTCGACGCCGGGCAGGGGGAGCAGGAGCGTGTGCCGCGGCGAAGAACCCTCACGGCAGTCTTGCGCGCCGGCTGCGATCTCCGATCCTGACGTGAGGCAGAGGACAGAAGGTGCGGTGTCGGCTGCGGAGACTTCGAGCTTCTCGCCCGTGCGCTGCATCCGTACCGTGTACAGCGCGTCGCCGACGCGGACGTTGTGTACAGCCGCGCTGTCCCATGTGGCGGGCAGGTGCGGGTGGACGGCCAGCGTGTGGTGCGGCGCATCCGGCTCTAGTCCGAACAGGCCCCTGATAGCGGGCGAAAGAACCATGGCCGACGACCAGAGCTGGTGCGTACTGGAGCGGCCCAGCGGCTGGTAAAACTGCCCGGAGAGCACCTCCGTCACGGCCCCGGGGTCCTGCGCCCAGGTCAGGTCAACGTTCTGCCTAAGCGCCGCGTAGCCGGCCAGAGGGCGACCGCCGCGATACTCCGCCATGGCGGTCCATCCGGTGAACAACGGCCAGACGCTGCCCCGGTGGTAGGTAATCGGCGCGTACATGGGGTCAGTGCTGGCCAGCGCGCGTGTGCCCCAGTCCGTGGCAAAGGTGTGCGCGCTCCACTGCTGCAGCATGGCGTCCGGTTTCGCCATGCCTGACGGCGATCCCCATAGCGCCACCGCAGGGTATACGGTGAGCGTGGGATCATAGGTGCCATTCAGGTTTTTGCTGAATGCGTACTGTCCGCTTGCAAGCAGGTAGTTCTCTACACTAACGGCCAGCTTGGCCGCGGTTGCCTGTGCCTCAGCCTGCAGCGCGGAATCGCCCATCCAGACGGCAAGCTGCGCCATGGCGCGGGTGGCATCGCGGTCCAGCGCGGCCAGGTACATCTCCTGGTGCGGCATGGTGGGTGCCCAGTCCTCCACCCAGCCTGTGCCCTGCGCATTGTCATAGACACCATCACCATCGCTGTCGTGCGTGCGTTCAAAGCGGTAGGCGCGCTGCACGCTCTCCCAATTGCTTTTGAGATAAGCGAGGTCGCCCGTGCTGCGCACGTAATCCTGCATAGCCAGCAGGAAAAGCGGGGTCGAGTCGGCGGCGGCGAACTGGTACGGCAGCTTCGACCACTCGAGGCTGCCCGTGAGAAGATCGGCGGTCTGCGAGAACTCGTGCATCATCTTGCCGTCAGCGCGCTGCCGTTTGATCAGAAAGTCAAGCGCGCGGCGGGTGAGCGCGGCGTCGCCATAGCTGTTGACAGCGTAGAGCGACCACAGCGTGTCCCGGCCAAAGTACCATCCAAAGCCCGGACGCGCCGAATCGAACGACGGATACCAGCCCGCGACCAGGCCCACATCGCCCGTGGCCGATTTCACCTGTGCTTTGTCAATGGCTAGCTCGGCCCAGCGCAAAGCTTCATCGAATTGCTTGTCTGGTGTTTCGACAGTCAAGCGAGTGTCGAAATAGTGCGCGTAGTAGGCTTGCGTCTCCGTCCAAACGCGCGGCAACGCTTCGGCACGCGCGGCAAACCGCTGCTTCAGCGCATAGAACGCAGTTGCCGAGTTCTTCTCGCCAGGCCTGGCCACCTCGCAGAGCAGCGGAAACACCTGCCCGGCATTCTTCACCGGGTCGTAGCGCAGCTTGAACTCAAGCGGCAGCGTGCGAGGATGCTCCTGGTACGGCGAAATCGTCCCCGGGATGGTGCCCGGCATTCCGATCACGCCGAACAGTTCCGGGTTGTCCGTGGCGATGCCGTAGACGCCGTTGGTGGACCCCGCCGGTCCCATGGTTTGCCAGTCCCAGCCCGGCTGTCCGTACTGCGGCGCGGGCCATTGCAGCACCATCGCGGGTGTCAGCGAGACCGTCAGCGTGGCAGGCCGGATGGACTCGATTTCGAAGACGATGACGCCTCCCTCGCCGGTGTTCGTCTCACCGGCGGGCACGAACATGTGCTGGCGTACCGTGATCGCCGCGTGAGAGTACGTCAGCGTGGTGTGGTCCGGGCTGACCGCGAGCGTGGCGGCGTTGCTGTTCAGGTCGATGGGAACCGTATAGCCATCGACTTCGGCGCGGAGATGCAGGCCACTGAAGAACTTCAGCGGAAACTGCCAAAGCTCAGCCGTGCCGTCGCCCATGCCGAGAATGGCACCGCCCGTGCCGGTCACGGTGAACGGCCGGTTGGGGACGGCGGGCACGCGCAGCGTGAGCGGACCCTCGTCAAAACGCATGGCCGCAACCGGATTCAGCACGGGCGGCGGTGGCAGGATAACCGGTGGCGGCAATTGCGCGGCAGCACCGGCGGCGACGAGCAAAGCGGCGATGGCACCAAAGCTACGTAAGGTCATGACACGTTAGGTCCAGAGTTACCCGTGGTGAGTTGTGGGTTACAAGCAGGCGTCAGCAAATAAGCTGATAACCCAAAACCAACTCAGTGCCCTAGATGATGCTGCATATCTTCCAGCGTGTACCCCTTGGTCTCGGGGTAGACAAACAGGACGACAAAGAACTGCACGGCGGTCAGCACGGCGAAGACGGCAAAGGGCAGCGCCTTGGTGCTGCGCGCAAGAATGGGAAAGCTCTGGGCGATGACAGCATTTGCGATCCAATGCGACGAACTGCCCAGGCTCTGCCCTTTGGCGCGGACGTTGGTGGGAAACACTTCGCTGAGATACACCCAGATGACCGACCCCTGCGAGACAGCAAAGAAGATGATGAACGCAATCAGCAGTGGCAGGAGGAGCGCCCGGTGGCTGTTCAGTCTGAAGACGCCTGCCACACCGGCCAGGCACGCCGCACATCCCGCCGCGCCCACCAGCAGCAGTTTTTTGCGCCCGAACTTGTCAATGATGCTCACGCCCAACATCGTAGCCAGCAGATTTGCCGCGCCAATCGCAACCGCCTGCGCGTCCGCCGACACATTGCTAAATCCTGCGCTGGCAAAGATGTCGTTCAGGTAGTACAGGATGGCATTGATGCCGGTCAGCTGGTTAAACAGGCCCACGGTAATCGCCAGAAAGATAGGAAACTTGTACCGCGCGGAAAAAAGATTGGTTTGCGCCGTTCCGCCCTCCTCTCGCAGTGAGAGTGCGATGGCGTCCACATCCGCTTTTGAATCCGGCGAACCCATGCGCGAGAGAATGACCATCGCTTCGTCGATGCGATTCTGGCTGACGAGCCACCGCGAGCTCTGCGGCACGCTGAACAGCATGATGAGAAACAGAATCGCGGGCAGCGCCGCAATGCCCAGCTCCCACCGCCAAAGCACATCACCGTGAATGAAATGCGCAATGATGGCGTTCGACAGATAAGCCAGCAGTATCCCGATTACTACATTTGTCTGGAACAGGCCCACCAACCGCCCGCGCCACTTCGCCGGGGCAAGTTCCGCAATGTATACCGGGCCAAGTACCGAAGAGCCGCCGATACCCAGGCCACCAATGAAACGGAAAATCAGGAACATGGGCCAGTTCAGCGCAAGGGCGCACCCCAGTGCGGAGATAATGTACAGCACACCCAGGTAGCGGAGGGCCGCGCGGCTGCCAATCTTCTGGCCCAGCAGACCGCTCGTCATCGCTCCCAGCACCGTTCCCCAGAGCGCGATAGCGACGGTAAACCCGAGTTGCGCGTCCGACAACCCGTACTGCAACGTAAGCGGATGCGTGGCACCGGCGATAACCGCCGTGTCAAAGCCGAAGAGCAGGCCACCGAGCGCCCCGGTGAACGCGCTTTTGATGAGCAGCGTCAGGGCGCGGCTCTGCGCACGGCTCTGATCAGGGATTGGGGACGTGCTCACGTAGGTACATTCTCCGGAAACTGTCTTGTCAACTATCGCTGATGACCTTATCACCCGCCATGTCAATCGGGCTAACGGCGCTGTTAAGAGGCCGCCCCTGCGCTCGCCGCGCGCCCGCACGATTCCCGAACCACGAGTTCGAAGGGCACACGTACATCAATCCCAGGGCGATGCGGATGCGCGATGCGGTCCAGCATCAGATCCATCGCCCACTCGCCTATCTGTCCGCAATTCTGGTGAATGGTCGTGAGCGGTACGGGCAGGAACTTGGCATAGCTGACGTCGTCAAAGCTCACCAGCCGTACCTTCTCCGGCACGCGCACGCCCAGACCAATGAGGGTGCGCATGAGACGGGCGGCGGTCAGGTCATTGCCGCAGACCACACCATCGGGCGCGGCGGAGGCAAGCAGGTTGCGCACAAACTCAGTATCCCCGGTGTCGCCGTAGAAGGCGTTGCCGTCATGCTCGGCACCGTATTCCTTCAACGCGTAGGCAAAGCCTGAGACACGCTCCATGATGGTGCTCGCGGATCGCTTCCGCGCGACAAATACGATGCGCCGCGCCCCCTGATTCCACAGGTGCTGCGTGATGGTAAAACTGGCGCGATGATTGTCAATGCCTACGAGGTCCAGATTGGAGCGCGCCGGATACGTGTAGAAGCAACGGTCCAGCAAAACGATCGGGATGTTCGCCTGCCGCAGTTCCG
Organism: uncultured Terriglobus sp.; assembly: GCA_964249285.1. Lineage (GTDB taxonomy): Bacteria > Acidobacteriota > Terriglobia > Terriglobales > Acidobacteriaceae > Terriglobus. The sequence goes on along the minus strand of CAXUBG010000103.1, from coordinate 3,483 downwards.
CCACCACCTGCTGATTGGTGCGGTCCTTGCTTTCAGTAAACTCCAGCGGCGCGAAAAAGACGCCAGTGACGCGCTGGTCAATGAATTGGCGGCACAGCGAAAGCGCGGACGCATCCCGTCCGGCATCGTCGTGTGTGGTGTGTCCCCAGATCAGCGAGTGCGACTTGGCCTGCTTGGAGCGCATGATGCCCTGGCAGATGGGCTCAAAAATCTCCGTGCTGCCGAGTTCAGGGATCAGGAGGCCGAACTGGTAGCTGGTGACCGCTGCCGGTGTCTGCACGTAACTGCCGGACCCCGGCCTGCGCGTGACCATGCCGTCCTGCTGCAGGCTTTGTATTGCCTTGGCAACGGTAATGCGTGACGCGTCAAACCGCTGGCACAATTCGGCTTCGCTGGGCAGCCGGTCGCCGGCGGCGTATTCACCGTTCCGGATGGCAGCACTCAACACGTCATAGATGGCGCGATGAAGCGGCACTTTCTTCGGTGTGGCTTCGATTGCGGCTCCGGGACGATTCACGCGAGACTCCGTTGTGACCTATCGTAGATGCCAACTCCTTTGCTCCCTACTGCACTGCAGCCACCCAGGAGGTGTACCCCGGCAACGTGATGTTCTGGAGCGATCTGGTGCCGCTCAACGAAGCGTCAGAACTAAGCAGCGTGGTTGCCGACGTACCCTTTAGCCCGGCAGCCGTCAGGTCCAGGGAAAAGGTCTGCGGTTCCGCCGAAAAATTGGCAAGCGTTACGACAGGGGCGGCGCCGGAGGGTGCGGTCCGGACGTAGCTCATCACGTTCGGGTTGGCATCCAGCATGACAAAGCCGCCGTTGTGCAGCGCGGCATTTGTACGCCGCAGACCGGTAAGCTTGCTCGTCCAGTTCAATAGTGAGTTCGGATCGGCGGACTCTGTCTGCACATTGACCTGCGTATAGTCCGGGGCGACCGGCAACCATGTCTTCGGAGAGGTCGAGAAGCCTGCCTGCGGACCGGGCGTCCACTGCATGGGAGTGCGCTCGCCGTCGCGGCCCTTCTCCTTGGGCCAGCCCGTGATGCCGATTGGTTCTTGCACGTCCTCGCGCCGTACGGGCGTGCTGGTCACCATCCCAAGCTCCGCGCCATAGTAGCTCATTGCGGTGGCGCGCGCGGTAAACAGCACAGTTGCGATCAGCTTGGCGATGCGTTGCTTTTGCTCCGGAGTCTCTCCGGCACTTGTAAAGCGGTCCCACGAACGCGTGTTGTCATGGTTGTCAAACACCAGCAGGGGCCAGTTCGGGCCAAGTTGCGTCTCCATCTCCGACAGGTATGACCGCATGTGCGCCACGTCCAATGAGACATTGGTTGAACCTGCCGCCCCGCCCTCCGCGTGAAAGCCCACCAGCATATCCATTGGCAGCTGCAGCTCACCGAGCGAGTTCCCCGCCCCGCCGTACCACTTCAGCAGCTCGGAAGTGCTGGGCAGATACGTTTCTCCGATGAGAACGCGGTTGCCCGGGTAGCTGTCGATCATGGCGCGCATGCGGCGAAGCACATCATGCACCTCCGGCAGCATGTTGGTGTACTCATCGTTCAGATTGGGGTCGCCCTGCGCGTTCAGACCGGCGGAGGCCACCTGCTCATTGCGCAGCTGCTCGTCTTCAAAGAGCGTCGGGACGGCGTCCAGCCGGAAGCCCGCGACCCCCTTGTTGAGCCAGAACCGCATCATGTCAAACATCGCCTTTTCGACGGCGGGGTTGCGCCAGTTGAGGTCCGGCTGCTGCTTGTAGAACTTATGATAATAAAACTGCTTGCGCGCAGGCACCCACTCCCATGCCGAGCCTCCAAACAACGACACCCAATTGTTTGGCGGCACCATGCCATCATGCAGGTATTGCTTCTGGTAGTCCGTCACGCCCGGCGTACTGGCAGGGATTCCATCGTTCCACACGTACCAGTTGGCCTTCGGGTTGGTGCGTGAGGCCGCTGACTCCATGAACCACTTGTGCTTGTCTGACGTGTGGTTCAGCACCATGTCCAGCACCAGCCGGATGCCGTGCTGTTGCGCGGCCTTTTCCAGCCGGTCAAAGTCGGCCATGGTGCCGTATTGCGGATCAACAGCTTCGTAGTCCGAGATGTCATACCCGAAATCAACCTGAGGCGACGGGTACATGGGGGCAATCCAGACCGCGTCCACACCGATCTTGTTCAGATAGTCCAGATGCTGCGTAATGCCGTTCAGGTCGCCGACTCCATCGCCGTTGGTATCTTGAAAGCTGCGCGGATAGATTTCGTAGATGAAGGCATGCTTCCACCAGGTCTGGTCAGTGGTGGGCTGCGCGGTGGCTTGCACCTGCTCCGCTGTCGCGCTGACCGGCAAGGTGCCGTGGGCCAAAAGCCCGGTAGATACAAACAGCGCCACGGCGGCGATTGACAAGCGAATTTGGGACATCTGCAAGCCTCAGTAACACAGCAATCGACGAAGAAAACGTAGCATGTGGCTATGACGGGTGTCGAGACTTGTCATATCGTTTTCGCCAGTCTCGCTGCCCATGCGCTAAGGGACGTATGATGTACAGGCTTGATTCACACGAACCGCCTTCGTTCACCGGCCCCCATTCTGTTCGCGTTGCTGCTAGGAACCGCGGTCTGCGCCGGGCAGAACCCGCTGGAGCAAAACACCCAAAAGCTCCAGGAGGGCGCTCAGCCGCCGTCGAAAGGGGGATCCAGCACGGGTGGCCAGCATACGCCGGTGCTTGGTGCGGACAGGCGGCCCATCACCGTCAGCGGCACCGTTCCCAGCGGCCCTGTCCCGTTTGAAGACATCACTGTCAAAGCCGGGCTAAGCACATGGAAACACACGTCCGGTCAACCCCAGAAGCGCTACATCTTGGAGGCAATCGGCGCCGGCGTGGCCCTGCTGGATTACGACAACGATGGCTGGCTGGACATCTACCTTGTCAACGGATCGACCGAAGCCGCGCTGGACGGCAAAGCAGCCGCGCCCCAAGCCGCCCTCTTCCATAACAATCACGACGGCACCTTCACCGACGTGACAGCAAAGGCTGGCGTGGGCAACAGCCGCTGGGGCTTTGGAGCTGTTGCTGGCGACTTCGACAACGATGGCTGGCCGGATCTCTACGTCACGAACTACGGCAAGAACCGGCTCTACCGCAACAATCATGACGGCACCTTTACCGACGTGGCAGAAAAGGCGGGGGTCGCGCTGGGAGGGTGGTCCACCGGAGCCACCTGGGGAGACTATGACGGCGACGGGCGTCTGGACTTGTTCGTACCCGGCTACGTTAAGTTCGACCCCAAAAACCCGCCAGAGAAGGCACCGGGAGCAGACCACTTGTCCTTCTGCTCGTTCCGTGGCGTGCCGGAGTATTGCGGCCCGCACGGCCTGCCCGGCGAACCCGACCACCTCTTCCACAACAACGGCGACGGCACCTTTACGGATGTGCGCGTCAAAGCGGGCGTGGCCGACAAGCCCGGGTACTACGGCCTGGCAT
>CAXUBG010000102.1:0-10857 GCA_964249285.1 uncultured Terriglobus sp. | reverse complement strand
GGATCCAACGATTACACATGTTCTTGCTTGTAGCACGGACGGAACATCTAGTACTTGGTACGGCGTCGTTGCTACGTCAACGATTTGCGAACCTTTGTTCGCGAGGATAGGTAACGAGAAACGCCGTTGTAGGAAGTTGGCCACAGAGACGTCACAGAGTAGAAGCGTCAGCTTCCCCTTCGCTTCTGCACTAGCTAAGCACTATGTCGCTAGCGCCGCAAGAGCGGTGCAACCTTCTCGCCGATGAGTTCTGTGGCGCGCAGGATGGCCGCGTGCGGCAGGGCGGCGACGGACATCTGGAAGCCGATCTGGTCGATGCCGCCCAGGTCACGGCTCATCTCCAGCACCTTCTCGGCGACGACCTCGGGTGTGCCGACCATCAGTGCGCCCTTGGGTCCGCGCAGTGCGTCGAAGTGGGCGCGGCGCACGGGTGGCCAGCCACGCTCGCGGCCAATCTTGGTGAACTCCTGCGCGTAGCCGGGAAAGAAGTCGTCCGCGGCTTGCTTGTCCGTCCCCGCGACATAGCCCAGCGCGTGAACGCCCACCTTCAGGTTTTCAGGTTTGTGTCCGGCGCGGCGGCCTGCTTCGCGGTAGAGGTCGATCAAGGGACGGAAGCGATGCGGTTCGCCTCCAATGATGGCGACCATCAACGGCAGGCCGAGCGTACCGGCGCGTGCGAACGACTGCGGCGTGCCGCCGACGCCTAGCCAGATGGGAATCTTTTCTTGCAGCGGGCGGGGGTAAACGCCCTGGCCTGTCAGTGGGGCGCGGTGCTTGCCGCTCCAGTTCACGTGCGTGTTCTCGCGCAATGTAAGCAGCAGGTCCAGTTTCTCCGCGAACAGGGTGGCGTAGGCTTCAAGCGCCAAGCCGAAGCGGGGAAACGATTCGATGCAGGAACCGCGGCCTACGATCATCTCCGCGCGGCCGCCGCTAATCAGATCCAGCGTGCTGAATTCCTGGAAGACACGCACCGGGTCTGCCGCGCTGAGGACGGTGACCGCGCTGGAAAGCCGAATGCGTTTGGTGCGGGCCGCGGCCGCCGCTAGGATGACGGCTGGCGCGGCGTCGAGGAACTCCTCGCGGTGGTGTTCTCCAAGGCCATATACGTCCAGGCCGGCTGCATCGGCGCGTTCGATCTCTTCGAGCAGATCACGCATCCGTTCCGCGGGGGAGCGCTTCTGCCCGGTCTCAAGGTTCGAAACTAACGACGCGAAGCTGTCGATGCCAACTTTCATGCACGTTGGATGAGGTGAGCCGGAGAAAGTTTCATATCGAACTATATCCGGTCTAATCTGCGGCAAGCGCCAGCGCGTGCGTGCCAAGAGGCTCGCCCATCCGCCGCAGGCGCAATCGCCATGCAATGTACAGGGTCAGCGACGAACCAGTCGCGGCGACGAACCGGCCGATCCAGAGACCCCGCAAACCCAGACCTGAACCGAACGCGGCCCAATACGCCAGCGGCATACCAATCATCCAGTTCCAGGTGACGTTAACGAAGAGAGGGGTTCGGGTGTCGCTGATGCCGGTAAATGCGCCCGAAAGGATGGAATTAAATCCGTCGAAGAGCAGGCTTGCGCCACCCAGCAGCACAATCGGTGCGGCCGTGGCCACCACGCTCGGGTCGTTTGTGTAGAGCGATGCCCACGTGTACCGGAAAGTGGTGTACAGCAGGACAAGCGTGCTGACCGCGCCGCCCGTCAGGAGGATTGCGGCGTTGGCGGACCGGCCGACTTCACTGAGGTTGTTGCGGCCCTTGCCCTGGCCCACCCGTACCACGGTTGCGTAACTCAGGCCGACGGGAATCATGAAGATAACGGCGTCGAGATCCAGGACCACCTGGTGCGCGGCGAGCGCGTTGGTGCCGAGGCGCGCACACAGGATGGACAGGCAGGTGGAGGTGCCGAGGTCGGACAGTTCGTACAGTGAGGCCGGCCATCCGATACGGAACAGCATGCCAAGACGGCGGAGATCAGGAAGGAAAGCGTACCGCCTGCCGTGCTGTTGGCTGCGAACGGACAGAACGACCACCGGCAGCAGCAGCGCCAGCATCCACCAACGCACCAAGCATGTTGCGACTGCAGATCCGGTGATGCCCATGGGCCTGGCACCGAAGTGGCCAAAGATAAAAATCCAGTCCGTTCCCCAGTTCACCAGGCCGGCGGTGAGCAGTGAGACGGTGATCATGGCGACACGCTCGATGCCCTGCAGGTAACGGCGCAACGCCATGTACACCAGCAGAGGCGGCGCGGACCAGACCAGAGTCTTCAGGTATCGAAGCGTGTCGGCAGCCAGGTCGGGCGGCGTCCCAAAACGTGGAAGCAGCAAGGTGACGCCCAGCGTGACCAGCATAACGGCGGGGGCACCGGTCAGCACAAACCACATGCCCTGCAGCAAGGTGCTCCCGCATTCTTCGCTGTCGCCCCGGCCAAACTGCTGCGCGACCAGCGTATCGATGCCGCTGAGCATGTAGATAGCACAGAAGGCAATGGCGTAAAAGATGGTGTTGCCCAGCGAGGATGCGGCGATGGCGGGGGCTGAATGCGGAATCCGCCCGATCATGAGTGCATCGACGATGTAAGTCGACATCCAGCCCAGTTCGCCTAACGCCAGCGGCGCGCCGATGCGTGCGACGAACCCGAGTTCCTGCGGCAACGTGCGCCCCACGCGGATCATGGAATTGACCGGAGATTGGTAGGTACTCGTGAGCATTCCTCAGGGCAAAAGCATACTGCATCGAGCGAACCGGACGCGCGGTTCGCTTGCGGAGAGCAACAGCATCAGACATACGAGCGCGTCCGGTCAAAACATACTCGTGAGATGCACGTCAGAACAGCAACTTCAAGCTGAGTTGCAGCTGCCGGGACGTCGCCGCGGCAGTAATGACCCCGGCGGTGGCGCTGGGAACCGCGGCAGCGGTCTGCGCAGCAGCGTTGCCCTGTGTGGGACCCGCCGAAAAGACCACGGGGTTGGGTGAGAGCAGGTCTGTGTGGTTGAGCAGGTTGAATGCTTCCGCGCGAAACTGCAACGCGAGACGTTCGCGCACCTGTGTTGTTTTTAGCAGCGAGAGGTCCCAATCGGTGAAGCCGGGTGCTGTCAGGGTGTCGCGCCCAAGATTGCCGGCGGTGCCATAGGCCGGGACGGTGAAGGCGGCCGGGTCGAAGTACTGCGCGGCCCGTCGCGCGGTGCTCCCGCCCCTGTAGATGTCGCCGCCGAAGGTGCGGTTCACGTCTGGGCGCACCGGATTGCGCGTGTCGCCGGAGCCGGTCGGGTTGTAGCCAAGCTGCGGCGAGAAGGGCAGACCGCTCTGCACATTCACAATGGTGCTGACTGTCCATCCGCCGGCAACGCGGTTCCTAACGGTGCCAGTCTGCGCGATGAACCGCCTGCCGGCGCCGAACGGCAGATCATACGTACCGTTAAAGGCCGCGATATGGCGCACGTCCGTAGCGGCACGGCCATAATCCAGCGAGGGAGTTGCGGGATAGGAGACGAAGGCCGGGGTGTTCGCGCTGACGCTGGTGTTCCACGCCGAGCCATTGTCGAGGTTCTTGCTGAAGGTGTACACCGCGCGGAGTTGGAGACCGTTGCGCAGCGCGCGTCGAAGATCGAGTTGCAGCGCGTTGTAGTTGCCGCTGCCCTGCGATATCCATGACGTAGTGTTGGCAACCAGCGGATTCGCTTTGGTGATGGCTGGGTAGTAAATAGTGCCGTTCCGCACGCCTGAAGGGCAGTTATTCGCGCACTGGATGGAGGGAGGTTCGTTGAGGTCCCCAGAGAGAATCTGATGGTAGCTATGCGACCCGGTGTAGGCTGCGGTCAACGATGTGCCTGCACCGATCTGGCGCTCGAAATGAAGATTGTAGGAAAGCAAAACAGGCGTCTGCAGGTCGGTCTGCACGGTGGATGGTGAGATCAGGCCAACCGCACCGGACGTGGGCGACGCGATCGAGGTGTTGCCATAGGTCAGTGTCGTGTTGAAGGGCGCCGCCTGGTCCAGGCGGTAGTCCAGGTTATCCAACAGCGAGTGGTGCAGGCCGAAGGCGGCCCGCACAGCCGTCTTACCGTTGCCCGAGACGTTCCATGCTATGCCAAGGCGCGGCTCTGGCAAGAACTTCGCGCGATTCTGTAGTAAACCGGGAGTCCCCACTGTTGGATTCGTGCTGATGACGCCGTTCGTAAACGTGTAGACACCGGCGCGGCCCCGCGATTCGTTGAAACCGTTGCTGGATTCGAAGCGAATGCCGCCGGTAACTTCCAGTGCCGCTGCCGGTTTCCAGGTGTCTTCGACGAATCCCGCACCGAACCAGGCACGCCAGCCGAGCTCCGTCGGCAATGGCACGACCGTAAAGGTTTTGATCGTCCCTGCAAGAAACGCCGCCAGTGATGCGAAGCTGGCCTGGCCGTATTGGTTCTGCGCCAAACTGTCGTTGGACTGCAGCCGCTGCAACCATCCACCCGCTTCAAGTTGATGCCGGCCCAGCGTGTAGTAGATGTGGTCGTCGAAGGTGTAGAGCGTGCGCGCAATGGCATTGTTGGAGCCGACGTTCGCGCCCGCGCCGGTGATCTGCGACGAGCCGTTCGATGCCGTTGACCCGGCGATGACGATGGCGCCCACCGGCCTGCCTGCAAGAAACGTCCCGGATTGCGCCGCTACCTCCAGCGGCACAGATCCCTGAAAGGAAAAGGTGGCACGCGACAAGCCGAATCGGGCGGTATTCAGCAGCGTTGGAGAGAGAACGTGCTGCTCCTGCACGCTGAACACCTGTTCCCGCAGGGACTCGTCGATCAAGGACAACGGATTCTGCGTGGGGGTATGCGCGATGGAGTCGTCCACCGTATAAACGCCGAACAGCAGGTCGTTGCCGGACAGGTTTGCGTCAAAGCGCGCGGTCCCAAAGTCCTCGCGAATGCGCTGTGCCGGAGAACTAAACGCCTCCGCGACACCGCCGCCCAGGTCGGGTCCGTTGGGCACCGGCCACAGGTTCAGGAAGGGACGCACGGCGGGCGCGGCAGATGCGCGCGCGGCGTTGCTGGGCACCAGTGTCACATCGCTCAGCCCAAGATTCTGCCGGTAGCCTTCGTAGTTGCCGAAGAGGAAAAACCGGTCGTGCCGCAACGGGCCTCCCAGGGCAGCGCCGAAGTTGTTGCGTTGAAAGTTCGGCTTCTTCGCCTGGTCAAAGTAGTTGCGGGCGTCCAGCGCAGAGTTGCGCAGGAACTCATATGCGGAGCCATGCGGCATGTTCGTCCCGGATGCGGTCACGATGGAGATTTGAGCGCCCTGCCGCTTGCCGTAACTGGCACCGTATGTGTCGCTGACGACGTTGAACTCGCGCACGGCTTCCACGCCCAGCAGCTGCCCGCTGGTGCCACCCGGCGTTACGTTGATCAGTGACGCGCCGGTGTACTCAATGCCGTTCAGCAGGAATAGATTGTCTTGCGGCCGCCTGCCAGACACGGAGAACATGTTCCCGACGGACGAGTTTGAGGTGCCAATGGACCCGGAGCGCTGCGACGTGTAGTTGACCGTCGCGGGATTGAGCGTGATGAGTTGGTCGTAGGTGCGGCCGTGCAGCGGGAGCTCTTTGACCTGGCGTTCAGTAACCAGGCCGGACACTTGCTCGTTCGAAAGTTTTACCGTGGTCGCCACGCTGGTCACCGTCAGTTCCTGCCGTTCCGATGCGACATGCAGGGCCAGATTAAGGTCTGACGCCTGTCCCACGGTGAGCGAGACCCCGCTCCGATGTTCAGGAGCAAAACCAGCAGCTTCCACCGTAATGCTATAGCTGCCAACCGCGATGGAGGGGGCGGCATAATGGCCACTGATGTCGGTGCGCAGACGGCGCTCCGTGCCGGTCTCGTCATTGTGGATCAACACCGCGGCGCCGGAAACAGCCGCACCGCTGCTGTCTGTGATGATCCCGCTCAACGTACCCCCAACAACTTGCGCGCGTGCTGTGCGCGAAAGCGAAAGGTTCACAAGGCAAAGCACAGACGCAGGCACGAACAGCGGTGAGTAACGTACAAAATTGCTACGAAGCAAGCAGGAGTTCCCTTCTGTGGAAGTGTCGTTGCAGGCTGCGTCACGCAGCCCATTGCTGCTACTTGCAGCGGCAACAACACCTGCAGAAATGGAGACTCAGGATTTGCACGTAATGCTCCTGTACCGGGAGGTGACATTAAGAGGATTGCGGTGAAAGTCTGGAGAATGCGAGGGCGTGCAGAGCCTCAACTACCGGCGAGAACAACAAGCCTGGGAGGAGCATGGCATACGCATACTGTATGCCATGCCCGTCGCGCGTGCAATCTTTACGGCAGCACGTGGACTATGACTCGCCCGTACCGGCTTAACGGAGGCGTTCCTTTGTCGATGACCTTCAGAATGAAGTGCAGGGTCGCGGGAGTGGTTACTTCCGGCGCAGTAACGGGCAGCTTCACCAGGTTGGGACTGAACGGAGCGAAGCAGAACTTCGCCTTGTACGTACCCGCTTCTGGGTAGAGAAACCACAAATAGGTCAAAGAATCGCCATCGGGATCGGTGGTTCCCGTCGCGTCCAGCAAGAAGCTTTGCCCGCCGTGAACTGTCAGTTCACCTGACGTAGCGAGTGCGGGCAGGGGAGGATGATTCGCCTCGGCGTAAGTTGCCGTCGTCCACGCCATGCGCGCGGCAAAGTCGTTCTGAAAGTCCTCTCGCCAGCGCCAAAGCGTCGCTTGGTCTGATGTCACGGCTGCGGCAGGCTGCTGCGGTCCTGCGCCGCGCGGCGTGGGTTTGCTGTATGTATCCTTCGCATTCGTCCACAATGGGCGTGTTTCTGGTTCCGGACGGACCGAGTTCTGGCCTGCTGGCTTCCACTGCGGATCGTTGTTGAAAGCGGGCTGGTACAGCTCGTAGCGGCCGCCCCAGCCGCCATAATCCGGATGTTCTGGATCTCCTAAACCATTCGGAATCAGCGCAAGCCAGGACGGCGTGTCGCCCTCCATGCCATACGCCACGTCAGGGTACGCCGCACCAAGGGGCCCATGCCCCTGCTGAATATTTTTTGCAAGCCAGTCTGGTGTGATCACCGCGTTGTCCGCTCCCGCGAAGTAGCCAGTGATACCAGTCCAGGTCGCGTTCCGGAAGTCAGGTCCCGGGCTGCAGATGTAGAAAATTGAAGGGAACTCCCTCCGGATCCAGGCACCCGTGTCGTCCTGGTCGGAGATGGCGTACACCCGCAGTTTTCCGTAGAGTCTGGCCGCCTCCTCCGGCTGCGATGCCGTGCGAATCGTCCAGAGCGCCTGTGCCAGCGTCGCCGTTCCACCCCATGCGCTGACCCACAGAGGACGCTCGTCCGGACGCCGCAACTCCTTTACGATTGCCTCCGAACCAGAGGAATCCTTTCCCGCGCCAACCGCCTGCAAACCGTACAACGGCAGCCCGGCGGAGACGGTACGGAGCAAGTCGCCGGCCGCGGGAAAACCGCTCTCGTGCAGCAGCAAATTCGGTTGCACCTTCGCGTACTCGCCAATGATGCGCCGGATGCTGCCCGGCTCGACGCGATCCTTTAAGAAGGTGGATGTCGTCGCGATCAGGCCACGAATGTCGATCTCATTCGAGTACAGCAGAAGCCGTATCAATGACTGCGTATCGTCCGGGTCCGCTTCAATATCCGTCAGAACAATCAGCCGCTGTTTTGCCGGGGGCGTCACCGGCGCAACCTGTGGACGCCGGTGCGCCGCGTGCGCTACCGGCCGTTGCTCTCCGCTGGCAAAAGTGCATCCGGTTGCCGAACAAAACAGAACGGTGGCAAGCAGACAGCGCCGCACCGCCCAGCATGGAGACAGGCAGGAGAAGACCCAGGACCTGCTTTCCGCGGTATAAGATGGCCGCTTCACGCCCTTGAGGGTACACCCGCCCGCCAACTACGCCGTAACATGCATGTCCGCCGCAACGGCCACCCTGCGGCATTGCTTTTGCATCAACCTGCTGGGGGCCAAGATGAGCGCAAATGTAGAGCACGGACCGGGCGATCTCAACGAGATCAATCCCAAGGTCGCGTCAGACATTCATTACTGGAGCAAGGAGTTCGGTGTCACCGGAGAGGTGCTGCACGAAGCCATCCGCGTGCACGGACATCATGTCAGCAAGGTGCGCGCCGCGCTGGCAGCAAAGCATGAAGTCACCAGCCCACAGCATGAGAAGAAAGGTGCCTGACGCAAGGCTCCTACCTACTCTACGTGCGGTGCAACGTTGCGTGGAGATGAAGTCCGGTCTACCGACAGCAAGGGAGAGAAATTGCAATTGGTGCTAGCAACACAGCGGTTGCGAGGCGTCGCATATGCTCTATTCCACGTGGTAGTTCGGAGCTTCGCGGGTGATGATGACATCGTGGACGTGGCTTTCCCGCAGCCCTGCGCCGCTGATGCGCACGAAGCGAGCGTTCTCCTGTAACTCCGGTATCGTCCCGCAGCCAAGATAGCCCATGCCGCTGCGCAGGCCGCCAACGAGTTGATACACCATGTCGCCCAGCGGTCCGCGGTACGGCACGCGGCCTTCGATGCCCTCTGGTACGAACTTGTTCAGCCGGTTGTTCATCGTCGGCTCCGGTGACGTAATGGAGCGGACAGGGTCACTGCTGGAAGCCATCTCGTCGCGGCCCTGAAAATACCGTTCGCCCGACCCTTGCGCCATGGCCGAGAGCGATCCCATGCCGCGATACGTCTTGAACGAACGGCCCTGGTAGAGGATCGTTTCTCCCGGCGACTCATCCACGCCCGCGAACAGCGATCCAATCATGATGACGCCCGCGCCCGCCGCGATAGCCTTCGTGATGTCGCCGGAGTACTTCACCCCGCCATCCGCGATGACCGCAATGCCGCGCTCTCGCGCCGCGCGGTAGGCCTCGCTGATGGCGGTGATCTGCGGCATCCCGGCGCCCGTCACCATGCGTGTCGTGCAGATCGAACCCGGCCCGATGCCGACCTTTACCGCATCCGCACCTGCATCGATCAGCGCCAGGCAACCGTCGTATGTCGCCACGTTGCCTGCCAGCAGATCGACATCGGGAAAGCGCTGCTTGCACTGCCGTACCGCGTCCAGCACACGGCTGCTGTGGCCATGCGCGCTGTCGATGGCCAGCGCATCCACATTCTCCTCCACGAGTGCGGCTGCCCGGTCAAGGAAGTCGCCCGTCGCCCCAATCGCCGCGGCCACGCGCAGACGGCCCTGCGAGTCCTTGCTCGCGTTCGGGTACTTCAACTTTTTCTGGATGTCCTTGACGGTGATTAGCCCCTTCAACTCATAGGCATCGTTCACCACCAGCAGCTTTTCCACCCGGTGCTGATGCAGGATGTGCTCGGCGTCTTCCAGCGTCGTACCCACCGGTACCGTGATGAGGTGTTCCTTTGTCATCACGTCGCTCACCGGGATATCCGTGCGGGAGACAAAGCGCAGATCGCGATTGGTCAGAATGCCAACCAGCTTTCTGTCCTTCGTGACGGGCACGCCGGAAATCTTGTATTTCCGCATAACGTCCAGCGCCGCGGCAATGGGCTGCTCCGGCTCAATTGTCACCGGGTCGACAATCATCCCGCTCTCAGATCGCTTCACCTTATCGATTTCACTGGCCTGCTGTTCGATGGAGAGATTGCGGTGCACCACGCCCATGCCGCCCGATTGCGCCATGGCAATGGCTAGCCGTGACTCCGTCACTGTATCCATCGCGGCGGAGAGCAGCGGCACGTTGAGCGTGATGCGCGCGGTCAGGCGCGTGGCCGTGCTGACCTGCGTGGGAACCACCTCGGAATAGGCAGGGACAAGCAAAACATCGTCAAACGTCAGCGCTTCGGGCAGGGGACTTACGAGCATATGGTTCACGAGATTGTAGGCGGCGCGCGGCTGCGGCGCAACGGCACGGGCTTGATTTAGCCGGGATCTTCGCGGTACATTGAGAGTGCAGGCAAAGTTTTCCTCAGAGTTATCGCTGCGGATCGACTGGGTGGGCGCGAGCCCGCCTTTTCTTGCGTCTGTTTCAGGAGGCGGGCAAACGTGGCAGTCCAGCTTGATCCCATTCGCGCGGCGGCGCGGCGCGTTGCTGCCAGCCATGGACTCGACCTCGTCGATGTGGAACTGTCCGGCGCGGGCAAGAACCGTGCACTCCGCGTGTATGTCGAAAAGGATGCAGCTGGACGCGAAGCTCTGAAACAGGCAGCTGCTGAGGCCGGCGGCTCGGCAAGCCTGCCCAGCGGTGTGCCGGCAGAGGCGCTCTCCGGGGTCACGCACGAGGATTGCGCTCTGTTTGCGCAGGATTTTGGTGTCTTGCTGGATGTCGAAGAGATGGTTCCCGGCAGCGCGGAGTACGTGCTTGAGGTGTCATCGCCCGGCCTTGAACGCGCCTTGCGCTCTGAGCAGGACTGGCTTCGTTTCCAAGGATTTCTAGTGATCGCAAAGCTGTTCACGCCGGTCAACGGCTCGAAGGTCGTAACTGGCCGGATGCGCTTTAGCGGCGGCGTAGTCACGCTTGATGTGAGTGCCGCCAAGGGGAAAGGCAAGCGCAAGAAAGGCGTCGAGACCCCGCCGGAGACGGTCGAAATTCCACTGGGAGAGATCGAAAGGGCGAATCTCGTCGCCGAGATCTAAGTTTCAGCGCAAAGAAGACCATGCACCACCACAACTGAATAGAAGGGTTAGGAGTACGAATGGCAAGCGCACTATACGAAGCAATTGAAACCATGAGCCGCGACAAGGGCATTGACCCGCAGATTGTGGTGGGTGCTGTAGAAGACGCAATCGCGCTGGCGACGCGCAAATATTACAAAACGCTGGAAAACATGCGGGGCGAGTTCGACAAGGACTCCGGCGAAATCCGGGCGTATGTCTAC
>CAXUBG010000101.1:6124-10879 GCA_964249285.1 uncultured Terriglobus sp. | reverse complement strand
TCGTGCGCATCGAGAAGATGCCGAAGCTGCAGACCGCCTGCACCACGCCAGTTGCGGAAGGCATGGTCGTGCAGACCGAGACGCCGGAGATCGCGCAGGCGCGCAAGGCCACGCTGCAGCTCCTTCTTGGCAACCATCCACTGGACTGTCCCGTGTGCGATGCGGGCGGCCAATGCGAGTTGCAGGACATGACCTTCAAGTACGGCGCGGCGGACAGCTTCTACCAGGAGCCGAAGAACCACCGCGAGGAGCAGCAGTGGTCGCCCACGGTCTACTTCGACCGTCCGCGGTGCATCCTGTGCTACCGCTGCGTGCGCATGTGCGGCGAAGGCATGGACGTCTATGCGCTTGGGATTCAGAACCGGGGATCGTCCGCTGTCATCGCGCCAAACATCCCCGCCTCCCAGAGCGAGGATGGCCTGCCGCACCTTGACTGTGAAGAATGTGGCATGTGTATCGATGTGTGCCCGGTGGGCGCGTTGACCAGCGACACGTACCGGTACAAGACGCGGCCGTGGGAGATGAATCACGTCGCCACCATCTGCACGCACTGCGGTGACGGCTGCAAGACCACGCTCGGCGTGCGCGCTACGACCGATGGCTCCGAGATTGTGCGCGGCGACAACCGGGACAAGAGTGGCATCAACGGCGACTTTCTCTGCAACAAGGGCCGCTACGGCTTCGACTTTGCCAACGCACCGGAACGCATCACGCAACCCATGCTGAAACAGGTGGACGGCAGCTTCAAGGCTGTGTCCTGGGAAGAGGCGCTGACCTTCGCGGGGACGAAGCTGCGCGAGATCCGCGACAGCAGAGGCGGCAACAGCATTGGCGTGGTGGGCGGCAACCGGCTTACCAATGAGGAAGCCTACCTGCTCCAGAAGTTCGCTCGCTCTGTGCTGGGTACCAACAATATTGATCACCACCGCACCGCTGACTACGTCACCTTCGCGGCCGCTCTCAGTGGACATCGTGACCGCTTCGCCTCGCAGCATGACAATGAAAAGGCTCCGGCCATCCTGCTGATTGGCGGGGACCCCACCAACGAAGCTCCGCTGACCGCATGGAACCTGCGTACAAACGTCCGTCTGAACCGGGCAAAGCTGTATGTCGCAAACCACCGGCCCATCAAACTGCGGCGGCAGGCCAAGTCGTACCTGGCAATCGCGCCGTACGGCTACGGTGCGATTGCCGCGTACCTAGCGGGAGATGAAGCTGCCGGACATGCTGCCGCGCATGATGCGGATGGTTTGGCAAAATTCCGCGACGCGCTTCAAGCCGAACAGTCGCTGCTGATCCTGATCGGCTCTGAGTTGCGCGGCAATGACCTTCGCAGGCTCATCGAGTTCGGGCTGACGCTGCCGGGCACGAAGTTTGCCCTGCTGAGCGACTATGTCAACGCGCATGGTGCGGCGGACATGGGCCTGCTGCCAGACATGCTGCCCGGCTACGTACCCGTGCAGGGATCGCATGATTTCGGCAGCGAGTACGGCGAGCGCTTCTCCGCAGCACCAGGCCTCGACATGGTGGGCATCTTTGACGCCGCGCAGGCCGGCAATCTTGGCGCGTTGTACGTTGTCAATGCGAATCCAGTGGCGCGGTACTCTGTCGATCCTGCCGCGCTGGCCAACACGTTTGTGGTTGTGCATGACATGTTTCTGACCGAAACGGCGCGGCTGGCCGACGTAATCTTGCCGTCCGCCAATCTGTACGAGAAATCCGGCAGTGTGACCAACAGCTACGGGGACCTGCAGTTGGTCAAGAAGGCGTCTGACCGTGCCGGCGTCCGCACCGACCTGGAATTAATCGTGCGGGTCGCGGACAAGATGGGCGCGGACATCCGTAAGCTCGTACCCTTCGGCAAGCAGACGCAGGTGAACGGCGTCCGGGCTGATCTTGGTCAGACCCGTGGCGCGCAGTCGGGCGAAGCTGACCGCCATGCGGTCTGGCTCACCTCAAACAACCTGGAAATCAAGCTTTCGCCCTTTGATCCGTTTGCAGTACTCGACGAGATTCAGCGGCTTGTACCGGGGTATGACCTATTGCGGTTACAGCTGCTCAGCGGCAACGACCAGCACCTTGCTCCCGCGGCACCGTCTGATCTTGTTCAGATCGAGGCCGGCCGGCGCGACCTGGTGTTGCCTGCGGATGATACGCTGTTCACCTCCGGTACTCTGGGACGCTACTCGCCCACGCTGGTGGAGCTTACAGAGAAATACAGCCATGAACCCGTTGGCATTCCCGCCGACTGAACGTTAGGGACAGGACACGCACGCCGCGATGCATCTCACCAACTTCCAGATCTTCCTGTTGCTCTCCGTGCTCAAGATCGCGGTGGTGCTCGTCATCACCCTGACCGCGGTCGCCTACACGGTTCTGGTGGAGCGGAAGGTAATCGGCCTGATCCAGAACCGTTGGGGTCCCAGCCGCACTGGACCGTTCGGCCTCTTGCAGCCGCTGGCGGATGGAGCGAAGCTCTTCCTCAAGGAAGACCTGATGCCGCTCGCGGTGGAACGCCCGCTCTTCGTCATTGCGCCCATGATCGCGCTGTCCTGTGCGCTGGTCTCCATCGCAGTGGTGCCCTTCGGCGGGTTGTTCACTTACCGTGGCGTCAGCCTGTTTGAGATTTCCGATATCAACATCGGACTGCTGGTCATTCTGGGGATTACATCCATTGGCGTGTATGGCATCGCCCTCTCGGGCTGGTCGTCAAACAACAAGTATTCCCTGCTTGGATCGCTGCGCGCCTCCGCGCAGGTCATCAGCTACGAGCTTGCGCTTGGACTGTCGCTGGTGGGCGTGGTCCTGCGTGCGGGATCGCTGCGTCTCCGCGATATTGTGGGGTCACAGGCGCACCATGGCGCTCTGACGTGGAACATCTGGCCGCAGTTCTTTGGTTTCTTCATCTACCTGATGGCTGCGTACGCTGAGACGAACCGCGCGCCCTTCGACCTGCCGGAGGCGGAATCGGAGCTGGTCGCAGGCTACCATACGGAGTACTCGTCGATGAAGTTCGCCATGTTTTTCATGGCCGAATATGCCAACATGATTACCGTCTCCTGCGTTGCGACCCTGCTGTTCTTCGGCGGCGCGTCGTCCCCGCTAGGCCACCTGCTGCCGGATGGTTTTGGCGGACGTTTTCTGAGCGCCATCTTTCACATCCTGTGGTTCGTTCTCAAGGTCTTTGCGTTCATTCTTCTGTACATCTGGGTGCGCTCCACACTGCCGCGCTTTCGCTACGACCAGCTGATGAGCTTTGGATGGAAGTGGCTGCTGCCGCTCGCAATGGTCAATATCCTGATTACCAGCCTTGTTCTCGCGTTTCATGGTTAGAAACCGTTTAATGTATCGCTGCTTGACGGCCCTGCTGCTTGCGGCGGCATGTCTCTCACCGGCGCAAACGCAGGCAAACAGCCTTCCGCCCATCCGGGAGTACATTCACGGCGCGTGGGATACGCTGACAAGGTCCACGACCGATTGCAAGTCGCTGGTGGATCCTAAGGTGACCACAGCGCCGGTCTTGTATCTGCCTGCGGACCTGCCGGAGCCTGCCGAACTTGCCACAACACGAGGTCAGTGCAAGGTCGACGTTCGCCGGTTGCCCCGTCCCATTCACTCGCTGGGTGACGTGAAGCCGGGAGAGCTTGGCACGCCGGGCCTGCTGTACCTGCCCCACCCGTACGTCGTGCCTGGTGGCCGCTTTAACGAGATGTACGGGTGGGACAGTTACTTCATCATCCTTGGTCTCATCACCGACGGCCGGGTCGAACTTGCGCGCGGCATGGTGGATGATTTTCTTTTTGAGATCGACCATTACGGCGCGTTGCTGAACGCCAACCGGACCTACTACCTGACCCGCTCCCAGCCGCCGCTCCTGGCGGAGATGATCCGGGAGGTCGATGCCGCGTCTCCGCAGAACGCTGCGGAACGTCAATGGCTGACGCGCGCCTATGTGGTCGCGAAGCGCGACTATGCCCTGTGGCGAAGCAGCATCCATAAGGCGGGCGATACCGGGCTGGCCCGCTACTTCGATACCGGCGAGGGGCCGGTGATCGAGATGGCGGACGATTCCAGCTACTACCCGGATGCGATCCGCTGGATGCTGGCGCATCCCGAGTCGGGCAAGCGGTACCTCGTCGCTGCTTCCGCTGGGGACGCGGCAAGTTGCGATCAGAAGATATCGCGCGTGTGCGCGGCGGCTGTGGTGAACGGCACGCGGCTTACCCGCGACTTTTACCGCGGAGACCGTGCCATGCGCGAGAGCGGCTTCGATACCAGCTTCCGTTTCGGGCCCTTCAGTGGAGATACGCACCACTTCGCACCGGTTTGCCTGAACAGCCTGCTCTACCGGTACGAAACAGATATGGCTGTTTTCGCGAAGACACTGGGGCGCGGTGATGAGGTAACGGCCTGGCAAGAGTATGCGGAAAGCCGTAAATCAACGATGACACGCCTGTTGTGGGACGAGCAGCAGGGTGGTTTCTTCGAGTTCGTGACCAGCACGGGCAAGCGCTCCACCTACCTGTACGCAACGGCGTTTTATCCGCTTTGGGCGGGTCTTGCGACGCCGGAGCAGGCGAAGACGATCGTCGTGCGATTACTGCCGAAGCTCGCGCAGGCCCACGGTTTGGCGATGCTCATGTTGGACGGCCAGATTCCCGCCCGCGACGCGCTCATCGACCAGGTTCTGGCGGCCGAAAAACGGTAGGCGCGACCGCCTCCAGGCGGAAGGGTGCGCATGCCCGTCACCTATAT
>CAXUBG010000101.1:0-6114 GCA_964249285.1 uncultured Terriglobus sp. | reverse complement strand
GGCATGCAGTGGGACCTTCCTTTCGGTTGGGCGCCGAATACGTACTTCGCTGCGCTCGGCCTGCACCAGAATGGCTTCACAGCCCAGGCGCGCGATCTCAGTTCCAAGTTCACCAGCACCGCGGAAGCAAACTACCGGAACGAGGGCACGCTGCGTGAGAAGTACAACGTACTGGATGGCACCACAACGGCGACTGCGCTCGTTGCAGGCTACAAGTCCAACAATACCGGTTTTGGGTGGACTAACGGCGTCTATCTGCGCCTGCTGCCGCTCGCCGCAGGCACCACGCCGGAAACGCGTGTTCACTGACTTGCACCATTGATCCCTCGGTTACAATCAGCAGGTACACAACTCACCTTTGGCGCTGCACCTGTAAGGATCTGCTGGACCGATGCAACTTGCGCTCTTCATCATCTTCGCGTTCCTCTGCGTTGCGGCGGCACTCAACCTGCTGCTGCAGCGGCATCCTATCAACTCCGCGCTGTCGCTTGTAGTGGTGATGCTTTCACTCGCGGTCATTTACTGGACGTTGGGTGCGGAGTTCCTGGCGGCGGCGCAGGTCATCGTGTACTCCGGTGCCATCATGGTGCTGTTTACCTTTGTCATCATGCTGCTCAACGCGGGTGAGGAGGTGCGCACACGCGGATCGAAAGCGGCGTACTTTGCAGGTATTCCCGGAGTCCTCGGTATCATCGCTCTGCTGTCCTACACGTTCCTGCATGAGCGCAGGATTCTCGGCTACGCCAACATGGGCGGACGCTTGAATAACGGCACATCCAACATGACCGAGATCAGCAAGGTGCTCTTCACTAGCCTGCTGCTGCCCTTCGAGGTGACTTCCATTCTGATCCTGGTCGCGATTCTGGGCGCGGTTGTGCTGGCACGGAAGGAGCAGTAACGATGGTGCCCGTTGCCTACTATCTTGTGCTCGCAGCCGTGCTCTTCTCTATCGGCATTGGAGCGTTCCTGATCAAGCGCAACATCATCACTGTCTTCATGTCGATTGAGTTGATGCTGAACGCCGTCAATCTCACGTTTGTCGCATTCGCCCATGCCCGCCAGGCGATCCAGGGGCAGATTTTTGTGTTCTTCGTGATGGTGGTTGCCGCGGCAGAGGCTGCAGTGGGACTCGCCATCATCATTGCCATCTTTCGCACCCGCCAGACGCTGGACGTGGACAGCATCAACCTCATGAAGAACTGACCCACCGATGCCCGCTCACCTGCTCTGGTACATTCCGCTGCTTCCCTTCCTCGGCTTCCTGCTGAATGGAACAATTGGACGCCGCCTGCCGCGCGCCGGAGTGGCAGCGATCGCGCTCCTGTTCACCGCATTGCCCGCGCTGATTTTTGGCTATCTCTGGACGTTCATGCGGTCGCACGACATCCTGGCAATGACCGCCAACTCACGGCCATGGATCGAAACAGGCACCTTCGTTGTCCGGTTCGCTCTCACGCTCGATCACCTGTCACTGATCATGCTGGGTGTGGTTACATGCGTGGGTTTTCTCATTCACGTCTATTCTGCTGGCTACATGGCGCATGACGAGGGCTACTGGCGCTTTTTTGCCTATCTGAACCTCTTCATGTTCTTCATGCTGGTGCTCGTCCTGGCGGAAAGCTTTCTGCTCTTGTTTGTAGGCTGGGAGGGCGTCGGTCTCGCCTCGTATCTGCTGATCGGCTTTTATTGGAAAAAACCGTCGGCCAACAACGCCGGACGCAAGGCATTCATCGTCAATCGGATCGGCGACTTCGGCTTTTTGCTGGCGATGTTTCTGCTGATCAACCACTTCAACACACTCAGCTTCACCCAAGTTTTTGGCGCGATCAGTCTGCACCCGGAACTGCACGGCGGCTTCCTGACTGCAATTGCGCTGCTATTGATCCTGGGAGCCGCAGGCAAGTCTGCTCAGATTCCGCTGTACATCTGGCTGCCGGACGCCATGGAAGGCCCCACGCCGGTGTCGGCACTTATACACGCCGCCACAATGGTGACAGCAGGTGTTTATCTGGTCTGCCGCGCCCATGTCCTGTTTGACCGTTCACCCTTCGCGCTCGGGGTGGTCGCACTCATTGGCGCGCTAACCGCACTGTTTGCGGCAAGCATTGGCATGGTGCAGCACGACATCAAGCGCGTCCTGGCCTATTCCACCATTTCGCAGCTGGGCTACATGTTCCTTGGCTGCGGCGTCGCGGCATACTCGGCGGCTATCTTCCACCTGATGACACATGCTTTCTTCAAGGCACTGCTCTTCCTTGCAGCGGGTTCGGTCATTCACGCGCTCAGCGGCGAGCAGGATATGCGCGTGATGGGGGGCATGCGGAAGCGCACACCGGTCACGTTCTGGACGATGAGCGCTGGAGTCTTTGCCATCGCTGGCATCCCACCCCTCGCCGGCTTCTTTTCCAAGGACGAAATCCTCTACCGCACTTTCGCCTCACCCAATCCGCTGCACTTGGTACTGTGGGCAGTGGGTGTGCTCACCGCTGGCATGACTTCGTTCTACATGTTCCGCCTCTGGTATAAAACGTTCTTCGGCGTGGAGCGATTCGATGAGCGCGCCCTGGCCAGCGGCCATGGCGATCCCAACGACCCACTCGCTGGAAACGGTGCTGGCGTTCACTCCCGTCACGACACAATCCTGACCATGGTGGACGAGCACGACGAGGGTCAGGCGGCGCATCCGCACGGCGTGCATGAGTCGCCCTGGATCATGCTGGCACCGCTTGTCATTCTGGCGATCCTGTCTGTCGTTGGAGGATGGGTTGGCATCCCCGCCGCGCTTGGCGGTCACAACGAGATCGAACACTTCCTTGATCCCGTCTTTGCACTCACCACAGAGCCGCGGAACGCAGTCAATGCCGATCAGGTCTCGCATGGTCTTGAGCGTGGACTCGCCGCTGTCTCCGTTGCCGTGGCTGCAATTGGATGGTTCTTCGCATACGTCTTTTACCTGAGGAAGCCGGGATCGCTGGGCGCACGTGCTGCCGCAAATCCGCTTTACCGGCTGATCGCTGGCAAATACTACATCGATGAGCTTTACAGCATAATTTTCGTCACCCCGCTTATGGTCATCTCACGCCTGCTGCTGGGTGGGCTGGTCGATACAGGTCTCGTGAACGGGACAGGCTCTTTCGCGGCATTTCTGACGCGTCAGGCTGGCGAGGGCACGCGGCGTATGCAATCTGGCAATCTCCGCTCCTACGCTGGCTGGCTTGCCGCGGGCGCAGCCTGTGTCATCCTGCTGATGACCTACACCGCGCTTGCCCGGCATTCCACGCTGGCGGCGCATCTGCCTTTCAACCTGTTCGGTAACCAGTAAGGCCCATGAACCTGAACGGCATCATTCTTTCGCTCATCATCTTGACTCCGCTTGCGGGCGCGGCGCTGTTGACTCTGATGCCTGATCGCGGGCGCATCCAGCAGTGGGGCGCGCTGACCGTCACGCTGATTACCTTTGCTCTCACGCTGCACCTTCCCGCCCACTCCGTGCCTGGCGGGGTGTTGACTGTGCAGAACGTCCACCACTTTGATTTTGTGCAGGATGTCTCGTGGATTTCTGCTCCCGCCATCCGCTACCACTTGGGCGTGGATGGGCTTTCGATGTGGTTGCTGGTGCTTTCGGGCCTGCTGGCACCGTTGGGCGTGCTGGCCTCGTGGAATGCAATTGCTTCGCGCCGCAAGCTCTTCTACACGCTCTTTCTCCTGCAACAGGTCGCCATGCTGGGCGTGTTTGCTTCGCTCGATCTATTCCTGTACTACGCCTTCTTTGAGCTGGCGTTGGTGCCGATGACCATTCTCATCGCGACCTTTGGACGCACAGAGAACCGCCGCCGCGCCGCGCTGAAGTACTTTCTATATGCCTTTATCCCGTCGGCGCTGCTGCTGGTAGGCATCCTTTGGCTTTACGCGAAGACGAACACCTTCCAGCTGCCAGAGCTCGCCGCCTTGGCTGCCGCTCATGGCATTCACGCGACCTCCGCTGGCATGTGGCTTGCCTCACTTGCGTTCCTTTTTGCCTTCGCGGTCAAGGTACCAGTCTTCCCTCTCCACGGCTGGCTTACGGACGCAATCAGCGAAGCTCCCACCGCGGCAGTCATGGTACTCGCCGGCAAGCTTGGCCTCTACTCCATTCTGCGCTTCTCGTTCGGCATCTTTCCGGAGCAGTCCCACCGTATCGCGCCTCTCTTCATCGCATTGGGCGCCATCGGCATCGTCTACGGTGCCTGTATTGCGTTGGTCCAGAATGACCTGAAGCGCCTCGCAGCATACTCCACGTTGGGTCATCTCTCCTTCTGCACGCTGGGTATCTTCACCTTCACCGTCAACGGGCTGGACGGCGGCATGTACCAGATTCTGAACCATGGCATCTCCGGTGGAGCGCTTTTCCTGCTCATGGGCTTTCTCTATGAGCGCTACGGAACCTATGACATGCGCGAGTTGGGCGGTATCGCGGGCAAACTGCCGTGGATGGTGACGCTGTTTGTGATCACCGCGCTTTCAAACGTTGGCCTGCCCATGTTGAACAGCTTTGTCGGCGAGTTCCTTATTCTGTCCGGGTCAGCTCAGACTTTGGTGAGCCCACATGCCCTGATCTGGACCGTAGTCGGCACCTCCGGTGTGATCTTCTCCGCAGGCTATCTGCTGACCATGATCCAGCGTGTTTTCTACGCCGATCTGGGTGCCACCTCAGCGGAGCGCCCAGCGTGGGACATTACGGGGCGCGAACACCTCGCATTATGGCCGCTCGTGATTCTTTTTCTGGACATGGGCATCGCTTCGCCCCTTTTCACCCGCGCACTAGACCCGGTAGCACAGGGGTATGCCCGCGTCACCCGAGATACCCCACGCGGGCAGTACCGGCGGGTTGAGGCACTCAGGGCATTGCCGCCGGGAAAACTGTACCTCACCTCAACGCCGCGGCAGCAAAACGAAGGAGCGGCACGCTAGATGACGCAAGCCGTATCCCATAACGTTCTGGCGCTCCTACCCGAGTACGTGCTGACCATCACCGGCGTCATCATTATGATGCTGGAGCCGCTTTTGCCCGCGCTCCGATCCCGCAGACCGCTTGGCTGGCTTGCCACCGCCGGGACTGCAGCCGCAACCGGCATCAGCCTGTGGCAGTTGCACTTCGGCACGATGAACGCCTTTAGCAACTCCGTCCGTGTCGACAGCTATTCGATCTTCTTCCAAGTGCTCATCGGCCTGGTGGTCCTCACCACGCTGCTGGCTTCGCTTGACTACTTTGACGGGCCGCACGGCAATGCTGGGGAATACTTCGCGCTGGTCTGTTTTGGTGCTGTTGGCATGATGCTGATGTGCTGCTCCACCGAGCTGCTGATGGTCTTCATCGGCCTGGAAATTTCGTCCATCTCGACCTACATCATGGCGGGCTTCCGCAAGAACCAGGCAGCCGCGACAGAAAGTTCGATCAAGTACTTCCTGCTCGGCTCCTTCGCGACTGCGTTCTTTCTGTACGGCATCGCGTTGACCTTCGGTGCGTCCGGTTCCACGAATCTGGATATCGTGGCTGCTTCGCTTGCCGCGACACGAACACCGGTGCTCGCCATTCTGGCCATCGCCATGATCATCATCGGCATTGGCTTCAAGGTCTCGGCCGCACCGTTCCATGTCTGGACGCCGGACGTTTACCAGGGTGCCCCGCCACCCGTTGTTGGCCTCATGTCCACCGCGCCCAAAGCCGCCGCATTTGCCGTTTTGCTGCGCATTCTATTTTCCGGGTACGCCATCTTTGAGCCGCGCTGGCAAATTCTAATGGCCGTCCTCTCCGTTCTGTCCATGTGCGTCGGCAATCTGGCCGCCCTTATTCAGCGCGACGTGAAGCGCATGTTGGCCTACTCATCCATCGCGCACGCGGGGTATTTGATTGCTGCCTTCACCGCGCTCCCCGCCGAAGGCATCGCCGCGGCGGCGTTTTACTCCGCCACATATGCCGCAATGAACGTCGGTGCCTTCATCGTCATCACGCTCGTCAGCGGGCGCGACGAGTCCTTGCGCTCCGGCGAAGACTATAGCGGCCTTGCGCTGCGCCATCCCGTGCTCGGTGCGGCACTCAGCTTTTTCCTCTTGTCGATGATCGGCATTCCGTTT
>CAXUBG010000100.1:0-11166 GCA_964249285.1 uncultured Terriglobus sp. | reverse complement strand
CTGACTCGGCAAACAGCACCGCAACGTCGGCGGCGGCCCGCACCGACGCGCTGCATAGTACCGTCAGCAATTTTGACCAGTACCAGAGCGTCCAGACCACCCCGGTGTCATTTCCCGCCGGTCGCACTACGCTTGGTGCAAAAGGCAAGGCTGAACTGGATGATCTTGCCGGAAAGTTGGCTTCGCAGAAGGGCTACATTATCGAGGTACAGGGTTACAGCCGTGCCGGTGTAAATACCTCCCAAGCGATGGCTGATACGGTCGTCCGTTACCTGGTCACAGAACATCAGGTACCGGTTTACCGCATCTACAGGACGGGGATGGGCAGGGCGAACGCAAAGGGATTACCCAACGGCGAAAGGGCTCTCTCGAATGGTGTTCGCGTGACTCTGCTCCATAACAGTTTGGCAAACCTGGACAGTGCACCACCGCCGTCCAGCACGACATCGCGAAATATCATGCCTAGAGAATTCGCTGAAGGTAGCTAATTTTTCGGGCGCTTGCTGCACGCTGCAGCGTGCATCGAACAGAAAAGTAGATCAGCCGGTTTTGGCAGCACCGGACAGGATTTGGCGATGTACTTCGCCATACAAGCTCTCCTAAGCAGAGAGAACCAAGGCAGATTGGCCCTCCCACAAGGGGGGCCGTTTTTTTGGTGCCAGAACTCACCAGCCATTGATCGCGTACGACCTAGTTGCACTAGACACACTCCTCGGGGATCGCGCCTCCATCAACGGCCCGTCCCCAAAATCGATGAACGATGCTTATCTGAGAGCCCTCGCCGATGCGGCAGGTGTAATGCTCATCACGGTTAATGAAGCCTCGGGAGCTATACACCACGTCGCGTTGTGCTACGCGGCAGCTAATGTACCGTGACTTGCTGAAATCCCAGACCGCGCAGCAGGCTTTCCATGCTGGCACGGGCATTGGTGCGGGCGGCATCCAGAATGCCGTCGTTCGTGGCGGCCTGCAGGATCTGGTTTTCCGCGGTCTCCCGTGTGTCGCTCTCCAGGTTCGGATCAGCCTGTGTCAGAACGCCGGTGGTGCGGGCGAAGACACGCGTTTTTGCGCTGTCAATGCGAGTTGTGAAGATCTGTGAGGGTGGCAGATCAAGAATCACAGTACGACCGTTCACCTGCACGGCATCAGGCCTAAGTTGTGACAGGTCGACACCGGCAATGACCTGCCCGTGCACGACCAAGATGAGCCGGTCGCCAAACAGCAGGTCGGGCAAGACCGTGTTGGTATGTTTGCCCTCGACGACCGTGTCTACTGAGTAGCTGACAGTCTCCAAGCGGTTGAGCCGCTGGATTTGCCGTATCACGTCGGGCGCGCTGGTGTGAAGTACTTCACGGCGGCCCATCAACAAGTTTGCGAGTTCCCCTGTTATTCCGGTGCTACCTGTGTGGCGCAAGAGCCAGATAGCACCGGCCATGCCAATAACGAAGAAGAGCAGCAATTCGAAGAGGACGGCACTTGCCCGGCTGCGCGGCTTCTGCTTGTACGCGATTCGCTGCTGGCGCGCTGCTTCTTCCTGTCGCGCACGTTCGGCGTTGCTTGGGACGGAGTCGGTGGCCATGATGCGATGAGATGCGTAAAGCGAAACTATGCTGTGCCTGAGCAGCTAACAGTTTCCCCAAGTTCGCTCGATCGGCAGGTGCTGTAGCACCGGAAGCAAAGACGTTGCGTGATTCTCCACGAGGTGCCGAAAGCGAATCTCGACTCTCGTGATCTCACTCGAGATTAACTCCAGACGCAGCCGAGTAACAGCCTGTTCAGACGCGTGAGCTTTTCCGTTCGCTCTCCGGAACATGCGGACACAGCGCATCGACATAGTCTCCGCGCTTCGAATGAGAGATGAGACTTTTGCTAATCCAGAAGGCGCGAACTCCTGCAATGGCGACCGCTCGATAGCCGCTCCGTAACGTTTTCTATAGGCCATTTCACGTGAAACATCTGATTCGACTCACTTGGAGCCTAACCGTGCGATGAGATGCTTTGTAGAGGACCGCAAGACTCCTAGAAAATACAGAAAGTAAGATAGACACGCGTTGACTTCGCAAGCAGGAAACGAAATACCTCCGGCTCTCCTCTGCGGTGATGATGCATTGTGAAAAGATTCCTGTCCGCCGCCATACGGTAGTTCTGCAAATGCTGGTGTAACCGATCAAAGCTGTAGAGTTGTGCACCACCTGTACTGTTCACTTCAACGCCCTTATGGAGTAATGGTTTCGAAGGAGACCTGCGAGAGGGCGCGTCCGCGTCGCATGCGGTTGCGGTAGCTGGCGGCAATGAACTCGCGGAAAAGCGGATGTGGTTCCAGCGGCTTGGATTTGAACTCCGGGTGGAACTGGCAGGCTACGAAGTACGGGTGTGAGGGTATCTCGATGATTTCGACGTAGGTGGCGTCTGGCGTGGTCCCGGTAAGGCGCAGGCCGCCGCCGGTCAGCACGGGTTCGTACTCACGGTTGAACTCGTAACGGTGCCGATGGCGCTCGCTGATTTCCGTCGTGCCGTAAGCCTGCGCCGCCTTTGAGTCCGGTTCCATGATGCACGTCCAAGCGCCCAGCCGCATGGTACCGCCCATCTCCTCCACGCCAGTCAGTTCACGCAATTTATAGATGACGCGATGCGGTGTGGCGGGATCGAATTCACTCGAGTTCGCGTCCCGCAGCCCGCAGACATTGCGTGCGTACTCGATGCAGGCAGTCTGCATTCCAAGGCAGATGCCGAAGTACGGCACCGCACATTCACGGGCATAGCGTATCGCGTTCAACATCCCCTCAATGCCTCGCTTGCCAAAGCCACCTGGGACCAGAATGCCGTCGAAATGCTCCAACTGTTGCTCATAGCTGCGGTCGTCAGTCTCCAGCCCTTCAGCTTCCAGCCATGTAACGTGCAACTTCAGATTGGCGTGCAATGCGCCGTGCACCAGCGCTTCCTTCAACGATTTGTAGCTGTCTTCGTACTCGACATACTTGCCCACGATGCCGATGTGCACTTCATCTTTCGGGTGATACGCATGATCGACAAGTTCGCGCCATTTAGCGAGGTTGGCTTCCCGCGCTTCGAGCCGGAGATAATTCAACACAAGCTGATCGACGTGTTCCGCCTCAAACGCAAGCGGCAACTCGTAGATGTTGGACACATCCTTCGCCGCGATCACCGCGCGCTCCTCCACGTTGCAGAACGCGGCAATCTTGCTGCGCATCTCTCGCGGCAGGTTGCGTTCGCAGCGGCATAGCAGGATGTCCGGCTGTATGCCAATCGACAGCATTTCCTTGACGGAGTGTTGCGTCGGCTTGGTCTTTAACTCCTGCGCGGCCGCGATCCACGGGACCAGGGTGACGTGAACAAACAGCGTGTTCTCGCGGTGGAGGTCCTGCCGCGTCTGGCGGATGGCTTCGAGGAAGGGAAGTGACTCGATGTCGCCGACCGTGCCGCCGATCTCGACGATGCAGACCTCGCACTCCGACGCGACCTTGCGCATGGCGTTTTTGATTTCGTTGGTCACATGCGGGATGACCTGCACGGTCTTGCCCAAATAGTCGCCGCGCCGCTCTTTGGTGATGACCTGTTCATAGATGCGGCCGCTGGTCAGGTTGTTGTCGCGCGACAGCTTCGCATGGGTGAAGCGTTCGTAGTGGCCCATATCCAGATCGGTCTCAGCACCGTCGTCGGTCACGAAGACTTCGCCGTGCTGGAACGGAGACATGGTTCCGGGATCCACGTTCAGGTAGGGGTCAAACTTCATCAGGCCGACGCGGATGCCGCGCGCCTCCAGCAGGCATCCGATCGACGCAGCCGCGAGGCCCTTGCCCAGCGACGACACGACGCCGCCCGTTACAAAGATGTATTTCGCTGACATCCCCGCCTCGTTCTGTTTGGTTGAAAGGTTTGGCCGTGCGTAGTCTGCACAACTTATTCTAGCAAAGCCGCAGCTTATACTCTGCGCATGTCAGTCTATGTGGCAGGTCTCGCTTCTGAGGAGAAATCGGACTTGCTGGCAAGATACTTGGCGGTTGTCGAGCGGCCTGAAGGTGTAGGCGAGCCGGACACTCTTTTTGGTACCGATCACAGCGGCGATACTGCGGTCCACATCCTTTATCCGGTAAGCAAAAGAATCAGACCTGCTAAAAGGAGAATCAGCGTACTCGCGGCGTTTTCCGAGGCAATTCACGATCAACTCCGTACGCTGCGCTTAGACTCAATATCTTACGTCCGATTTAGAGAGACAGATGGCTGATGTCACTAGCCGGTGAATTCTTAGAGCAGGCGAGTCATTTTGCAGGCCGGGAGAATGCGAACCAAGGCAAGCCAGTTTTCGCAGAACAGTTTCGGCTTCATACTATGCCTTATTCCATCTCCTTGGCAGTGAAGCTGCGAACATTGCGGCTCTAGCTAGTCCGAAAAACTTACGCGCCTCAAGTGCAGCGCGCCTCGGCACACGACGAAATGAAGACTGCCGGTGCTGGTATCTGTTCCGGCAATCCGACTCCGGCCTTTCTCACCTGGTGGAAAATGCGTCGAAGGATCTCATCCGCATCGCGACCGCCTTTGCAGGAAGCAAGGCATCAAGCAGATTACGATGTGGCGGTGCAATTCAATCGCACGGAAGTCAAGCTGCTTGTACAGCAATGCCAGTCTGCATTCATGGCTTCGGAGAAGGTGCGTGGAACAGATGCAGCGAACGTGTCTCTATCCGCCTTGCCTTTGCAGAAGCGATGGAGCCGCTGAATAACGGCAGTGAGCTTACTGAGACCCGACGCTTGCTCAAGCGTGCTGAGTTTACTTACCAGGTCCGCGCCGTGCATCACAGTTAGGAAGTGCGATGCTCCACCAAAGATGCTCGCGCAGGCATCACAGAGTAGAACGTAAGCCAAAGGGAGTTGACCAGCCATGAGTAAGGTTTCGCCCTTTAACGGCGACGCAGTCGCGGGTTGCATGCGCCAGCTTCCAGCAGCAACGGACGGCGTGAAGATGGACCGGCTGGTGGGACATCCGCACCTGTTTGCCAAGATGAAGTTCCTGCGGAACGGCCATTTGATCCAACCGATCGGCGTCTTGACGTTGCAGCCGGGAGGACGCATCACAGGGTACTCTCATCCGAACGAAGGCAGCTGGATACCGTACGAGCACGGCGAGGTGCCGAGCGAAGAAGCACTCGCGATGTTGACGAGTGCGAACAAGTGGATTCCGAGCTCGACCTGGACCCAGTCGATGGGAGATATTCCGGTTGGCTTCTTTTGCGATGAGCCCGAAATGACGAGTGCGATGGACCGGCTCTGTCTGATTCCGCACCACACCAACACAGATTCGTCGGCGGTTATCTACCTTATAG
Source organism: uncultured Terriglobus sp. (assembly GCA_964249285.1). Taxonomy (GTDB): domain Bacteria; phylum Acidobacteriota; class Terriglobia; order Terriglobales; family Acidobacteriaceae; genus Terriglobus. The sequence continues at coordinate 5,825 of CAXUBG010000100.1, read as the reverse complement.
CGTCGTGCCTGAAGTTTTACGAACGCACCGTCCCACAACTCCTGATCCAACTGTTTGCTGAGGGAATTGACCCGGCACGCATTAAGGTTGTGGTCAACGGCTGCGCGGCAAAAGGGGACCGTACGATTGAGGGTGTCGACTACGCGTTCAGCACACACGATGGGTGGGAGTGGAGTGCGTTGTACGAGGCCCCGCTCCGCTGGCAGTTTCGCTACTGTTTTTTGATCCACGACACCAGCGTCGTCTTTGCCGGCTTCCGGCGAAACGTTGAAGCCTTCAATGATCACGTCGCGTGGGATGTTCTGCCAGCGACCCCGCTCGCGCGATGCCTGCTAGGTCTGTACTCGCACGAGTTCCTGACGCGATGCAACGGATGGCTGAAAGGCACGGACCACATCTCGAAAAAAGAAGGGGTCATCGCGGAAGTTGGGGCGGAGTTGCTACTACGGGCTCGATCCGCGCTGGTCATGAGTGACCCCGAATATTCAGGCGGGGCGCGGGGAGCGGAGTGGCGCGAAACCGTCGACTATTTCGGTACCGGTTCGCCCCGCGTCCGCCGCGTGTTTCCCACGATCAAGCTTCACAAGTTCATTCATACCGGGCAGACCGACCCGAGCAGCCTGTAAGGAACCGTGCCGGTGTGAACCAGCCGTGCAAACCTGGCCCCATTCGGGGGACAGCCTCTCCATGTAGGGTGCATCGTAAGCAGGTAGAGGTGATACAGAGTGGCGGTGAACAGACAGAAGGACAGCGCAACGCAGCAGGACGAAGCTTCGTGGCTTGAGTATCCACGACCCCGCTTGCGCCGTCCGGCTTGGATCAACCTAAACGGGCCGTGGGAGTTCGCTATTGATCCCTCAGCTGTATGGGAGAATCCGCGGAAAGTAGCCTGGGACCGCACCATCGTAGTGCCGTTTGCTCCGGAAACACCCGCAAGCGGCGTGGACGACCGCACTTTGTACAGCGCGGTCTGGTATCGCAAAACGCTCACCGTACCGGTCCTGCAACTCGGCGAGCGTTTGAAACTTCACTTCGGCGCGGTCGATTACGCCGCGACGGTGTGGATCAACGGAGTAAAGGCGTGCGAGCACGAGGGCGGTTACACCCCCTTCGATGTGGAGATCCAATCGCTGCTCCGCGATAGCGGGACGCAAGAAATTGTCGTGCGAGCATTTGACGATCCGGCTGACCTCGAGAAACCCCGGGGCAAGCAGGACTGGAAGGGGGAAGCGCATTCGATCTGGTATCCGCGGACCACGGGGATCTGGCAGACGGTGTGGATGGAGGTGCTGCCGGAAACGTACATCGCGGACGTGCGCTGCACTGGCAATCTGACGCGGTGGGAGATAGACCTCACCGTGCAAACGTCAGGTCCCTTGACGGACGGAGCGCATCTGGCGGTCACCATCCAGGCTGGCGAGCAATTCCTGGCCAGCGACCGCTACGGATTTGTTACGCGGCCCGCCGTTGCCGGTGCGCTGGCTTCCGGGGAACTGCATCGCAGCATTGCACTCTCAGACCCGGGCATCGACGATTTCCGGAATGAACTTCTGTGGAGCCCAGTAAACCCGACGCTCATCGACATCCAATTGCGCCTGTACGACGGCAAGGGTGCGTTGATCGACGCAGTTGCAACCTACACCGCCCTTAGATCGATTGGCGTGCAGGGGGACCGTTTTGTGCTGAACGGGCGTCCGCTGCCCCTTCGCCTAGTTCTGGATCAGGGATACTGGCCCGGAAGCGGACTGACGGCTCCAAATGCTGAAGCCTTTCAGAAAGACATCCTCTTGGTGAAACAGCTTGGCTTTGATGGCGTTCGAAAACACCAAAAAGTTGAGGATCCAAGGTTTCTGTACTGGGCGGATCAGCTGGGGCTGCTGGTGTGGGAGGAGATGCCGAGCGCCTACCGCTATACCAAGCGTTCCATCGAACGGGTCACGCGGGAGTGGGTTGCCGCTGTCCAGCGCGACATCAGCCACCCTTGCATCGTGGCGTGGGTACCGCTGAATGAAAGTTGGGGCGTGCCGGATCTACCCGACTCCGCGGCACAACGGCATTACGTGCAGGCGCTCTATCACTTGACGAAAACAATCGACCCTGACCGGCCAGTGATCGGCAATGACGGATGGGAAAGTGTTGCTACAGACATCATCGGCATCCACGACTACGACGCAGATCCGCAGGCAATCGCGCGGCGTTATGGTGTCAATGAGGTGGAAACGAGGCTTTTCCAATTTGAGCGGCCAGGGGGGCGCATCCTCCGCCTGGGCGGCGACGCCACGCCCGGGCGGCAACCCATTGTGCTGACGGAGTTTGGCGGCATCGCGCTGCGCTCCGCTGAGGACCCAACTTGGGGCTACACAGATGCCCATACGGCAGCTGAGTTTGGTGAACGCTACGCGGCGCTGTTGCGGGTTGTACGCTCGCTGCCGGCCTTGGCGGGGTTCTGCTACACACAATTCACCGACACCTATCAGGAGGCAAACGGCATCTTGCGTGCCGACCGGACCCGGAAAGTCCCGGCCAACGTGATTGCGGACGCCACCAGCGGACACGAACACCATCCGAGTGGAATCGAGCAACGGTGGCGCGAACGCCTGATGCACCTGCAGGCAGATACGCTCTAGGGAGTCGGATGCGTAAGCTACTCGATCGCAGCTTCCACGTCCGCCCACTCGGCAGCACTTAAGTCCAGGTCCTGCGCTTTCACATTTTCCGCTAGGTGGGCGAGGGACGAAGTTCCGGGGATTGGCAGCATCACCGGGCTGCGATGCAACAACCACGCCAGCGACAGTTGCGCAACGGTGGCGTCATGCTTCCGGGCGGCCTCGTCCAGCTTGCCGCCGGGTTGGGCCAGCTTCCCATTCGCGACGGGAAACCACGGTATGAACGCGATGTTGTTCTTCTCGCAATAGTCCAGCGTCGCCTCACTCTTACGCTGACCGATATTGTACTCGTTCTGCACCGAGACGATCGTAACTACTTTGCGCGCCTGGTCGATCTGCTGCGGGTTGACTTCGGAGAGGCCGATGTGTCGTATCTTGCCCTGCTTCTGCAAGCGCGCGATCGGGCCCAAGGATACCTCGACCGGCACCTTCGGATCGATGCGATGTAACTGCCACAGGTCGATTGTGTCCAGCTTCAGGCGGCGCAGGCTCATGTACACCTGTTGCTCCAGATATTCCGGAACACCGACCGCGCGCCACTTGTGCGGGCCAAGTCGCACAAAGCCGGCTTTGGTCGCGATTACGACTCCAGGCTTGTATGGCGTTAGCGTTTCACCAATCATATCCTCGCTGACGGAAGGGCCGTAACTGTCCGCAGTGTCAATGAAGTTGACGCCGAGCTCCACGGCTCGCCGGAGCACTCCTTTAGCAGCACCAGGATCGTTTGGTGGTCCCCAAACGCCTTCACCGGTGAGTCGCATGGCCCCGAAACCGAGCCGGTTCACTTCGAGGTCGCCACCGAGTCTGAATGTCTTTTGTATGCTCATTAACTCTACGATGAGTAATCCGAAGAAGTCATGCCTTTTACATCTGCGATTTTCCGCCGTAGTTTTATTCATTTTCCGTGTGAAGCATACCCGTCGCAAGTCCACTGCGCGTCACAAACGTCTAACCACCTGTCATGACACCAAAAGACTGCTCGCGAGCTTTTTTGTTGTTCTTGTTGGCGCCACCGTGGCATGCCGCTGCACGTGCGCAAGAGCGCCCAACGCTTCCTCGTGAGAGTTCTCCGGGCAACGGCTTGAAACGGACACGCCTTTATCTGAAGGATGGCTCTTTTCAGGTGGTGCTTTCATATCGCGTGCAGGGAACCAACGTGTACTATCTGTCGGCGGAGCGTGGCGCCGAAGAAGAAATCATTCCCCTACGGCTGGTCGATCTCGATGCAACGGAGAAGTGGCAGACGCGTCGTGATTCGATCGCCAATGGTGTTCCAGCGGTTCAGATCGATCCGGAACTGGCACGCGAGGAGGCCGACCGTGCGGCCCGCAGTCCAACGGTGGCAAAGGATTTGCGATTGCCGGAAGACGACTCTGTGCTTATGCTCGACACCTACCGCGGACAGCCGCAACTCGTGCCCATGCAGCAGACCGACGGAGAACTGAACCGGCAGACGGCGCACAACATTCTTCGGCAAAGTCTCAACCCGTTGGCATCGGCGCATCAACTCGTCGAAATCAAAGGGGAGACCGCACCGGTTCAGTTGCATGTGCCGGATCCTGAGATATACATCCGCATGGACGAGGATGGTGATTCCGAACCGGCACATGGCGGTACGTTTCAGGTGGATACGTCAGGCGATCGAGGTGGTCGTCACGTGGAGGCACCGTCGCCGAAAAGCCGGTACGTAGTAGTGCGGGTGGACGTGCGGCGCGGTGTGCGTGTGGTCACCAGTTTCTCCATTGGGCTGCTCGGCACCCCGCGTCGGCAGGCTGATCTGATTGAGACGACCACCACGTTAATGCCTGGTGGACACTGGATGAAGATCGTGCCTAAGGAGCGTCTTGCATTCGGCGAATATGCGCTTATGGAGGTACTGGACGAACGCACGGTAAATACTGGTGTGTGGGATTTTGGCGTGCGGCCTACAGCAGGTCCAAACCGGGATGCGATTGTTCCGGAGGAGCGGCGTACCCCGGCTCTGGCACCTCGCCGCTCGCAGCCATAGCCTCCGGTTGCCGCTCCTGAACCGCAGCATTCGGCAGTCCGTTCGCAGTCGCAGGATCATCGTCCGGCGCGGTTTCCGCTTCAGCGGCGTGGAGCAGAGCAGGTTCAGGTGTCTCAATCGGAATACGAGTACCTTCAATGGTACCCGGCGCGAAGATCGAGCCCTGCCCCGCGATTGCCAGATTGTCGCGCGTGGTGCCCTTAACGTGATACATCATTTTGTCGGCTGACTTGATGATGCCCTCGATGGTCATGCCATCTTCTGGAAAAGTTGCCAAGCCGAAGGATCCTCGCAACTCCAGCGACAGGCCCTCGCCGGTAAGGAACCGGCTCTCGCGTAGAGCGTGGAAGAGGGTGCTCGCCAGCTCCCGTCCACTGGCCTTGTCGAGGTCGGGCAGGAGAACAACAAACTCATCTCCACCATAACGGAACGCCGGGTTCTTCACACCCACGACTTTCTTGATCATCTCTCCCACCTCAAGCAGGAGGCGGCTGCCAACCAGGTGGCCATGGGTGTCGTTGATGTTCTTAAAGCGGTCAAGGTCCATAAACAACAGGCTGAACGGTGGTGCGCCTGGACGTAGAAGCTGTTCAGCCAGCAGCGTGTAAAGGTGCCGCGCATTGAAAAGACCGGTGCAGTCATCCGTGATCGCCAGCAGATGAATGCGTTTCATGTCCTCCGCGTTTCGAACCGCAATGGCAGCGAAGTCACACAGGACCCGCAGGAACTGCACGGAATACTCCGACAGCAAGTCGATCTTGCTGTTCAGGAGTTGGATCACCCCAATCACACCATCCGCCGATCGCACTGGAACGCAGGCGATCGACTGAATGCCGAGGTCAGGATGTTTGCGGCTGAACTCTTGCCAGAGCGGTTCTACTGTTGTATCCGGCACCACCAGTGCCGTACCGGTAGCCGCGACCCAACCCGCGACGCCTTCTCCCATGGCCACTCGCAGCCCGCGAAGACTGTTGCTGTCCTCTCCCACGGCGATGACATAATAGAGGTCGTTTTTTTCTTTGTCGACCAGCATCATGGACCATCGCTCCGGGCCAAAGAACTGCGCCATCTTCGTCATGATTGTCGTCAGGACCGCATCAAGCTCAAGGGTGGACGTGAGAGCGCGCGCAACATCGTGGAACAGCCGGGTG
>CAXUBG010000099.1:0-11185 GCA_964249285.1 uncultured Terriglobus sp. | reverse complement strand
TCCAGCACGCCTTTGCCCCACAGATCATAATCAGCGCCAGCCCACCCATAGGTACCGTCCGCTGGTTTGGAGAAGTAAAGGCTGTAGCTGGGCGAAGCACTTACGACAAACAGCCCGGTCTTCGGATCAAAGCTGGGCGAACGGTAGTTGGTGAGTCCACCCTCATCGGGCGCGATGATGCGGCCATCTGGCGCGGGTTCCTTCTCAGGGTTCGGGATCGGCCGCCCATCCTTGTCAATGCCGTTCGTCCAGTTCACCGGGCCGTAGGGCACTGTCAGCAGGCTCTTGCCATTGGTGCGGTCAATCACGAAGAAGTAGCCATTGCGCGAGGATTGCATCAGCATCTTCTTCGGCTGGCCGTGGAAGTCAGCATCCACCAGAACCGGGGTTTCGACAGCGTCCCAGTCGTGTGTGTCATGGGGAGAAGGCTGGAACGCCCATGCCAGCTTGCCTGTCTCCGGATCCAGCGCAACGATGCTGCAGGTATACAGGTTGTCCCCCGGCCGCACCTTGCCGTTCAACACGGGGGTGGGATTACCCGTGCCCCAATACACCAGGTTTAGATCCGGATCATAGGTGCCGGTCATCCATCCACTGCCGCCGGTAGTCGAGCGTGGGGTGCCCGGCGGCGGCGTGGTAGCAAAGTTCCACTGCGTCGCGCCCGTCTCGGGATCGATGGCCCGAATAAACCCCTGCAGGTTGTCAAAGTCCCCCGAAGCGCTGACGATCACGTGGTTGCCGACTACCAGCGGCGACAGCGTTGCCCATTGGCCCTTGCTGGCGTCGGCCACCACCACGTCCCAACAGATCTTGCCGGTCTTTGCGTCAAGTGCCAGCAGGTGTGCGTCCGTGGACATGTAGTAAAGCTTGCCCTTCAGAATGCTGACGCCGCGCTGTCCGATGTGGAAGGCTTTGTTCGTCTGCGCGGCGTAGTGCCAGATGGTATATCCCGTGCGCGCATCCACGGCCCACACGTTATCCGGCATCGTGAGATAAAGCACGCCGTTCACCAGGATGGGCGTTGCCTTGATCACACCCGGCATCTGGGTCTGAAATGTCCAGGACAGAGTCAGGGCATGGACGTTGTCCGGCGTGATCTCCGTCAGCGCCGTGTGTCGCCGCCCGGAGTAGTCGCCGTGATAGCCGGGCCAACTGTCCTTTGGAGGATGGGTCAGCATCGCCGCGTCGACATCCTGTGCGTGCACTGCGACCGGAAGCGCAAACAGCATGGCACTTGCCGCGGCTACGAATGCATTCTTCACCTGTGCCTCCGCATGTCTGAATCTATTTCAATGTCTGGATGTAGGCCAGCACGTTGTGGATGTCGGCGTCCGTGTACTTGCCCAGCAGTTCCTGGTGGCCCTGCAGAGGATCGTTCAGTTTGTACTGCACGGCGCTCGCCGGCCACGAATGATACGTGCCGGAAGCATCCGTGATGGCGATGGTGAACTCATCGTGATAGGCCACGGTCCCGCTCACCGTCTGCCCGGTGCGTGTGGTCACGGTAGCGGAGGGCTTGCTCACGTCGCGCGGATACAGCATCTGCTCTTCCAGGCGCAGGCCGGTGTATTTGGTTGCAACGCCAGCCAGGTCCTTCTCCGGCGAATGGCACCCGGCACAGCCGCCCGCGCCCGCAAAGAACTGCTTACCCGCAGCCGCATCCCCGGTGTGCAGGTCAGCCTCATCGACACCGCGGCGATTGCCGCTCTGCGACATGGCCTTGTCCTGCTGCGAGTGCACAAAGGCGACCAGATTCATAATCTCCGCGTCCGGCAGCGAGAACTTCGGCATGCCCTTCTCGACGCGGCCGTTGCGCAGGACCGTTCCGATGGCTTCGCCGTCCTTGTCTGAGGCGACAAGCTTCGAGCGCGTCAGGTCCGGCCCAGACTCGCCGCCCATGGCATCGCGTCCGTGGCAAAAGGCGCAATTTTGTTGAAAAAGGCTCCCCCCGGCCTCGATCTGCTCTTTTCCAAATGCTGTGTGCACAGGCAGGGGGCCTTGTGAACCGACGGTTTGTGGGCGCGCTGCTGTTTGAGCCGGGGTCTGGTTCGGCGTTTGGGTGCGCGGCGGTGCTTGCGCGGCGGTTCGAGGCAACCAGGGCAAAGCGCAGCCCGCCATGAGCATGAAGGTCGCCACTATCACTCGTACCGCCTGCCTCACGCCAACTCCTCATCCCCGATGTTCACGGCGTTTCGACTCTACAAATGCAAGACACAGCCTGTCAAAGCACCGCGTGCGGTTACAGTGACACCTCAGGGATCGCCCGTGCAGTTTCCGTGTTGACAGACAGTGGCGTCGTTGCCGGTGCCTCGCCGTCCGCCTCGGTGTCCTTGAAGAATGCCAGGAAAAGGATCAGCACCACGATGGAGCAACCAGAGGCAACCAGCCAAATAGCGCGCCAGTTATGGGGCGCGGCACCGTCGCGCGCAACGGCGGTGAACTTCTCCACCACCACGCCCGAAAGCCACGAACCAACCAGCATTCCGGCGCCATAGGTGATGAGCGTGATCAGCGTGATCCTGCCCTGCGCCGCCGAGCGATAGATGACGGGTGCGTTGCGATCCGTGTAAATCTGCCCGGTCACAAAGAAGAAGTCGTAGCAGATGCCGTGCAGCAGAATCCCCAACCACAACATCCACACGTTCGGTCCCGGGTCGCCATAGGCGAAGAAGATGTAGCGCAGCACCCACGCGCCCATGCCCGCCACCAGCATCCACTTAACACCCAGACGGCGGAAGAAGAAGGGGATGAGCAACATGCATCCCAATTCCGACATCTGGCCGCCGGTCATCTTGCCAGCCGCGTTAACCACGCCGACCTGATTCAGGAAAGGGTTGGTAAAAGCGTAATAAAACTGCAGCGGAATGCAGATGAGGAACGATGCGATAGCAAAGATAAGAAAGCTGTTATCGCGGAACATGCGGCGTACTTCCACCGGAAAGAGCGTGGAAAGGGAGAACTCTTCCTTTGCCTGGGGTGGCGTGCTGGGCAGCAGAAGCGAGTAGAGCGCCAGCATCACGGACGCGCCAGCGGCCAGGCGAAGTGGCAGGGCAGTGGCATCCGCGTGCATTTGGCCAACGATCAAGCCCGCGCAGATCCAGCCCAACGTGCCCAGCACGCGGATCGGCGCAAACTCCGTCTTGGAATCCTTAATCTGGCGGAAAGCAATGACATTCACCAACCCCAACGTCGGCATGTAGACGATGGCGTACAGCAGGACGAACGAATACAGCGATCCGAAGTGTGTTTGCGTAGACGCCACGTACAGCAGAACCGCGCCCACAATGTGCAGCAGCGAAAGCATGTACTGCGCCGGCATCAGATTGTCAGCGATCCAACCGGCCACAAACGGCGAGATGACTGCGCCGATCGCGGTTGTCCCTGAAATCAAGCCTGTCTGGATACCGGTAAAGTGCAGGGTCTGGCTGACCCATGTCGTCACCGTGACGTACCAGCCGCCCCAGATGAAAAACTCCAGAAACATCATGAAGGCGAGCTTTGCCTTGGTCATACCGTTCGTCATCCTCACTGGGAAGCATACATTCGTTTAGGAACAGCGCGCATGTGCCTGCATCGCGCGTGGGAAGGCCGTGGCCGCAAGCCGGTCGAGCCGCCGCTCACATCTCCGCCGCGCAGGCTTGCATCTATCCCTCGCGAATACTTTCATCAAGGAATTGCATGAACCGCACTGTTCTGCCCGGACGGCCCTACCCGCTCGGATCCACTGCTTACACCAAGGGCACCAACTTCGCACTCTTTTCTGAAAACGCCACAGCTGTCTCTGTCTGCTTCTTCGACGAGCAGGGAACCGAAACAGATTGCGTGGAGCTGAAGGAGCACACCGCCTTCGTATGGCACGGTCTGGTACGCGGCATTAAGGCCGGGCAGCGGTATGGCTATCGTGTGGATGGCCCATGGCAGCCGGAGAAGGGACACCGCTTTAACAAGAACAAATTGCTCGTCGATCCCTATGCAAAGGCCATTACCGGCGACGCGGACTGGAAAGCGCCGGTATACCCCTACGACGTAGCCAGCGGCGACGACCTCAAGAAAGACGACCAGGATTCGGCGGCAGGCGTGCCAAAGAGCGTCGTCATCGACCCGCGGTACGACTGGGAGGGAGATTGCCCGCCGGATACTCCGCTGTCAGACTCCGTGATCTACGAAGTCAGCGTGCGCGGCTTCTCCAAGAGCAATCCGATGATCCCGGAGAATCTCCGCGGTACGTACGCTGCGGTCGCTTCGGAGCCGAGCATCAACTACCTGAAAATGCTTGGTGTCACGGCGGTGGAGCTGCTGCCGGTGCACCACTTCCTCGATGAGGGCCACCTTGTCGACCGCGGCTTGCGCGACTACTGGGGCTACAACACCCTCAGCTACTTCGCTCCCATGTCCCGCTACAGTTCCACCGGCGACACCGGCGGGCAGGTGCGCGAGTTCAAAGACATGGTGAAAACGCTCCACAAGAATGGCATCGAGGTCATTCTGGACGTGGTGTACAACCACACCTGCGAAGGGAATGAGAAGGGTCCCATCCTCTCGATGAAGGGCGCAGACAACGTCACGTACTACAGGCAAATGCCGGATGACCCGCGCTTCTACATGGACTTTACCGGGACCGGCAACACGCTCAACGTGGTGCATCCGCAGGTGCTGAAGCTGGTCATGGATTCGCTCCGGTACTGGGTCACGGAAATGCATGTGGACGGCTTCCGCTTTGACCTGGCAAGCACGCTGGCGCGCGAAGAATCTGCCGTCTCGCGGCTCTCCAGCTTTTTCGATGTCATTCACCAGGACCCGGTCCTGCAGACGGTCAAGCTCATCGCCGAACCGTGGGACGTCGGCGAGGGTGGCTACCAGGTCGGCAATTTCCCCGTTCTCTGGGCAGAGTGGAATGGCAAATACCGTGACACTGTGCGGCGTTTCTGGAAGGGTGACGAGGGTCTGCTTTCCGACTTCGCCTATCGCGTCACCGGATCGAGCGACCTGTACAAGAACGACGGACGCAAACCGTACGCGTCCATCAATTTCATCACCGCGCACGATGGCTTCACCATGACCGACCTGGTCAGCTACAACGAAAAACACAACGAGGCCAACGGCGACAACAACACCGACGGAGCCGACAACAACGACTCGTGGAACATGGGTGTGGAAGGCCCGACGGACGATCCCGCCATCAACGAAATGCGCGAGCGCCAGACTCGTAATCTCCTCGCAACGCTGATCCTCTCACAGGGAGTGCCGATGATCTGCGGCGGCGATGAGGTGGGCCGCTCGCAGCGGGGCAACAACAACGCCTACTGCCAGGACAACGAGATCACCTGGTACGACTGGCAACTCGATCCGCCGCGCCAACGGCTCATGGCGTTCACCACCAGGCTGATCGGCCTGCGCTGTAAGCACCCCAACCTGCACCGCCGCAAGTTCTTCCAGGACCGCACCATACGCGGCTCCGTGGTGAAAGACATCGCATGGTACGGCACAGACGGCCAGGAATTTCCAGAGGAGGACTGGAACGCCGGCTGGAAACGCTCCCTTGCCTACATGTTTAACGGCCGCACGTTGGGCGTCGCGGACGACGAGGGCAATCAGGTCAACGATGACAGCTTTCTCATCATGGTGAACGCCGCACCGGAGGGTGTCGAGTTTTCGCTGCCGCCGTCCCCCTCAAACGCCAAATGGAAGCAGATACTCGACACGCAAAACATCGACGATCCGTTCGCAACAGAAGAGATCGGCGACAAGGTAATCCTGGGTGGACGCTCCATGCGGGTCTTCTCTGACGGTGCAGCATAAGCGCGTACGATACGGAGCATCATGCCCGCCTTCGAAGCTGACATCAGCCTGATCAAACAGCAGGAAGCAGCTCTGGTCCTGCCAGCCTTCTCAAAAGAAATCGCCTGGCGGATCGGCTGTATCGCGCGCGATCTCGCAGTGCAGCGCGCCGCGGCGATTGCCATTGAAATCTGCGTCGCCGGTGTGCCGGTCTTCGTAACCGCGCTCGATGGCACCTCGCCCAACTCAATGAAATGGCTGCGCCGCAAGAGCAACACCGTTGCCCTCTTCGACCGCAGCAGCTACGGCCTCTCTCTGCATCTCGCGTCGAAGCAGCAAACGCTGGCGCGTCACGCGCTGCCCGAGTCTGAATACACCGCAGACGGCGGTGGATTTCCCGTCCGGGTTGCGCAGGCAGGCCTGGTGGGCAGCATCGCCGTCTCCGGCCTTGACCAGCGCAGCGATCATGAACTCGCCGTGGAGGCGCTCTGCATGCACCTTGGCCGCGATTACGCTGAGCTGGCCCTCCCGCCCGCAACATAGCCGCATCGCAGCGTGGCGCTATGCTGGCAAGATGGGTTCCACGCTGTACGCCATCGCTCCGCTGCCGCCCTCATCGCATGCCTTTCCCGCCGATAGCTTTCCTGAAGCGCACACGCTGGAAGCCGAGTTGCGCCGCATGGTCACCGGCGAAGTCCGCTTTGACCGCGGCACCCGCGCCATCTACGCCACGGACAGTTCAAACTACCGGCACATTCCCATCGGCGTCGTCCTGCCGCGCACCCGCGAAGACGTTATGAACACCGTCGCAATCTGCCGCCGCCACCATGCACCGCTGTTGTCACGCGGCGCGGGCACATCGCTCGCGGGGCAGTGCTGCAACGTCGCGGTCATCCTGGACTTCTCCAAATACCTGAATCAGGTGCTGGAGATCAACCCGGCAGAACAGTGGGTGCGCGTGGAACCCGGCATCGTGCTGGACACCTTGCAGGCCGAGGTCAAGCAGCACGGCCTCTTCTTTGCCCCCGACCCCGCCACGCACTCGCATTGCACGCTGGGCGGCATGATCGGCAACAACTCCTGCGGGTCGCACGCGCTGCTGGGCGGCAAAACCTGCGACAACACGCTTGAGCTTGAGGTGCTGCTCTACGACGGCACCATCCTGACCGTCGGCCCAACCTCGCCGGAAGACTTGCAAGCGATTGTCGCAGCTGGTGGCCGTCGCAGCGAGATATACGCTGGCCTTCTGCATCTGCGTGACGAATACGCAGCCCTCGTCCGCGAGCGCTTTCCCCAAATTCCGCGGCGGGTCTCCGGCTACAATCTCGACGAGCTCCTGCCGGAGAACGGCTTCAACGTCGCGCGTGCACTCGTTGGCTCGGAGGCAACGTGCGTCGTCATCCTCTCAGCCAAGCTGCGGCTGATCCGCAATCCAAGCTGCCGCACGCTGGTCGTCGCCGGTTACCCCAATATCTTCCAGGCCGCCGACGCCGTGCCGTCCATCCTGGAGCACAAACCCATTGCCGTCGAAGGCGTGGACCGCGCACTGATCCGGCAAATGGAAAAGAAATCCATGCTGCAGGAGAACATCGCTCTGCTCCCACCCGGCGATGGCTGGCTCTTCGTGGAGTTCGGCGCGGACTCCGCCGAAGAGTCACACAGGCAGGCGCGCAGCTTCGCGGCAACGCTCCCGCAGGGCGTCCATGCCAAGGTCCTTGAGAACGTAGCCGATCAGAAGCGCCTGTGGGAGGTGCGCGAAAACGGCCTGGGCGCGACCGCCATCGTGCCCGGCGAGATGCCCCGCTCCGAAGGCTGGGAGGATCACGCCGTCGCGCCGGAGCGCCTCGGCTCCTATCTGCGCGCCTTTGACCAACTGCTCGGCGAATTCGGCTACTCCACCTCGTACTACGGCCATTTTGGCCAGGCCTGTGTCCACGTCCGCATCAACTTCGATCTCCGCACCGCCCCCGGCATACGCACCTTCCGCGCCTTCCTCGACCGTGCGGCAGACCTCGTCGTCGCGCACGGCGGGTCGCTTTCCGGCGAGCACGGCGACGGCCAGGCTCGTGGCGTCCTGCTCGAGCGTATGTTCGGCCCGGAGCTGATCCACGCCTTTGAGCGGTTCAAGCATCTGTGGGACCCCGCGGGCAGGATGAATCCCGGCAAGCTGGTCCGCGCCGGCCAGCCCCACGCAAATCTCCGCTATGGTGCGGACTACGCACCCGCCAACCCCAACACGCACTTCGCCTATGCCGCGGACAACGGCTCCTTCGCTCAGGCCACGGAACGCTGCGTTGGTGTCGGCAAGTGCCGCAAGGAAGCCGCCGGAACCATGTGCCCCAGCTACATGGCCACCCGCGACGAGCGTCACTCCACCCGCGGCCGCGCCCACGCACTCTTCGAAATGTTGCAGGGCGAAGCCATCGGCGGCCGCCCCGGCGAGGCGATGTGGAACGATCACGCAGTCAAGGAAAGTCTCGACCTTTGCCTCTCCTGTAAGGCCTGCAAATCAGAGTGCCCCGTCAACGTGGACATGGCCACCTACAAGGCCGAGTTCATGGCCCACTTCTACCGCGCGAACCGCCGCCCGCTCAACAGCTACGCCTTCGGCTACATCGACCAGTTCGCCCGCGCCGCAGCCATCGCGTCGCCCGAACTGCTCAACCTGCTGCTGAAGGCTCCGGGAGTCTCAGCAGCAGGCAAACTGCTCCTTGGCATCGCATCGGAACGCACTATACCGCAGTTCGCTCCCCGGCTTTTCCGCGGCTCATCATCAGCACGCGACACCACCCGCGCAGATGTCCTGCTCTGGCCGGACACCTTCAACAGCTACTTCGACCCGCAAACAGCTGCGGCGGCACAACGGGTCCTGGAACGTGCAGGCTTCCGTGTGCACGTGCCCCGCGAGCACGTCTGCTGCGGCCGCCCGCTGTACGACTTCGGCTTCCTCGACGAGGCCAGGCGTTACATGCTGCGCAATGTGGACCGCATCGGCGCGGCCATCGACGCGGGCCTGCCGGTCGTCGTTCTGGAGCCAAGCTGCGCCTCCGTCTTCCGTGACGATGCCCCCGGTCTGCTGCCCGGCAACAGGCGCGTGCAGAAACTCGCGAAGCAAACCTACCTCCTCAGCGAGTTCCTCGAAACGTTTGCGCCCGGCTGGCAGCCGCCCCAGTGGCCTGTTCAAGCGATCGTGCAGGGCCATTGCCATCACAAGGCCCTGATGAAAATGACGGCGGAAGAGGCGGTCCTCCGCCGCATGGGTGCGACGGTCACGGTGCTGGATGCGGGCTGCTGCGGCATGGCCGGCCCCTTCGGCTTTGAGGCGGACAAGTACCAGGTTTCGCAGGCGCTCGCCCACCGCGTTCTGGTTCCCGCTGTACACGCCGCGCCGGCAACCGCGGCCATCGTCGCGGACGGCTTCTCCTGCCGCGAAGCCATACGCCAGAACACGCAGCGCCACGGCATCCACCTGGCGGAAGTCCTGGACCTCGCATCGCGCCCGGACCGCGACTCCGCCCCCCCAGAAACGCTGGCACGTGCCCCTCTCATGGCGGACCGGCGCAAAGCACACCGCCGCATCGCCGCCGGAGCATTCCTTCTCGCCGCGGTGTTGCCACTCGCTCTGTCGTTCAACCGGCGCAGGGCACGCCGGTCCGCCGTGTCCGATTGACGCATGGTACTCAACCTGTGTAGCGTTCACAGGCATACAGCAGCACGGCGCAGCGCGCCGCCAACGACCGAGGTTTTCCCCGCATGATCTTTCATCGCCGCTTCCATCGCACCCGGACGACAGCCTTCGCCGTTGCCGCGCTTTCCGCCGCATCGCTCTGCGCCGCCCAGCAGGCACCGCAGCAGACCTCGCCCTGGCAGGATCAGCTCAAGGCGGACACCGTCCCCAGCCCGGGCCGCCCGCAGAGCATCAAGGACGGCGTCCAGATTCAGAAGCCGCAGACGGAAGACTACGTCGCCATGCTGGACAGCCTGCCCCTGACCGCACCCGCCAGGCCCAGGCAGCCGCGCCGCGTGCTGGTGCTGGCCCACGCCGCGGGCTTTTATCACTCCTCCATCCCGCTGGCAGCGGACACGGTCAAGGCCATGGGTGAAAAGACCGGCGCGTACACCGCCGACATCACCTACGACGCGGCGGACATCAACACCGCCAACCTCGCCAAGTACGACGCCATCTTTCTCGACAGCACCACTCTCGCCTTCCTGGACGACACAAAGGATCCCGCCGCCACCGAAGATCGCAAAAAGGCGCTGCTGGACTTCGTGCGCGGGGGCAAAGGCTTGGCCGGCATCCACGCCGCGGGCGACGCCTACCACACGGTCGCCACGCCAACCACGCCGCCCGCCGGCACATGGGCCGACTTCGACCTGATGATCGGCTGCTACTTCAAGTTCCACTGGCTGTACCCGCAGAGCATCACCGTCAAAAT
The DNA here is from genome assembly GCA_964249285.1 of uncultured Terriglobus sp. Lineage (GTDB taxonomy): Bacteria > Acidobacteriota > Terriglobia > Terriglobales > Acidobacteriaceae > Terriglobus. The sequence continues at coordinate 968 of CAXUBG010000099.1, read as the reverse complement.
CGACGACCCCAAAAGCCCCCTGACCGCCATGTTCCACGGCCAGGCGTTCACCATCCACGACGAAATCTACACCTTCGCGCAGGACTCCTTCTCCCGCAAGCGCGTCCACGTCCTCACCAGCGTGGACTACGCCAAGATGACGGACATCGACAAGGCCAAAGAACCCGCCGCCACCAGGCGCACCGACGGCGACTACGCGCTCAGCTGGATTCACCGCGAGGGCAAGGGCCGCGTCTTCTATGAGGCACTCGGCCACAGCGAACACATCTACGCCATGACGCCCATCATGACCCACGTCCTCGCCGGCATCCAATACGCCCTCGGCGACCTCCCAGCCGACGACACCCCCAGCGCGAAGTAATCCCTTTCCGGGTCCGTTGCGAGTAGCAGCATTTTCACCAGCATGCTTGCGTTCTGGGTTCGCGCGCGCGAACCCGGAACTTTGCTCCCAAACGCCTCGACTGACGAGACTGCGACCTCGTTCCCCACTGACGTGAAGGGCTGACCTATGCAAGCAATCGACCGCTGCAGGAGTCGCTCAACCGCGCCTGCTTCCGTGCATCCCGCAATCGGGCAGCAATCACTCACCCGCCTTTAGCAGCGTCTGCGTAACTACCTGAAGGCTTCGCTTCAGGCGCAGGCGATTGCCTCGATCTCGATCTTCCATGCCGGATGTGCGAGACCTGCGACCAGAACGGTGCTCGCGGGCCTGCGGTCCCCTAAGGCCTGCGCTCGCGCTGGCCGGCTTGCGGCAATATCTGCGGGGTCCGGGATGTACATCGTCACTTTCACAAGGTTGTCGAAGGTCATGCCTGCAGCGTGCAATTGCAGCTCGAGATTGTGCCATGCCAGCGTTGCCTGTTCCGCTATACCCGTTGGCGTGGTGCTATCTGGCTCCATGCCTAATTGGCCGCTGATGAACAGCGTGCGTGTTGCACCCTCCACCTCGACGGCTTGGCTATAGGCGC
>CAXUBG010000098.1:4265-11191 GCA_964249285.1 uncultured Terriglobus sp. | reverse complement strand
GGACCAGATTGCCCTGGGCGAGAAGCGCCCGGACCTGCGCGGCTCCGTGATCCTGATGCACGACGGCGGCGGCAACCGTTCAGCCACCGTCGCGGCTCTCCCGCTGCTCATCAACACGCTGCGCGCCAGGGGCTACCAGTTCGTACCCGTGAGCGATCTCATGGGAAAGACGCGCGACCAGGTCATGCCCAGGCTCACGCCGCGGCAGCGCCGCCTGGCGGTCGTGGACTCCATCGCGTTTTTCGGTATCGCTGCATTCAACCATCTCGTGGTCGCCGTTTTCTTCATCGGCGATGTCCTCATGAGTGCGCGGCTGATCATCATCGGCTTGTTCGCCGTCATCGACCGCTTCCGCCGCCGGAGGAACTTCGCGGCACCTGATTACGAACCCCGGGTCGCGGTCCTGATTCCCGCCTACAACGAGGAGAAGGTGATTGTCCGCACCATCCGGTCGGTCATGATGTCCTCCTATAAAAACCTGCACATCATCGTCATCGATGACGGCTCCAAAGACCGCACCGCCGAAGTGGCGCGTGACGCCTACCCGAAGGACATTGAGAGCGGCCGCCTCACCGTCGTCAAAAAGCCGAATGCCGGCAAGGCTGAGGCCTTGAACTACGCCCTCGAGCACTACGTGGACGAGGACATCTACGTCGGCATCGATGCGGACACGGTCATTGCGCACGACGCCATTGCCCGCCTCGTGCCGCACTTCGCCAACCCGGACATCGGCGCGGTCGCGGGCAATGCGAAGGTCGGCAATCGCGTAAACCTCTGGACGCGCTGGCAGGCTCTGGAATACATCACCAGCCAGAACTTCGAGCGGCGCGCCCTGGACCTCTTCGACGTGGTCGTCGTCGTGCCCGGTGCCATCGGTGCGTGGCGTACCGCAGCTGTCCACGCCGGCGGAGGCTACCACTCCAACACCGTGGCCGAGGATGCTGACCTCACCATGATCCTGCTGGAGCAGGGGTACTCCGTCATCTACGAGGATCGCGCGCTCGCGTTTACTGAAGCTCCCATTGACATGAACGGCCTCATGCGCCAGCGCTTCCGCTGGTCCTTCGGCATCATGCAGGCCGTCTTCAAGCACCTGGGCGCTGTCACCAAACGGCGCGCCATGGGCCTTTTCGCTTTGCCCAACATCATCGTTTTCCAGATCCTGTTGCCGCTGGTGTCGCCGCTGATTGACCTCATGTTCGTCAGCAGCCTGCTCAAGTTCCTCTACGACCGCCATTTCCATCCAGAGTCCGCCAGCTCCGCCAGCTTCCTGAAGCTGCTCACCTATTTCCTCGCCTTCATGATCATTGACTTCAGCGCCTCCGCACTGGCCTTCATGCTTGAACGCAGGCATCCCGCAAGCAAAGGCGACGCGTGGCTGCTGGTCCACATCTGGATTCAGCGCTTCAGCTACCGTCAGGTCTTCAGCGTGGTGCTGTTCAAAACGGTCAAACGTGTCATCGACGGCCGGCCGTTCTCCTGGGACAAACTCGAGCGCACCGCGCAGATGAGCAAGGCCACTGACCAGATGCTGAACGCGGCCCCGTCACCAAAGTAGAAGTGCACGCCGGGGACATTCTTAAACACCGCTGGCGCGGATAAACTGGCCATATGGCCTCGAACGCACTCCCAACCCTGCCCGGCACAGGTGCCGCCAACACCCCCTTCCGCAACGAGCCTTTCCTGGACTTCACCGCCTCCGGCGTGAAACTTGGCATGCAGGAAGCGTTGCGCATCGTCGAGCGCGAACTCGGCAGGCAGTATCCGCTTGTCCTCGGCGGCGAACGTGTGCTTTCGAATGAGAAGATCGCGTCGGTAAATCCGGCGCGTCCGGCGCAGACAATCGGTGTGCATCAGGAGGCCGAACCGGCACACGTGGAGCAGGCGGTCGCCGCGGCGGAGAAGGCTTTCGCTTTCTGGAGCCGGGTCCCCGTCCAAACCCGTGTGCAACTGCTGCTCGACACGGCGGCATCCATCCGCGCCCGCAAACTCGAGTTCTGCGCGTGGCTGACGTACGAAGCTGGCAAGAACTGGCAGGAGGCCGACGCCGACGTCGCAGAAACCATCGACTTCCTTGAGTTCTATGCCCGCGAAGCGCTGCGGCTCGACGGTGTTGCCACACCCATCCAACTGCCTGGCGAGCGCAACGCCCTGCGCTACCTGCCGCTGGGCCCCGGAGCAGTCATACCGCCGTGGAATTTCCCGCTCGCCATCATGGCCGGCATGACCATGGCCGCCGTCGTCACCGGCAACACCGTCATCCTCAAGCCATCGGTCGATGCGCCCACCATCGCCGCGCGCTTCGTCATGCTGCTGGAGGAGTGCGGCATGCCAGAGGGCGTGGTAAACCTCTGCCAGGGTTCGGGCGATCTGGCCGGAGCCGCGCTCGTGGCGCATCCGAAGATTCGCTTCATCGCCTTCACCGGCTCCAAGCGCGTTGGACTCGCCGTCCATCAGAGCGCGGCCAACACACCGCCGGGGCAGCACTTCATCAAGCGCACCATCCTTGAGCTCGGGGGCAAGGACGCGATCATCGTCGACGCGGACGCGGACCTGGACGCCGCGGTGGAGGGCGTTGCCGCCTCGGCGTTCGGCTTCAACGGACAAAAGTGTTCCGCGTGCTCGCGCGTCATCGTCGACACGCACATCTACGATGCCTTCTGTGACCGGCTGGTGGACCGCGTGGAGAGCATTCAAGCCGGTGATCCGGCGGAGAACTTCGCCGCAGGCCCCGTCATCAGCCAAACCGCATACAAACGCGTGCTGGACTACATCGCGGTCGGACGAACGGAAGGCCGGCTGCTGACCGGCGGCGAGGCCATCGCCAGTGACGCGGGCGGCTACTATATCCAGCCCACGGTCTTTGCCGATGTGCACAGAGACGCACGCATCGCGCAGGAGGAGATTTTTGGGCCGGTGATCGCGGTCATCCGCTCCAGCAGCCTGGATGAGGCGCTCACCATCGCCAACGGCACGGAATACGGCCTGACGGGCGCCATCTACTCCAATTCACGTGAGCATCTGGACCGGGCGGCGGCGGAGTTCCACGTGGGCAACCTCTACCTGAACAGAAAGTGCACGGGAGCCATGGTCGGCGCGCATCCCTTTGGCGGCTTCAACCTCAGCGGCACGGATTCCAAGGCCGGCGGCGCGGACTACCTGCTGCTGTTCACCCAGGCCAAGTCTGTCGCGGAGAAGTTAGGTGTGCTGGACGATGCCGACCAGATGCGTCGCCCCAGTGGCATTTAGGTGCAAGGCGTTCGTGTGGGAATCATCTCTACAGCGCGTGAGGCGGCTTCGGCCAGTGATCTGTGGTGCAAGGTGAATAGGGCAAGCTCAAGCCGGTCACTCGATCCAGTCTTGTCATAGATGGAGCGAAGATAATTCTTTACCACCTGCTCGCTTGTGCCGATCTCCTCGGCGATGCGACGGTTTTTGCACCCTTGCACAACAAAGCCAATGATCTGCAACTCCCGAGACGAGAGCTGTTCTCGGATACGGTCGGCGGTACTGTCGCCAGGGTCGGTGCCGGTCACCACGCGTTCACCGTTATGCACGCGGCGCACACAGGCCAGGAGTTCGTCCGCGGAGGTCTGGCGTGTGAGGCGTCCATCTAACCGGCGTAAGAGTGAGCCCGGAAGGCTTGCGCCGGTCTCTGTCATCAGGATGACACGCGAGCTGACGGCGCTTGCCGCCGCAAAAAGTTTGTCCATTTCCGGCTTCAACGACTCCGCAACAACGACGACGCAGGAGCGAGTGGAACCTACCGTTTCCAGCAGAAGCCGCGGATCATCGCACTGTGTGAACATACTGATGTCTTGTTGGGCATCCAGGACACGAGAGATACCAGCGCGAAAGATCGCCTGGTCGTCCGCCAGTATCACACGGCAGAGGGCTGGAGCGCGTTTTGACGGAATCTTCTGCATAAAGCTGGGGACACTCAGCAGGATTGCTTTTGAGTATGCATCAACGTTGGCGGTGGTGCACGGAAAAGTGAATCAGCATCTCCGAAAAAGGCATCAGAATTGGCGTACAACGGCGGAGAGCCGGTGTTACAAGGGACGCATGACCCGACCCATTCTGTTCACCGTGGACGATGACATCAGCGTGCTGGAGGCAGTCGTCCAGGATCTGCGCAGAAAGTACGCGCAGGAGTACCGCATCGTTCGTGCCGCCTCCGGCCAGGCGGCCCTCGACACCTGCGAACAGCTCAAAACCCGTGGCGACACCGTGGCACTCTTCCTGTCGGACCAGCGAATGCCCGGCATGACGGGCGTCGATTTCCTCAGCCGCGCGATCCCGCTCTATCCGGACGCGAAGCGGGTGCTGCTCACCGCCTATGCCGATACCGAAGCGGCCATCCGCGCGATCAACACGGCCAAGATTCACTACTACCTGAACAAGCCGTGGGACCCGCCCGAGGAAAAGCTATATCCAGTGCTGGATGACTTGCTGGAAAGCTGGCACCAGGGGTATAGGCCGCCCTACGAGGGTATTCAAGTGGTGGGGACGCGATGGGGTTCGCAGGACCATGCGGTCCGGGATTTCTTATCGCGGAACCGGATTGGATACCGGTGGTTGAACCCTGAAATGCAGCCCGAGGCTGTCGACCTGCTGAAGACACGCGGCATGGATGACAGCCGTCTGCCTGTGGTGCTGTTCAGCGACGGGACTGCTGCCGTGCAGCCAACGCAGATGGAGCTCGCTGAGAAGGTCGGACTGAAGATTCAGGCCGATAAGGAGTTTTATGACGTGGTTGTTATTGGCGCCGGTCCCGCGGGGCTTGCAGCTGGCGTCTACGGCGCGTCAGAGGGACTTCGAACCTTAGTCATTGAACCCGATGCAGTCGGCGGACAGGCCGGATCGAGTTCGCGCATCGAAAATTACCTGGGCTTTCCGCAGGGCATCAGTGGCGAGGAACTGTCCAAACGCGGGTTCATTCAGGCGCAGCGTCTCGGGGCGGAGTTCCTCACCCAACGTGTTTCCTCCATTGGTGTAGAGAACCAGTACCGGACGGTGAAGCTGGAGGATGGTGGCGAGGTGAGTTGTTCCGTTGTACTTGTGGCTACCGGCGTGAGCTGGTGCAGGCTAAATGTCCCTGGCGGTGACGGTCTGGTGGGTGCGGGCGTGTACTACGGTGCCAGCCAATCGGAGGCGACAGCCTGCCGTGATGAGGAGGTGTTTATCGTCGGTGGCGCGAATTCCGCGGGTCAGGCAGCGATGAACTTCTCTAAGTACGCCTGCAAGGTCACGATGCTGGTTCGTGGCAAAGGCCTTGAAGCCAGTATGTCGAAGTACCTGATTGACCAGATCCGCGCCACCCCGAACATTACGGTCGAAGCTGGCACCCAGATTACGCGCTTCTGCGGTGTAGAACACCTGCAGGGAATTGAGGTGCGCACGCTGGACGGCACCGAAACTCGTCAGGCCACTTCCGTGTTTATCTTCATCGGAGCTGCGCCACGAACGGATTGGCTGCCGAGTGCAGTGTGCCGTGACGAACGTGGTTATGTTCTTGCGGGGCCGGATTTGAAGAGGGTCGGAATCGAACGCGTGAGCAGTCCGACCGGTGGGCCAGACCGTGACCCATATCTCCTGGAAACGAGCGTTCCCGGCATCTTTGTCGCAGGTGACGTGCGCCACGGTTCCGTCAAGCGGGCCGCATCGGCAGTGGGCGAGGGATCCATCGCGATCCAGTTTGTGCACCAGTATTTGGCGGGGTTCTAAGCCGTGGCGGCAGTAGCGCAATGTGAAATCAGCGGTATCCGGTGGCAGCAGGCCGCTGTAGCGGAACTGCAACGCTTACGTTTGTTTGACGATGTACCGGCAAGTGAATTGGCGTGCCTCGTCGCGGAGGCTACAGAAGAGAATGTGCCAGCTGGAACGGTCATGGTGGCGGACGAAGAATCTTACGATATCTTTGTTGTCCTCCTGCGCGGACGCGTACGCGTGTCGAAAAAGAACTCGCACGGACAGTTGTACTTCAACAAAGTCGTTGACGCACCGAGTTTTATGGGCGAGGTTTCATTGCTCACCGGACTGCCTTCGCAGATGCTGGTCGCGACAGAGACAGACACGAGCGGAATTAAGCTGGATGCGCAGGCCTTCTGGAGTGTCTTGGCGCGTTGCCCGGAGCTTCGGCGCGTGATCGTCAGCGAGATGTCGGCGCGGCTGCGCGGCGCCCAGGCTCAGCAGTCGCAGCAGGAAAAGCTAGCCATGCTTGGAACCATGACGGCCGGCTTGATGCACGAGTTGAACAACCCCGGTGCTGCCGCACGGCGCGCGGCATCGCAGTTGCGGGGCAATCTTCAACGAATGCATCTGCTAGCGCGCGGCTTTTCCGAGCGAGGGCATACTGCGGAGCAGCGTGGTTGTCTGACCGCCCTGCAGGAGCGTGTCCTGGCCGTCAAATCCGACATTTGCTTGAGTTCGCTGGAGCAGACGGACGCGGAAGAGAGGCTCGGGCAGTGGTTGGACGCGCACGGCGTAAGCAAAGCGTGGGAACTTGGACCGGCCCTGGTGAGCAGCGGCATCGGAACCGCCGATCTCGAGTGTCTCGCGCACGCATTTGGCGCAGATGATATCGCTGGACCCGTTGAATGGCTTGAAGCGACGGCATCTTCCATGCAGATGGTTGGTTTGGTGGAGAACAGTGTGGCTCGCGTAACCGAACTGGCTCAAGCCGTAAAAACCTACGCACATGAGGGACAGGGTGGCGTGCAGGATGTTGATGTCAACGAAAGCATACACGCCACCATGGTGATGCTCAAGCACAAGTTCCGCGAGAAGAACATCAGGGTGGAGAAGGCATTCGGTGCTGGTCTGCCCAGGCTTCACTGCGTCTGCTCGGGGTTGAACCAGGTTTGGACCAATCTGCTGGACAATGCCATCGATGCAGTGCCCGAGGGAGGCAGCGTCAGAGTGCA
>CAXUBG010000098.1:0-4255 GCA_964249285.1 uncultured Terriglobus sp. | reverse complement strand
GGAGCGTATCTTCGATCCGTTGTTTACGACCAAAGCCGCGGGTGTGGGCAGCGGAGTTGGATTCGGCATCGTTCGCAGAATTCTGGAAAGCTACGACGGCCGTCTCACAATCGAATCTGAGCCTGGCCGGACAGAGTTCGTGGTGCACATTCCCGCGCCGTTAAGCTCCTGACAGCAGTACCAACGCACGGCCTTGCATCTTAGTATCGTGGGGTACAGCAGATGCTCAAGGCGGTTTTGTGCGACTTGGATGGGACATTACTGGACAGCAATGCATTCCATGCCGAGTCATGGCAGCGAACCTTAGCGCACTTTGGCTACCCTGCGGAGTTCGAGACGATTGTCAAGCAGATCGGCAAAGGAAGCGAGTTGATGCTTCCATGCCTTGTTCCGCCTGACAAGTTACCAGCGATCCAAAAAGAACTAAGCGCGTTTCGCAAGAGCCTGTTTCACCGTGAGTATATCGACCGTATCGTTCCTTTTGCGGATGCGCGACGGTTGCTGGAACGAATTCGGGAGGCCGGTCTGCGCATCGCGGTGGCGACTTCCAGTGACAGAGACGACCTTGAAGCGTTTAAGACAGTTCTGAAGATCCACGATTTGGTCGAAGAGGATGCAACCGCAGACGATGCTGAGAAGCCAAAGCCCGAGCCTGACATCTTCCAGGCAGCGCTGAAGCTGCTGAAACTGAAGCCAGAAGAGACGCTTGCCTTGGGTGACACACCGTGGGATGTGGAAGCAGCACAAAAGGCCGGCGTCGCTACCGTCGCCGTGCAGTCTGGCGGATGGCGCAAGGAAGAACTGGCGGAGGCAGGCGCAATCTCTGTGTACGTCGATGTGGCCGACATCGTTCGTAACTTCGACTCCTCTCCCTTCTGCGGCCGCCTTGGGAAACGCTGAGACAGCACGTTGTGGCAGAATGGGATTACCGCGATGCGGCCATCAGTTCGACATGAAAGCACGCCGCCATCCCGTGTTTCGTCTCCTGCATACACCGGTGCGCAGGTGGCTGATGTTGCCAGAGGCTGCGTTGTCGCTGCTTACCGCACGGATCGCTATCCGGTTAGTGCCATTCAGCCGGATAGGCCGTCATCTTGGCACAATGCACCCACCGGGGTACTACCCGGGCTCTCCCGCACTACTTGAGATCAAGGTCGCTGAGGATGTTCGCTGGGCGATCAACGCGGTGGCAAGCCGTTCACCGCTGGAAATGGTCTGCCTGCCACGGGCGCTTGCCGCGTGGAGTATGCTCCATAGCCGCGGGATACATTCCCGCTTGCATTTTGGCGCGCCCCTGCAGCCTGAGCGCGGTAAGGCGAGCCTGCAGACGCATGCATGGCTCAGCAGTTGCGGGATTGAAGTGACTGGTTACCCTGTCGCACATGGCTGCGTCGAAGTTGGTTTCTTCTCTCGCAATGAGACTCACGCGACGCGCCCTGAACAATTATCCGTTGCGACGCCCTAGACGCTGCGCACCTCAAGCTGCATGATGAATCTCCCAGGTCATAGTGAGCCTTTTGCGCAGGATTTGCCTGAATTAAGCAGCTTCGACTACATCGTCTCTGGTCTTGCGGTGCGGTCTGCCCTCGTCCTGCCGTCCGCGATCCCTGCTGCGAGTCGCCACGTGGAGCCTGACCTCATTATCCAGTTTGGAGACGTGCCCACGCAGCTGCCGTCTGCCGAACGCTGCGGTTCAGACTGGGCAATCGCTGGTGAGAGCTTCCTGCTCCACTTTCCCGGCGTTCTGCGTGCGCTCATGCGGAGCGGCACATCCATGCAGATCGAAGTGGAGAAAGGCCACGATCCTGCAGACCTGGTTTTATATCTGCTCGGAACCTGCTTTGCCGTGATTCTCCAGCAGCGGGGCCGCGTTGTGCTCCACGCCAGCGCTGTCGCTGTCCGTGGTCGTGCTATGTTGTTTTGCGGTCAGTCAGGCGCGGGGAAATCAACCTTGGCAGCCTTGCTGGAACGGCGCGGGCATCCGCTCCTGAATGACGACGTTTGCAATCTCAGCCAGCGCGATGATGATTACTTTGTCTTTCCGGATGGACGCATGTTGAAGTTGTGGGCAGCATCGATGGCGCACTTGCAACGGCGGCCCAACTCAGAAGCCCGAGTGCGGCGCGACCTGGAGAAGTTTTACGCATCGCCTGAACTCACCGACCTTACTCCGCGTGCCGTTGGGGGCGTCTACATTCTGCATACACGCGAAGACGTCCAGGCAACAACGTTAACAAAATTGAACAATGCAGAATCGTTGAGCGTGCTGATGCAAAATGCGTACCGGCCAGCATTGGTGAGCGCCATGGGTAAAATCCCGTTGTACTTTGCGATGGCTGTCGCAATTCAGCGGAGTGCGGGCATTTATCGTCTGAGCCGGCCCATGGATTTCTCGCGCACGGATGAAACGCTCGACTTATTGGAGGAACACTGGCGGCATGGCACTTAACGATCTGCGATTGATATTCTTAGGGGATGATCCCAACGATTTCTGACACGTCCGTAGTGAAACGCGCCGAGGGCTGGCTGAGTGCGTGGGTCGGCCAGGAGCACGTCATGATGAGCGCGGAGACGGGCACGTGCATTTCACTCTCAGACACCGGCGGGCGCATCTGGGAACTCATCGATGAGCCGCGGGACCTCTCCGAGTTGTGCAGGACGTTGGCTCAGGAATACGAGGTCGAGCCTGCAGTCGTGCGGGCCGATGTCATTGAATTTCTTGAGCGTCTTCAGCAGGAACAGGCGATTCTGCTCACTTAGGTGACGGCCTGAGCAGACTGCACGACACGGAAGTCGTCCTCTTCGGTCGCCAGCGGGTTATGCCAGCCGCCCTCGGGCTCCAACGTCTCGTCCACACTCGCTGGACCCCAAGTGTGTGGAGCATAGGGAAAGACCGGCGTGTTTGCCTTCAGCACCGGATCCACAATGCGCCACGCCTCTTCCACGTAGTCTTGGCGCGCGAAGAGCGTGGCGTCACCAGCCATGGCATCGCTTAACACGCGTTCGTATGCTTCCATCTCGCCGGGCCTGGAATGCCGCGCCATGACGAGTTCGACAAGAATCCGCGGTGAACCGTTGACGGACGGGGTAGCGGACAACGCTAGCGCAACGGCAATTTCCGGGCTGAGGCGAAAGCGAATGTAATTTTGCGGTGTGTCTTGCGGGCTCACGTCAGTCACGGGAGGGCGGCGTACTCGCGCCAGAACCTCAAGACACGTCACGGGCAGGTTTTTACCAGCCCGTATGTAGAAGGGAACACCCTGCCAGCGCCAGGAGCAAATATCCACGCGTAATGCTGCAAATGTCTCGACGGTGGAGCGTGGCGCAACTCCGGCTTCGTCAAGGTAGCCCTCGAACTGGCCACGAACAAGATGTTCGGGCTTGATCGCCGAGATCGACTTCAAAACCTTGGCCTTCTCATCACGCAAGCACTCACTGTCATTCCGTGCAGGTGCATCCATCGTCAGATTCGAGAGCACCTGAAAGATGTGATTTTGAACCACATCGCGTATGGCCCCGGTCGCGTCGTAGAACGAGCCGCGGCCCTGGATGCCGAAGTCTTCTGCCATGGTGATCTGTACACTCTCAATGTGGTCGCGATTCCAAAGCCGCTCGATGATGGCGTTAGAAAACCGGAAAGCTACCAGGTTATGAACGGAGCCTTTCGCCAGGTAGTGATCGATGCGGAAGATTGCGGACTCATCAAAGGCGGCGTGCAGAACCCGGTTGAGTTCCTGAGCCGACGCCAGATCACGGCCAAACGGTTTTTCCACAATGATGCGCGATCCATGGGCGCAGCCGGAGTTCACGAGCTGCCCCACTACGGTGCCGAACAACATGGGCGGAATTGCAAGGTAGTGCGCCGGGTGTGCGGCCTGACCAAGCTGCGTGCGAAGCTCTTGAAATGTAGAGAGGTCGGAGTAGTCTCCGTCGACATACCGCAGCAAACCGCTGAGTACTGTCCACGCGCCGTCGTCAAGTCCGCCATGCTGCTGCAAGCTGTCCATGGCACGCGCCTTGAACTGGTCAAATGTCCAGCCCGCCTTGGCAACGCCGATGACGGGAACGGAAAGTCTGCCATGCTTCACCATTGATTGCAGTGCAGGGAAGATTTTCTTGTACGCTAGGTCGCCGGTTGCACCGAAAAACACCAGCGCGTCGGACACTGTCTGCTCCATGAAGCTTCCTTTCCGATCTGAGGAGAACGCCACCGTTCTCGCCCCTTAGGCCGTCACCGACAGCTTTCATGATTCCA
>CAXUBG010000097.1:0-11196 GCA_964249285.1 uncultured Terriglobus sp. | reverse complement strand
AAGTGTAAAAGTTAGAACGCAAAGCACGCAAAGGTAGAACGAGAAGAACGCGAATCGTGCCGAAAGAAACGCCCGGGCCGATTCGATAAGTACTGGGAGATTCGTTGCGTACTTCGCGCAAACCTTAGCGTTCTTCGCGTTCAGATTTGCTCTTTTGCCATCATGAACCTTATGCACGGAGAACACATGCACCGCATCCTGAAAACCGCGCTCGCCACGTGCCTGCTTGCCAGCTCTCTGTCAGCTTTAAGCCAGGTCAAAATGTCACACGACCAGATGAACTTCTATACCTCCGAGTGGAAGGGCGACCGCTTCCCCGACGGCCGCCCCAAGGTGCCGGATGCTTTGCTCACCCGCGCCCTCGATGTCTCCATCGAAGATATCTGGGAATACCTCCGAGGCAAGGGCTACGACTGCCAGTTCGACACCGGCTTCCAGGCGCTCCACCCGGAAAAGCCGTTCGCCGGCCGCGCCCTCACGGCGCAGTACATGCCCTCGCGCCCAGACATGGCCCGCGCCATCGCCGAGGAGGGCAAAGCGGAGAAGCGCATCGCCTTTGGCAATAACAATAGCTGGCCCATCAACGAGCTGCAGATCGGAGATGTCTACGTCGCGGACGGCTTCGGCAAGATCGTTGAGGGCACGCTGATCGGCTCCAACCTGGGCAGCGGCATCGCCGCGCACACCCATACCGGCTTCGTTTTTGACGCGGCCATCCGCGACGCCGAAGAGAACCGCGAGCTGCCCAACTTCAACGGCCTCTACCGCGCATATGACCCGTCCGCCTGGAAGGACATGGTGCTAACGTCCATCAACGCGCCCATCCGTATCGGACGCGCCACGGTGCTGCCCGGCGACGTAGTTCTCGCCAAGCGCGATGGTGTCGTCTTCATTCCCGCCATTCTCGCCGAGGAGGCCATCTCCAACGCCGAGTTCACCAACCTGGAAGATGCCTTCAACTTCTATCTCAACAGCCAGGGCAAGAATGGTGCCGACTTCGAAGGTGGCTGGAACACTCGGAAATACGACGCGCTCGCGGCATGGGTCAAGGCCAACCCAGACAAGCTGAAGATGACCCAGGCGCAGTTCGACACCATCGAAGCCCGCCGCAAAGCACGCGCAGGCAAATAAGGCAGGCAGAACGGCAAGTCACCATCAGTGCGGCTGCTTAGTCGGGCAGCCGCATCGCTTTATGGCCCTCCGCGCTCTAACCAGGTGTGAATACCCAAACATCCGAACTCGTCCGTGATCCTGTCTGTGGCATGATGATCCTGCCTGAAAAGGCAGCCGGCCACCAGGCCTTCGACAGCGTCACGTACTACTTCTGCGGACGCTCATGCGCAGCAAAGTTTGCCGCCGCTCCAAAGCGCTACCTCCAGCCAACGGTCAGGCCAGGACCGGCCCCATCACAGCAGCCGTCCGAGTACATCTGCCCCATGGACCCGGACGTCCACCAGATAGGTCCGGGCAGCTGCCCGAAGTGCGGCATGGTACTCGAGCCGCGCGAAATCATCGCTACGGCGGAAAGCAGCCCCGAGCTGGCGGACATGACACGGCGGCTCTGGATCAGCAGCGCGTTAGCGGTTCCTCTGCTCGCACTGATGATCTCCGCCGTGTTCCCCTTCATGCCGCTGCAGCACCTGCTCTCAGCGCGGACATGGGTCTTGATCCAATTTGCGCTGGCCACCCCCGTCGTGCTCTGGTGCGGATGGCCGTTCTTCGTGCGCGGCTGGCGATCTATCGTGAACCGCCATTTGAACATGTTTACGCTGATCGCATTGGGCACCGGCACCGCGTACCTCTACAGCGCCGTGGCAACCATCGCGCCGGGGATCTTTCCGCCGTCGTTCCACGCGGAAGGCGGCGAACTCGCCCTTTACTTTGAACCGGCGGTCGTCATCGTGGCGCTGGTACTGCTGGGGCAAGTCCTGGAATTGCGCGCCCGCAACCAAACCGGCAGCGCCATCCGTGCCCTGCTCGAGCTCGCCCCCGCCATGGCGCGGCGCATTGATGCGCATGGTAACGAGACAGACGTCCCACTCGACCAGGTACGTGCGGGTGACAAACTCCGCGTCCGCCCCGGAGAAAAAGTCCCCGTCGACGGCATCGTTCTCGACGGCACCAGCGCCGTTGATGAGTCCATGATCACTGGCGAACCCATGCCCGTCGAAAAGATAGTGAACGCAGCCCTGACCGGTGGCACACTCAACGGCACGGGAAGCTTCATCATGCAATCGGAGCGCGTCGGTGCAGACATGCTGCTGTCGCGCATCGTCAGCATGGTGAGCGAAGCACAGCGCAGCCGAGCTCCCATCCAGCGCCTGGCGGACCGCGTTGCCGCCTTCTTCGTCCCCGCGGTCATCCTTGCCGCACTCGTCACCTTTGCCGTTTGGTATCTCGCCGGTCCCCAGCCCCGCTTCGCGCACGCTCTGGTCAACGCGGTCGCGGTGCTTGTCGTTGCCTGCCCGTGCGCACTCGGCCTGGCCACGCCCATGGCGATCATGGTCGGAACGGGTCGCGGCGCGGGCGCGGGTGTCCTCATCCGCAACGCCGAAGCACTCGAGACCTTTGGCAAAGTCGACACGCTGCTCGTCGACAAAACCGGCACGCTGACCGAGGGCAAACCAGCCATCGCTGCTGTGCTTGCACTGCCCAGTATCGATCAAAACCATCTGCTCCAACTTGCGGCCAGTTTAGAGCGCGGCAGCGAACATCCCCTCGCAGCCGCTATCGTCAACGGGGCACAAGCAAGGCATCTCGCTTTGCAACAGGTCCAGCAGTTCACCTCCGTCCCCGGTAGAGGCATCCGCGGCAGCGTCTCCGGCAAGGACATCGCGATCGGCAATGCGGAGTTCCTGCGCGATCTCGGTGTCGACCCCGGTCCGCTTTTCACAGACGCCCAGGCAATGCAGACACGCGGTGAAACCGTCATCCTGATCGCAAGGGACAGCCACGCCGCCGGACTCATCAGCGTCAGCGACCCAATCAAGGCCTCCACGCCCGCAGCGATCCACGAACTCAAGGCCGCGGGCCTCCGGATTGTCATGCTGACGGGCGACAACGAGACCACCGCGCGGCATGTCGCCGGGGAGCTCGGCATCGCCTATCAGGCGGGTCTCTTGCCACAGAAGAAAGCTGAAGCCGTGAAGAAGTATCAGCAACAAGGCGCACTCGTTGCCATGGCCGGTGATGGTGTCAACGATGCTCCAGCGCTCGCGCAAGCAAACGTCGGCATCGGCATGGGCACCGGATCGGACGTGACTCTGGAATCGGCGGGCATCACCCTGCTCAGCGGTGACCTGCGCGGCATCCTCCGCGCGCGCCGCCTCAGCCAGGCCACCACGCGCAACATCCGGCAAAACCTCTTCTTCGCCTTCATCTACAACTTGTTGGGTGTGCCGCTCGCCGCCGGTGTGCTTTACCCGTTCTTCGGCATCCTGCTCAATCCTATGATCGCGGCGGCCGCGATGAGCTTCAGCTCCGTCTCTGTCATCGCCAACGCCCTGCGTCTGCGACGCATACCCCTGTAGCCCGCACGGAAGTTCAGGCCCGCTCCAACCGGTAATATGGGTGCATTCGCGATTGCGGACCCCACGGTTCATGGTGCGTGTACCGGAATCCAAGCCGCTCGATCAGCGCCTGTGAGTTGGCGTTCTCCGGCCCATGTCCCGCTATCAACGCCGCAACGGCCGTGTGCTGCCAAGCCCATCCGATCACGGCGTGGGCAGCTTCTTCGCCATACCGGCCGCTCCAGAATGGCCGCGCCACATGCACGCCAAGCTCCACCACATCATCTGCATCATGGAAGGGCCGCAGACCGGCGCAGCCGGCGAACTCGCCCGTCTCCAGCAGAAACATCGGCCAGTACTGCAGGCCAAGCTGCTGCTGCCGCTCCATCTCCAGCGCAAGCCGCGCCGCGGCTGCTTCCTCTGTCATGGCGCCGCCCATATGCCGCATCACATCCGGGCTGGTCCACAGTGCCACTGCAAGCGGCAGATCGTCTGCCGTCCAGTTGCGAAATCCAAGCCGGGCAGTCGTCATGAAGTAGATCACGCGTTTGCTCTCCGCCGTAACATCGCGTGGGGCAGGTCAGACCGCGTGGCCAGCAACACGCCATATGCGCTCAGCAGCCACACCACGGAGCCAAATACGATCCGCAGTAGATTGGCCACATGCGTGCTCCCCGGCGGCACTGACCGCAGCGTCACAGCCACGCATACACCGCTCAGACACGCTGCCAGCAGTGCCTTGCCCAGCTCCGGGTAATTCATCTCCGCGAGGCTAACCATCCGCTTGCGATGCAGCAGCACCGCCAACGCCAGCATGTGCGCGGCAATCCCCAGGTCCGACGCGATCACCAGACCGCGAATACCGTCGCCATGAAACAGCGCCGCATACAGCGGCAGCGAAGCTATGGTCACAATCGTCCCGGAGATCATCGGCGTTAGCGTATTACCCGCACCATAAAAGGCGCGCGCGTACAGGTTCTGCGACGTCCAGAAGACCAGCGACAGCGCAAACAGCACAAACAGATCCGCCGCAGCCGCCGCATCTGCCGTGTTGAAACGGCCGCCACGCAGCGCCACATCCACCACCGGACCGGCCAGGGCTACCATCCACGCAGTGAGCAGCAGGCTTACCGACAGCAGACGCGAGACCGCCCGGTTGACCGCCGCGCTGAACCTCCCAACATCGCCCGCCGACCACAACGAGGCAAAAAACGGCAGCGACGCCGCGCCAGCCGCCGGTCCAATCATGTTCATCGGCGCATTGAACAGCTGCCGGGAGTAGTTCATGAGCGCAATCGCCCCGCGTACCTCGCCCGCGAAGTGGTTGCGGATCCACGGGTCCAGCGTCACCAGCGACTGCCCCAGCATCAGCGGCAAACTCAGCCGCAACCACTCCCGCAGCGCCGGATGCCGCAGATCGAATTCCGGCGTCCATCGCATTCCAATTGAGCGCGCGCCGATGACGTTGACCAGAAAGAATCCTAGAAACGCTCCCAGCACCGCTCCCACCGCAAGCGAGTACACGCCCATGCGCGCATGGAGCAAGACCGCGCCCGCGATGATCCCCAGGTTGTAGAGCAGCGGCTGCATCGCCTGAAACAGGAAGATCTTACGCACCAGCAGCCGCGACCCAAACACGCCCCCGGCAAACAGCAGCAGCTGATTCACCAAGAGCAGCCGCGTCAGTTGCACGCACAGCCGCGCCGTCTCGGGCGACTCGAAGTTCTGGAAGGCATAGCGCACGTACAGAGGCGCAAACACCGCCGCGATTCCCAGCGCAACGGCCAGAATCACTGCCATGACATTCAGGATGTTGGAGAGCGCCCGGTCGCCCTCCGCCTCGCGCCCCTCGGCACCATATTGCGTCAGCAGCCTCACAAAGGTGGTAGAAGCGATACCGCCGATCAGCAAATAGGAGATCGTGTCCGGCAACTGGAACGCGCCGGTATACGCATCCACCTGCGGGCCCGCACCGAAGAGATACGCGATCAGCTTGCCGCGCAGCAGTCCAAGCAATCCGGACAGCAGGGCGGACACCATGAGCAGCAGCGATGCGGAATACGCCGTCTGCCCCGCACCGGGCCGCAGACGAAGCAGCAATCTGGCAAGCGGTGAGCGCTGCGTCTGCGGCAGCGCCGCTCTACCAGATGCCGCTGTCGTCACTGCGCCGTGACGGCGTGCGCGCCGGTGGCGCCGCGCTGTACGTGGGCTTCACCGGCTGAGCGGCTGGACGTTCCGCGGACGGTGCCAAGGCCCCAACCGGTGCGGGAAAGGTTTGCTCTGTAGTTCCCAGGTGCGCGGGGGGACCCGGCTTAAACGCATCATCCAGGCGTTCCGCCACGGGCACGGCGGCAGTCGTCGCCGGCCGGGCATGGAGGAGAGTGCTGGGCGCATCTTCCGTAAACTTCTTCCAGCTGCCGGGCTTATCCGGCGAAGGCCCGATGGTCTGTGCCTTCGCCGCCTGCGCCGCCGCCGCGACGCTAAGCGCAACATGTTGCCGCTGCCCGCAACGCACGCACCGCACCGGCAGCTTCAGCATCACCAGTTGCAAGAGGTCGGTAAATCGCAGCCGCGACCGCCTGAATCCCGTATTGCCGCAAAACGCACACGCCCGGTCAGACGTTTCGTCCACCACGGGCGCATCGCTATAGGGCTGCACCAAATGCTTGGTCTCAGCTCTTTCGTTATTCGTCACGCCGATGCGGGGATCACCTGCGGGATGCTCTGCCATGTCCTCTAGGCTAAGCGCCTCGCCGCGCCGCCGCAACCCTCACCCAATTGCAGGGAGAGCCAATCGGATCGAGCTGTCACGCTCCGGTTCAGCCGCACTCGACTGTTCAGCTTGAATGACGCTGGTTCAGTGCGGCGTCACTGCCAAGCGGGAACCGGCCCCGGTAGCCGCGTCCTGGAGAGTTGGCGGAATGGCGCGCAGGCTAAAGCTTCCAATCTCCGCAGGATCGGACTTTGGGCGCATCTGCAGCGTGCCCAGGACCTCGCCCGCTAACGGTGTCTGGTCGCGCAGCCGGAAGACGAGGATACCGGGCTCTATCTCTTTCGCGGAGAGCAGTTCGAAGCCGCCGGTCTGTTGCCGAAGGTCGATTTGTGCGGCGACTGTCGATGCAGTGGCGCCGTTCGGCAGCGCACCGGCAAGCGCGGACGGGCGCGCCTGATTGAATGCGGCAAGCCAGCCGTACAGCAGGTGACCCGAAGGAGTGTCAGGAATTAGACCCACCCGTTCGCCGAAGCGTGGCAGGTGAATCAGGATGGTCGGGTGAACGCTGCTGTAGTGATCTCCCCTGTGCGCGGGAGTAGGAGCATCGGCCGGATCGCCCAGCGCGATCACGTCAACCTGCGACGGATCATCTTTGTCATCGTCTGCGGGGGTAGCGCCGCCCGCGGCTCCCGCGTTACGGGCGGCGGACTCACCGCCGTTCGGCAGGCGCGCATGGCCACCGCGGCCCAGGGCATACGCGATGATACAGATCGAGCCCACGGCCACTAGGGCGGCAAAGATGATGACGGAGGGGCGAAGCGGCTGACGGGAGGTAAGGTAAAAGTTCGGAGCGGTGAGTGGCCGGTTTCCCGCCGTAATGGGCCGCATCTTTCCTTCGACTTCCGCGGGTGCTCCGGGGCCGGGCTGGGGCAAGGGTAGTTCGGCGAGGTCAGCCACCTTTTTCAGTGTAGACGGGCGTCTCACCGGGTGCTGTTGCCGGAGTCTACTTTGATTGAATCGCTGCCCAGGCATGCCCCTCAGGTGTTCAGGTCAAGCCTGTATGACAGGACCCGTGCATCAGGCGGGAAAGGCTCTCCGGTTCTTGTCCCAGACGAACTCCATCGTGGCCGTGCCCGTTTGCTGGCTGAGCGTGAACATGACCGCTTCGCTCCACCCTGGAGTGCCGATGAAAGCCGGTGAGGAAGCGCGGGTTACAGCGCCCAGTACCTCCGCCAGGCGCTTCTGCTCCTGCATGACCCTAGGATCGTTCGTGGGATCACGCGCCGTTGTGTTCTTGACGGCCTGCAGGGTGTCCCGCAAGACGGGACCAACCGTTGCGATGACGGGCGCCCACCAGCGGATGCATTCCCAGTCTTTGGCGATCTGGTCCACCTGATACGGAGCAAACCCTTTGAACTGCGATATCTTTCCGAACTGGGCGGTGTTGCCAAGTGCGCTCATCTGCTGCCACGTGTCATCCTCCAGCGCGCGAAGACGCGTTCTGTCATCCGCATCCTCCGGATCAAGGAGGGAGGTCAGTGCCTTGCGTCCGGCATCTTCGAAAGCAGGTTCCAGGCGCGCCTGCATTGCAACCGGATCCGAGAAAAAGACGTTCAGCAGCGCCTGCTGGTTGTAGCGGATTGCCGCGTCTACCCACGCATGGGTCAGGGCGGCATTTGCGCTGAGCACATCGTTCATCGCGCCCTTTGGTACAGTATTCAGCGCGTAGCCGATCAGGACATTACGCTTCATGTCACGGCTATTCATGGTCTGCTGATAGCTCAGGTAGAACTGGTTGGCGGACAACTGCAGCTGCAACGCACCCGCGACCGCCGCGTAGGTCGCGGTGCAGACAAAGTCGTCCAGCAATGCCTTTCTGAGTTTGTTCGTATCTGAAGCGTACGGTGCCGCGGAGGCGCGAATGCGGCTGGTTTCGGTACTGTTCACCAGACTGACCTGACCTGTGGGGTCGACCAGAACTGTGCAGGACTTAATGTAATCCGAGACTGCCGTTGCGCTATAGACGCCAAAAAGGTTCAGCGTGAGAGAGCCCTTTTTCTCTACTGTATCTACGGTGAGAGCGCCGTCACGCGTTGCATTTCCCAGATGCGCCAGAGCACTCCAGTTGCCACCAAGTGCTTGATCGAGTGCTCCATTGGTTGCTGCCGTATCACCCTCCTCCAGGCGAACGGTGTACACCACGGCAGCCTGATTCGTAAGTGCCGAGGAGAAGCACGCATTCACCTGCGCGGTCAGGGTGCCGTCGATGTTGTCCTTGATGGCTGCGTTGAGTGCCGCAGCCTGTGCGTTGAGTTGCCCACTCGCCGCATCGTGAAGGCCAACCTTGACCAGGTCGATCCCGGGCAGTGCGTGGTTCAGGATCGTTCCGAGTACATCTGTACTGCCGGCCTCTCCTTCAAGTCCCGCACCTGCTGTAAACGTGGCTGCGAGGCTGATACCGCGCTTTTTGTACATACCAATCCGCACTTCAGTGTCCGAGAGCTTGTGCGAGCGGAAGATAAAGTCGCCTGAGACCTTTACGGTACCGGACACCTGTGCTGTAACGTCCGGCTGCACGCTGACCGTTGTGTGTAACGGCACGTCTGCCGCGGCAAGCGCGTTCAGCGTGCACGGTACCGCGACAGTCGCTTTCAAAGTGAGCGATCCCGAAATCTCCGTCTGATTGATCGTGCCCGTACGTTGCTTGCGGATAGCGTCGTGTCCTGTTGCGACAGAGTAATCGCTCAGGCAGGCGGCAAAGGCATCGCGCAGCGTGGGCGCGGGCTGTCCAGCAACCGGAGAAAGCGCAAAGGTGGTGCACGCAATGGCGCTATTCGCCTTGACTGCCACGCCGAAGGCATTCACCGTCGCCGAAGCCGCCGCACTGATGTTGACGGCAACCTTGAAGCTGACCCACGCCTGATTAGGCTCGATAGTAATAGCGGGCGAAACCTTGTCCGTTCCGAACAGCGTACCGTCTTTGGCGGTGGCCACCGTCAATTCGGGCAGGATGCCTGCTGCGAGTTTTAGCGTCCACGGCCCGCTGCTTAGCAGATCCGGTGAGGTGAACGCAGGTCCCAATTCAACCTCCTTAAGCATCGCCTGACCGGCAGGTTTGCCGAACTCCAGGATGACGCTCTTCGCGTCCGCAACCAGCTTCTGGAGACCGGCCTTAGCCAGAAACGAGTCGTCATTGATCTGCAACGCCGCTGTGAGGCCAGCCGTGTCGGTAAGTGTGATGGTTGCCATTCCGTGTTCCTTCCAGGCGTATGGGCTGCTGCCCACGAAGCATAGACGGCAGCGGCGGAAAGCGAAAGGGAAATCTCGTCCCGCTGAACGAACGCGGAACACCCATCGTGAGTGCTTACGTCTCGCCGGTCACCACTCCAGCCGCACCCCGCCCTGCAAGCGCCGCTCCCGCGCCGGGCTGTCGGAGGAACTGATCGGCGTTCCGAACGCGTGCCGCGAGATACCTTCCGCCGCAATCGCCGCCGTATCCTGAAAAAGAAGCGGCGTGACTCCCGCGGCGGCGGTCCCGGTGAGAAAGGCGCGTTGCTCCACGCCTGTCACGTTCACGTGATTCAGCAGATTGAAGGCCTCCGCACTCAGCCGGACACGCCAGCGGTCCTGCCGCGCCGCCTCGCCGAACCCAAACACGCGCGACACCCGCATATCTACGCTCTCCGTCCATGGCAGCCGCAGCGTATTGCGTCCTACCGACGGCAGATAGGTCGCTCCACCCGATCCGTTCAGGCTGTAGCGCCCGCCGGCCAACGCCGTTCCGCCCACGATGCGATAGCTGTAGGGTCTGCCACTCGACAACAGCAGGACCGGCGACACGCTCCATCCATTCGCCACCGCTCGCAGCGCCCTCTCGCTGCCTTGCAGACGGGGCTCCCAGACCGCACCCGCGACGATCCGGTGCCGCCGGTCGAAGTTGGATGGCGAACGGTCATACAGCGGGTCATACGGATCGAACTGTGCATTTTCATTCGGCGTCGCGCCCGTGCTCCGGATGGTGTCCAGCGTCTTGCCATACGTCCACGACAGCCGGCCGGTCAACCCACGGGCCGCCCGCCTTTCAACCTGTAGAGCCAATGCGTTGTAGGTGCCGGTTCCGTTTGAAAGAAGCGCCGTTACCGGCCCATACGCCGTCGAGCGCCGTGCGGTGTACAGCGGCACGTTAAAGACTTGACCGCCTTGCGCTCCCGGCTCACCACCGTTGCGCACAATCTGAAATGCGATGCGCGAGGTGGAAGGGGCTACATTCAGATCCACGGTATTGCCCAATTGCCGCATCAACGCGAGGACATAAGTGGCACTCAGCGTCGTGTTCCGTCCCAGTTCCCGCGTAGCCGACACTTCAGCGGTCTGCACTGCAGGTGCCTGGAAGCCGTACGCAAACACCGTGGCCGCGTTCTCCGCGACCGCTCCAAATGGCGAACAGGTATACGTTGCGGGATAGCCGAAGTTTGTTCCCGCGGAGGCGCACGCCGGGTCGATCACGGTACTTGGCGTAAGGCGCAGCCGCGACTGGCCGGCCGGCCCCGCCGTGTTCTCCAGTGCCGCCTGCAGGGTGCGCCCGGGCACCCGTCCGAAGTGGTAGCCGTAGCCCAGCCGCAGCACGGTGCGCTGCCCTGGCGCATACGCGATGCCCGCGTGTGGTGCCAGGTTGTTGGTGTCCGATGGCGTTGCTCCTGTTGCCGCGAACCCGTTCGCGACCCGCGTCAGCACGGCATCCAGCGCCGCATTCGGGTGCTGCGGGGGAGGCAGGCGGTTGTACTCATACCGTGCGCCCAGGGTCACCCGCAGGCGAGGTGTCACGCGCCATGCGTCACTCCCGAACATGCTGATCTCGGCCGTGTGAAAGCGCGTCTCCGGCACGCTGCCGAACGTCTGGCGGAAGCTCTGGAAGCAGAACAGGTGCACCGCTGCGTAAATCGACGGACAGCCGCCGTTCGGGTAGCTCGTCGC
>CAXUBG010000096.1:9954-11238 GCA_964249285.1 uncultured Terriglobus sp. | reverse complement strand
GCCCACGGTGTTGTGGATCGTGCAGTTGCCGTTGTTGTTGTCGCACACCGTGCAGTACAGGTCATGATTCTGCAGAATGCGGTCCATCGCCTCGCGCTGCGCCCGGTCCGCGCGATCGCTCACGGTCAGCACACGCATGCCCGCTTTCACCTCCGTGGCACACGCCCGCTCCATCCGGCCATCCACGTCCACCATGCACGTGTCGCAGGTCTGCACCGGCCCCATCTGCGCCATGTAGCAGATCTGCGGCACAGACCGTAAGTCACCGTGGTGGTGCTCACGCGACGACTCCGGCGATGTGCCTGGATACTCCTCCGGCGATGAACTATGGCCATTCCCAAAAGCCGTGTTCTCCTGTAACGCCCGGCGCTCACCCGGGCTGAGCTTCTTGCCCTCAGCGTGGAAATCGGCATCCGCAATGGAGAGATTGGCCATCGCCGCGGCGCGATTCAGCACCTCGACCAGCAGTTCACCTTCACCCGCGGGAACCGTGCGTCCGTCAACAGTGATTTCAGCAGTGTGCGGTACATCTAGGGGCGTGTTCAGCAGGCGCTTCTGCGGCATGAATTCTATGATGCACCACAGACGAAGCAGCGCGTTTGCGCGTTCCCGCTGCCCCGCTTGCATCCGGAGCTGTCCGGTAAACGGCGTCTGGCTCGCCTGAACACATCAATCGCCACAGTGTCAGACGGCCCGGTGCCTTCCCCCAAGCTTCACCAGTGCTGCAATCGCCTCATCTTGCCAGCGCGTCAGTTCTTCGTCGCGCAAGGTGCGCTCGTGCGACTGAAACATCATGCGCAGCAGCAAGGAGTACTCACCGCGCACCACCGCTTTGCCCTTGGGATCGCGGTAGATCTCCACCGCCTCCAGGGACACCATCTCCGCGATTCCCAGGCTATGCAGCGCTCCCTCCACATCTGCCCAGCGCACCGCATCCGGGAAGAAAAAGGACAGGTCACGCTCCACAGCCTGGAAGCGTGACGGCTCCTGCGCCAATGGCTGATGCAATCCATAGGCATACAGCGCAGGCAGATCAATTTCAGCGGCCACGGCCGTCTCCCGCAGCTTGCGCCGTTCGCGTTCCGGGTTGGACAGTTCTCCCAGAAAACCCGCGGCTTTTCCGTCGAGCAACAGAGCCGCTCCCCGTCCCGGCGCAATCCACGCCGGCAAGTCCGCGCCGGAGTACGTTACCGTGCCTGCGGCAAAGCGTGAAAGCAGCTCCTCGACGGCACCCTTGACCTCAAAGAACAGCGCATCCGGCGCCGCAACCGTCCGTGTCACAGC
>CAXUBG010000096.1:8172-9944 GCA_964249285.1 uncultured Terriglobus sp. | reverse complement strand
TGTCACAGCCGCGTCGCCGTACGCTCCCATGGCAAGCGAGGGGTGTTCAACCACCGCCTCGGCTGACCCGGTAAATACGGTGCCGTACTCAAACAGCCGCACCGACTTCACATCGCGCGTGCCGTTCAGCTGCAACATGCCGGTCATGCCGGGCAGCAAAGAAGGGCGCAACATGCCCGCTTCCGCGCTGAGGGGATTGCCCATCGGTACGCCGCTTTCACCCGTCGCCGAAAACCGCCGCGCGTCGTCCTCGCTGCAGAATGTGCTGCTGATTGCCTCGTTCCACCCCATCGATCGCAGCGCCGTGCGCACCGCCTCCTCCTTTGCGGCATCAGGCAGAACCGTCACACCGCCGGAGAAACTCGGCAGCGTGTCCGCGAAACGGTTGTAGCCGTATACGCGCGCAATCTCCTCGATCAGGTCGATCTCGCGATGCAGATCAAGCCGCCAACCCGGCAACGTCACCTCATAGCTGCCCGGCTCAGCCGCGGGACGGAGATGGCAGCCAAGCGCCTGGAGGTACTGCTCAATCATCTCCGGCGGCACCAGATGGCCAGCGCTTCCCTCGTCCAGAGTCGTTCCAAGCAGGCGCTGCGCTTGTCCGGCGGACAGCAGCACATGCGGACGGTGCGTCGTGCGTGCTTCCTGCGCAAACACGCGAACATCTGTCATCTCGCCCGCCGCAGTGCCGCCGCACGCCGCAAGGACACCGCGCGTCACCAGGCGGTTCGCCACCGCGCACGCGCCCAGATCCGCGCCGCGCTCGTAGCGGTGCGACGCGTCCGTGTGCAAACCATGCCGCCGCGAACTTGCGCGGATCGCCGCCGGGTCAAACCACGCTGCTTCCACCAGGATGTCCGTCGTGGCCTCGGTCACGCGAGAGTTCCACCCGCCCATCACGCCGGCCAGGCTCAACGCCTTCACCTCGTCGGCAATCACAAGGTCACCGGCGGTCAATACCTTCTCGCTGCCGTCCAGGAGTTTGATCTCTTCCCCGTCGCGCGCCCGGCGTACCACGATCCCTCCCTCGATCGTGCCAAGGTCGAAGACGTGCGTGGGATGTCCCATGGCCAGCCACGTGTAGTTCGTCACGTCCACGGCATTGGAAATCATCTTCTGACCGAGTTGGGCGAAGCGCTCCGCCACAATGCCGCTGCTCTGCCCGATGCGGACACCTCGAATGACCTGCGTGGTGAAACGCCCGCAGAGGTCTTCCGCATCAATGCGCACCGGAAATCCCGGGCCGCCATGCTGGTCTTCGAGGTGCACATCACGGGCTAGGGAAGGCAGCACGCCTCCAGCGGCATCACCCACCTCGGCATGAAGAACGCGCCGGTCCTCCAGCGCAAGCAGCGGGACGCCGTAGATCGCCGCCGCCTCGCGCGCGATGCCGTAGTGGTTCATTGCATCGACGCGATTAGTCGTGACGTCCATTTCGAACAGAGAGCCGCCATCCGGCAACGCATGGACACCCTCGACGGCGATGCCGCGCAGCGTCAGGTCATCGGCAAGCTGCCGGTCGGAAACGTCAAGCGCGGGCAGATAGTCGCGCAGCCATTTGGAAAGAATGTTCATGAGAAATGCAGCGAGTCAGCGAGTCAGCGAGTTAGCTGCCTGCTCCTCATCAACCTCCAGTGTTTTGAGTAGGCCGTTCAGGATGCGCGCGACTTCGGAAGACTGCGCAAGGACTGCATCGGCATCTTCGCGCTTTGCGAAGCTCATGTCGGCGGCAAGCAAAACCTGCGTTTCAAGCTCGAACAACGACCCCCGCG
>CAXUBG010000096.1:0-8162 GCA_964249285.1 uncultured Terriglobus sp. | reverse complement strand
CGTTCTTAGGAGTCCGTGCAAGATTCGCGCCACTTCACTGCTTGAGGCAAGCACCGCGTCCGCGTCGTCGCGTTTAACATAGTTAAGATCCGCAGCAAGCAGTATTTGCGTTTCCAATTCGTAGAGGGACCCGCGTGCATTTCCCAGAAACATGCGGAGTGCACGGTCGCTGAGACGGCCATGACCTTCCGCGATGTCGCTGGGTACCGCTACTGCCGAACGGCGCATCTGCACAGTTAGACCGAATCGCTCATCTGGAGGCATCCTGTCGGTCAGCTTATACACCTCCTTCGCCAGAACCATCGCCTTCTGCCATGCAATCAGATCGCGATAATGCCGCGTCCGGGGACTACGCTGACTCGCTGACTCGCTCATTAGCTGGCCCGCTGCTCCTCTCATGCAAACTGACTCAGGAAGCGCATATCGCCAGAGTAGAACTGCCCAATATCGCCTACGCCGTATTTCATCATGGCGATGCGCTCCACACCCATGCCGAAGGCGAAGCCGCTGATCTTCTTCGGATCGTACGCTGGATCGAGGCCGTTTTCGATGCGGCGTGCGTCCACCGCGGCGAAGACAGCCGGGTCGACCATGCCGCAGCCCAGCAGTTCAATCCAGCCGGAGTGCTTGCACTTGCGGCAGCCCTTGCCACCGCAAAATGGGCAGGAAATCTGCACATCCGCGCTCGGCTCAGTGAACGGAAAAAACGACGGGAAGAAGCGCGTCTTCACGCTCGACCCAAAGAAAGCTTTCATGGCATGGTCGAGCGTGCCTTTCAGATCGCTGAACGTGATATCCGTGTCCACGCACAAGCCTTCCACCTGATGAAAAATGGGCGAGTGCGTGGCGTCACTCTCGTCGTTACGGTGCACCTTGCCGGGAACGACGAGACGCAGCGGCGGCGGGTCCGCCACCATGCTGCGAATCTGCACGGGCGAGGTGTGCGTCCGCATCAGGAGGCGTTCACGCAGCGGCTTACCCTCCTGGCCGGCCACGACCAGCGTGTCCTGCGTGTCGCGCGCGGGATGATTCGGGGGAAAATTCAACGCCTCGAAATTGTAGAAATCCGTCTCAACTTCCGGTCCGGTGCCAACGGAATATCCAAGCGCGGCAAAAACCGCCGTCATCTCGCGCATGGTCCGCGTCAGCGGATGCTCCACGCCAATGCTGCGGCGCGTGCCGGGCAGTGAAATATCGATGCGCTGTGAATGACCGGCAGGCGAAAGTGGAGAGTGCTGCACCTGTTCGACGAACTGCGGTGACGCCTCCACTCTGCCGGGCAGTTCAGCAAACTTTTCTCGAACAGAAAGGTTCAAGGCCTTGAAGGCGTTTCCCACACCTGCTTTGTCTTTGGCAAGGGGGACCCATCGCGCCGCGCCTTTGTTGATAAGACCTGCTTTGTCGCCAAACCACCGCACGCGGAATGCCTCGATGTGCGCGGGAGATTCCAACAACCGCGCTTCAGCATCGAACGCTGCCCGGATGCGGTCAAAAGCTGACTTAATTTCCTCGTCGGACGCTCCGGTCAGATCAGGAAGGCTGTACTGTGCGTCTGCGCTCATGCAGATACGGGCCGCGCCTTGGCACACGCTACGGGTTCAGCAACGGAATCGCCATCCCCAACCAGGCCTTCGATATGGAAATCGATGCCTTCACGGAGCAGTTGCTTTGTTCGGCTGTACGAGGCACCCGCCACGCCAAGTCCCGGCAGACCGGGCGCATACGCACTCCAACCAGTCGAGGTATGTTCAAAGACGATCGCGTACCCTCTCATGCGTTCCGTCATTCTACAGCGCGGACCACACAATGGCCGCCGAAACCGCCCCCAGCAGCCAGCTTCGCCGGTCCGTAATCGCATACACCACCGGGTCTTCATGCAGTTCGCCGCGGCTGGCCAGCAACCATACGCGGCTGATCCAGAGCAGCAGCACCGGCACCAGCAGCCACAGCCGGAAGACGTGCGAATACAGGTGCGCCGCGTCCAGGTTGGAGATGTACATGGTCAGGACAACTACGCTGGCAAACGCGCTGCCCGTGCCAAAGGAACGCAACTGCTCTATATCGCTGATCACGTAACCGCGCCCGCTGGCCTTGGTGCGTCCGCTCTCGATCAAGAGCGCGAGTTCTGAAAAGCGTTTGACATAGGCAAGCGACAGGAAGAAGAAGATAGAGAACGCCGCGAGCCACGCCGATACACCGACGCCCGTTGCGGACGCCCCGGCAAGGATGCGGACGGTGTACAAGCCACTAAGCACCAGCACATCCACCAGCGTGACCCGCTTGAGGACAAACGAGTACGACAGAGTCGTGATGGTGTACACCGTCAGCCATAGCAGGAACTGGTATCGCTGGTGCAGAAAGCCAGTACCGAAGGCACCCAGCGGTGGAAACAGGTATGGCAGCAAAACGGCCAGGAGGAGCGCAATTGCAAAAAAGCCGAGGATGACCACGACACCGGCAACCGGCGACAAATCACCCGCGGCAAACGGCCGGAGGCGCTTGCGAGGGTGCCTGCGGTCCGCCTCAATGTCCAAGAGATCGTTAATCAGATAGGTAGCGCTGGCACAAAACGACAGCGAAAGAAACGCCATCGCCGATTGCAGCAGGCTGCGCGGCGACAGGCTATGAGCCAGCAGCGCGGGCAGGAAAACAAGCACATTCTTTGACCACTGATGCAGGCGGATCGCCTTCAGCAGCACTCGCGCGGAAGACTTGCGGTCGTGGAACTCACGCGCTATCTGGGTGTTGTCGCGGAGCAGCGCCCGGCTCAGCTTCGCATGTGGATTCGCCACCATCGGTTGATGGCTGGCCCGCAGCAGCGACCGGTCAGGCATGGCGTTGCCGATGTAGGTGAAGCCTGCGGGAAAACGCTCCTGAAAGGCACGCAGTTTGTTGGCACCCGCCAGATTGTGCGTGCCATCGGACGCGAACACGCCGCTGAAGATGCCGAGGTGCGCCGCCACGCGATCGGCCAGCGCACGGTCCGCAGCCGTAGCCAAAAAGATCTGCCGCCCGCGCGCGCGTTCTTCGCGGAGGTAGGCCAGAAGCGGTTGGTTGTATGGCAGGTGCTCCACCTCCACAACGGCGCGGCTCACCACTTCATGTTTGAAGCCCGCTTTGCCCTTGCGCAGCCACGACGGCCATTGCAGCGGCGAGAGCGGCTGCTGGCGGACGAGCAGCAGCACTGCATCCAGCAGCGTATCGCTCTTGACCAGCGTTCCATCCAGGTCGACACACAAGGGCGTTTGGTCCACGCGTCCACCGGCGGCATCGCGGTCCAGCAAGCCTCTCTCGCTCTCCGGCATCGTGCTGTTTACTGCGGCCAGTCGTCCTCCTGGAGCCGTGCAGAGCCATTATAGAGAGCGCAGATGAGCAGACGGCAATCTTCACCGCGGCAAAGCGACGCGAAACATCCTGCTGTGGTGATCCGTCATTCCCTGTAGTCTAACTGTGATGTGCGCGGCCATCCGGTGCGTTTGCGTGCACGCCATTTTTCAGTTCAACGATACATAGGACGGTCCGCCGCAGATCATGTCGCCTATCGCCAGCGAGCACGCTGTTTCCTCATCGCCCGAGACGCCCGCGCTGCCGGAGCACGCATCACCTGCGTCAACCGGTTTGCCGAATGACGCGTCCCAGCATCCCGCCTTTGAAGAACCGCCGCGCAAGCGCTCCCCGTGGCCGCGTGTTCTTCTGCTGCTGTTGGCGGTTGCCGCCATTGCATTCGTGGTGTATCGCATTGTGACCAGACAGCCGCAAGCGCAGGGCGGTCCAGGGGGGGCTGGCGGTGGACGGCGCGGCGCGGCTGGGCAGATCACTCCAGTAGCGTTCGACGTCGCGACCCGCCGCACAATCCCCATCTCGCTCGAAGCGCTTGGCACTGTTACCGCCTACAACACGGTGACGTTGAAGAGCCGCGTGGACGGCCAGATCACGAAGGTCAATTTTCAGGAGGGCCAGCGCGTTCACCAGGGTCAGTTGCTGATCGAGATTGACCCACGCCCGTACCAGGCGACCCTGGCTGTAGCACAGGGCAATCTTTCCCGCGACCAGGCTAACGCGGCACTGGCGACCGTGCAGTCGCAGCGCTACGACCAGCTCTATGCGGCTGGCGTGGTTTCCAAGGAATCGACCCAGACGCAGGAAGCCACCGCAGGCCAATCTGTGGGTACGCTCGCGGCCGACCGGGCCGCCATTCAGCAGGCGCAGGTCAACGTGAACTATACCCGTATCACCTCACCAATCGACGGCATCGTCGGCCTTCGTCAGGTGGACGTTGGCAACATCGTGACAGCGGCAGGTGCCTCTGGACTGGTCGTCATCACGCAAGTGCAGCCCATCGCCGTGATTTTCACGCTGCCGGAAGATCAACTGCCGCAAGTGTTCGAGCACATGCGTGGAGGGCACAAGCTCGTAGCGGAGGCGTGGGACCGCGCCAACACCACCAAGCTCGCGACCGGTTCGCTGCTGACCGTGGATAACCAGATCGACACGACCACTGGAACGGCGAAGCTGAAGGCCGTCTTCGACAACGCGGAAAACGAACTGTATCCTAACCAGTTTGTGAACATTCACCTGATTCTGGAGAATCGGGCGAACTCACTGGTCATTCCGGCGGCGGCTATTCAGACGGGCAACAGTGGCTCCTTTGTTTACGTGATTGATCGCAGCAAGCCGCAGATGCCCGCCGCCAGCGGGGCCCCTGGTGCCACTTCCCGTCGAGGAAGCGGGACAGCGGCGAATACGGCAGCGTCTGGCGGCACAGTTGCGGCGAGCAATGCATCGCCAGTGGGCGGCGGCGGAGGCGGCAACACTGCGGCCTCCACCAACGGGGGTGGAACCCCTACGGACGTCCCCTCCAATCCGGCTGGTGGACCTGGTACAGGTGACGGCGCTCGCCGTGGTGGCGGTGGCGGACCCCAAGCGAACTACCCCGTTCACGTGGTGAACGTCGCCGTGGACAGCACACAGGGCACGGACGTGGTCATTCGCAGCGGCTTGCAGGCCGGCCAGCAGGTGGTCACCGACGGTCAGGAAAAGCTCCAGGAAGGCAGCCGTGTTATTCCACGGCCGTCAACCGACGCACAGGCGGCACGGCAGGCACGCGCGGCCGCGACCAGCAACCCCGACCCCAATGCCAACGCGTTCAGCAACGGGCGCAGTTCGGACTTGGACCCTGCCGCCGCCAGCGGCGGCACGCAGCATCCGCGTGGAGCTGCTGGGGATCCGAACGGCACAGCCGGCCTCCATGCCGGCAAGAGAGACAGGGGTGCGGGCGCGACCGGCGCGACGCCTGATGCAAGTGGCCATCGCAGGCGGCCCGAAACTACCAATCCGTAGGCATTACCGGAGTTCCAGCGCATGAGTCCGTCACGGCCATTCATTCTTCGCCCGGTTGCAACTGCCCTGCTGATGATCGCGATCCTGCTGGCGGGAGCCGTAGCGTACACGCAATTGCCGGTCTCCGCGCTGCCCCAGGTGGACTACCCCACCATTCAGGTGCAAACCTACTATCCCGGCGCATCGCCCGCCGTCATGACCTCCGCGGTCACTGGTTCACTGGAACGTCAGTTCGGTCAGATCCCCGGCCTGACACAGATGACTTCCGTGTCTTCGGGGGGAGGCTCCATCATCACCCTGCAGTTCAGCCTGTCGGAGTCCATCGATGTCGCGCAGCAGGACGTGCAGGCCGCCATCAACGCCGACCAGCAGTTGCTGCCCAAGGACCTGCCCAATCCGCCGATCTACAACAAGGTCAACCCGGCGGACTCACCAATCCTGACGCTCGCGCTCACCTCCGACACGCTGCCCCTGACGAAAGTCGAGGACCTGGCCGACACCATTCTTGCCAACAAGATTTCGCAACTGTCGGGTGTTGGGCTTGTTTCGATCGCGGGCGGACAGAAGCCCGGCGTTCGCATCCAGGCGAACCCGACGGCCCTGGCTGGCTACGGCCTGTCGCTTGAAGACATTCGCACGGTGCTTGCCACACAGAACGTCGACCAGGCCAAGGGCAATCTCAACGGCACACACCAGAGCTACACCATCGGTGCCAACGATCAACTGCTCAGCGCAGGCGATTACATGAACGTCATCGTCGCCTACCGCAACGGTTCGCCGGTGCGCCTGTCCGACGTGGCCACCGCGAACAACGCGGCGGAAAACGCGTTTCAGGCAGCGTGGATGGGGCGTGCCGCAACCGCTGACCAACCCGCCTATACCAGCCCTGCCGTCATCATCAACATCCAGCGCCAGCCTGGTGCCAACATCATTGGGGTCGTAGACCGGATTGAGGCTCTGTTGCCCAAGCTGCAGGCAACGCTGCCTTCGTCGGTCAAACTGGAGACGCTGACAGATCGCACCGGCACCATCCGCGCCAGCGTCTCGGACGTGCAGTTTGAGTTGATGCTGACCATTGTTCTGGTGGTCATCGTCATCTTTCTTTTCCTGCGGTCCTGGCGCGCCACCATCATTCCTTCCATTGCGGTGCCGCTCTCGATTGTCGGCACGTTTGGGGTAATGTACCTCCTGGGCTACTCGCTTAACAATCTGTCATTGATGGCCCTCACCATTTCGACCGGTTTCGTCGTGGACGACGCCATCGTGATGGTCGAAAACATCGACCGCTACCTGGAGATGGGCGATACGCCGCTGGATGCTGCTCTCAAGGGATCCGAGCAGATCGGCTTTACCATCCTTTCGCTCACAGTCTCGCTGATTGCGGTGCTCATTCCACTGCTCTTCATGGGGGATATTGTTGGGCGCCTGTTTCGCGAATTCGCCGTTACGCTTGCCGTGACGATCCTGGTCTCCGCCGTCGTCTCCCTGACGCTGACGCCCATGATGGCCGCCAAGCTGCTCCGCCACACGCCCGAAGACCAGAAAGGCCGTTTTTACAAAGTTTCCGAGGATTTCTTCAACTGGGTGATCGCCAGGTATGCCGTTGGCGTGCGATGGGTATTGCGCCATCAGGTCATCACGCTCATGGTCACACTCGCTACGTTTGTTCTGACCTTCGTGCTGTACCTGATTGTGCCGAAGGGATTCTTTCCCGTGCAGGATACGGGTGTGATCCTGGCGATCACGGACGCCGCGCAAGACATCAGTTTTCCAGCGATGAGCCAGCGGCAGCAGGCACTCGCGAATGTCATTCTTCAGGACCCGGATGTCGATTCGCTCTCGTCGTTCATCGGGATCGACGCGACCAATAACACGCTGAACTCCGGGCGTATTCAGATCAATCTGCACGACCGCGAAGTGCGCAAAGCCTCTGCCACGGACATCATCCGCCGCCTCCAACCCAAGCTGGCGCAGGTGGAAGGCATCCAGGCGTATATGCAGCCGCTGCAGGACCTGACCGTCGAGAACCGTACCGCGCGCACACAGTACCAGTATTCTGTAGAGGACGCCAGCCCGGACGAACTCGTCGACTGGTCGAATCGCATCCTGCAGAAGTTCCGTTCGCTGCCGCAGCTGGCTGACGTCGCCACCGACCAGACCACCGAAGGCCTGGAAGCCGCGTTGGTCATCGACCGCGACACCGCCGCACGGCTCGGCATCACGCCCCAGAATATCGATGACACGTTGGATGATGCCTTCGCGCAGCGCCAGGTATCCACCATGTTCACGCAGCAGAACCAGTACCACGTGATTCTTGAGGTCGGGTCACGCTACCAGCGCACCCCGGACCAGCTGGACAACATTTACGTGAAGAGCGCAACGGGCACGCAGGTACCGCTCTCAGCGTTCACCCACTTCGAGCAGAAGCCCGCCACCCTTGCCATCTCGCATGAAGGTCAATTTCCGGCTGTGAACCTGTCGTTCAATCTTGCACCGGGCTACAGCATCGGCGACGCTGTTTCCGCCGTGCGCAAAGCCGAAAAAGAGCTGCACATCCCGCTCTCCGTCAATGCCGACTTCCAGGGCACGGCGGCCTCGTTTGAGGCATCACTTTCCAACGAACCCCTGCTGATCCTTGCCGCGCTGGTTACCGTCTACATCGTGCTGGGCGTGCTGTACGAGAGCTACATTCACCCCATCACTATCCTGTCCACGCTGCCGTCCGCGGGCGTCGGTGCCATCCTCGCGCTCTTCATCACCGGCACCAATCTTTCCGTCATCGCACTGATCGGCATCATCCTGCTGATCGGCATCGTGAAGAA
>CAXUBG010000095.1:0-11322 GCA_964249285.1 uncultured Terriglobus sp. | reverse complement strand
CTGGGAGAAGCAGCTTGCGTGTTTGTGGCAATACCTAGCGCAATCGCGTCACTCGCAATCAGCACGGAAGGCAAGGCACGCGCTGCTCTTGTGCTTGCAATCGGCGTAGCTATACTATGCGGCTTCTTTATGGTCTTTCCAGGCTGACAAGAATGAGCGGGCTAAGGCACGCGACATAATAGCCTGGGCCGCAGGCCCAGTACCGCACCACCAAGTATCTGCGGGCTGAAGGCCCGCGCTAACAATGCTCGAGGCAGCAACGATGAAGATCATCAAAACCACAGGCCGAGACCAAAAAGCAGCGTACGCGCTGCTTGCCACGCTGGAGCAACGAGGCGCGGTAAAGACGGCAGAGGTGGAACCTGCCGTCCGCAAGATCATGCAGGCGGTCCGCAAGGGCGGAGATAAGGCGCTCCTGAAGCTGGCGCGGAAATTCGATGCCTTGCAGGAGAACCAGCCGCTGCGCGTGACTCCCGGCGAGATGCTGGATGCGTGGAACGCCACGCCCGAGCCGCTGAAGCAGGCGATGCAGACCGCGGCGGAGAACATCCGCAGCTTTGCCGAGCAGCAGAAGCCGGACGAGTGGACCACCGAAAACACGCCCGGCGTCACCGTGGGACAGATCGTCCGCCCGCTGGAGTCAGTGGGCTGCTACGTGCCGGGCGGGCGGTATCCACTGCCCTCCACGCTGCTGATGACGACGATTCCGGCGCAGGTGGCGCGCGTGCCGCGCATCGTGGTGTGCAGTCCCAAGCCCGCACGCGAGACGCTGGCCGCCGCGCACCTGAGTGGCGTGACGGAGATGTACCGCATTGGCGGAGCGCAGGCCGTGGCGGCGCTGGCCTACGGCACGGAGACAATTGTGCGGGTGGACAAGATCGTCGGCCCCGGCAACCTGTACGTCACAGCCGCCAAGGTGATCGCGTCAACCGAGTGCGGCATCGATATGCCCGCCGGTCCGACGGAGATCACCGTCACCAGTGAGACAGGCGACCCGGCGGATATCGCCGCGGACCTGGTGGCCCAAGCCGAGCACGATCCGGAGACGCTGGCCATCTTAGTGACGGCGAACGAGAGGCTGGCGAAGCAGGTGATAAGAGAAGCGGATCGTCAAAGCAAAAGCAACAAGCTTTCGAAGTTTTCGCTGAAGGCACGCGGGACGGTTTTCCTGTGCGGCTCTGTCGAAGAGACGCATGTCATCACCAACCGGTTGGCACCGGAGCACCTGACGGTCGACAGCGAAAGTGACCTGGCCTGGGTGACAAATGCGGGCTCCGTGTTCATCGGCAAGTACTCGCCGCAATCCATGGGTGATTACATCTCCGGCCCCAATCACGTGTTGCCAACAGGCCGCGTTGGGCGGATGCGCGGCGGCTTGAGTGTGTACGACTTCCTCAAGATCATCACCGTCCAGCACTACTCTGCGGACGGTCTCGCGAAGCTGGGACCGCACGCCATCGCGCTTGCCGAAGCAGAGGGTTTGACGGCACATGCGCAATCCGTTCGCTTCCGAATGAAAGCTGGCTCGTTGTGAGCGATGCGGCAGAAACGGGTGCTCCACGTCTTGATCCTGAGACAAGAGGTCAGGGCCCTCAGCCACGGCGAGCCATCCTGGCCATGCCGGAGTACCACCCACCTCTAGCGGGCCGCACCGCCCTGCGCCTTGACTTCAACGAAAATACACATGCCCCCTCGCCGCGCGTACGCGAGGCCTTGAGCAAGCTGACACTGGAGAGCTTCACGGTGTACCCGGAGCGTGCGCCGGTGGAAGCGACCGTCGCACAGCACCTTGGCCTGCAGCCGGAGCAGGTGCTGCTGACCAATGCGGTGGATGAGGCCATCCACATCGTCACGTTTACGTTCCTGGAAGAAGGCGACGAGTGCCTGTTCGCGGTGCCATCGTTCTTCATGTACGACGTCAATACGCTGGCTATGGGCGCGACGGCAGTTCGCATCCAGGCGGACGAGACGCTTCGTTTTCCTTATGAACGGATACTGGTGGCCATCACTCCCAGGACGAAGCTCATCATCCTGTGCAGCCCGAATAATCCTACGGGAGCTGTCATTACGCGGGAACAGATTCACGCGATCGCAAACGCCGCGCCTCATGCTGTGGTGATGGTGGATGAGGCGTACTACCACTTCTTCGGCGAAACCGTCATGCCGGACCTGATCGAAGCGAACCAAGACAAAGCGGGTGCCCTACCTTCGCCGCAGGCTAAGGTGGGATCAGGCTTAGCCATTCCACGCAACATGATCGTCGCCCGCACGTTCTCAAAAGCCTACGGCTTGGCCAATCTGCGCGTGGGCCTGCTTGCCGGTCCGGTTGCACTCATGCAGCACCTGCGCAAAGCCGCATCCCCGTACAACGTAAACGGCGTAGCGCTGGCTGCGGTCGCCGCCAGCATCGATGACACGGAGTACATCGACTGGTATGTCGGGCAGATGCGTACCGGGCGCACTCGCCTTGAGAAGGCGCTGGACCACATGAAGGTACCGCGCTGGGATTCGCAAGCCAACTTCGTGCTGATGCACATCGGCCCCCGGCACAAGGAGTTCGTCGCGGCCATGCGCGCACGCGGCGTGCTGGTGCGCGACCGCTCCGCTGACCCAGGACTGGATGGTTGCGTGCGCATTACCGTCGGAGTCGAAGACCAGGTCGATCGCGGCATTGCCGCGCTGCGCGATTCACTAGCGGCTATGGGTTGGGCACCCGCAGAAGCAGACAGGCCAGAAGAACAGCCGAAGGAGACCCCGGAGTATGAGTGACATAAATGAGAATGGCAGCGATCTGCATCTTGCACCGGTGTCAATTGGGGTGCCCCAGACATCGCCTTTGATGTCTGGGATAGAGCGCATCGGTGTGATTGACCGTGTCACGACGGAGACGCAAATTAAGCTGCGCCTGAATCTGGATGGGCAGGGGACGTACCATGTCTCGACAGGCATCCGCTTCTTCGATCACATGCTGGAGCTGTTCACACGGCACGGCGGCTTCGACCTCGAACTGCACTGCACCGGCGACCTCGACGTGGACCAGCACCACACTGTCGAGGATGTGGGCATCGCGCTGGGCGAGGCGTTCGACAAGGCGCTGGGTGACAAAAAGGGTATCCTGCGCGCGGGCTACTTCGTCATGGCGATGGACGAGACGCTGGCCGTCGCCGCCGTCGACATGAGCGGGCGCGTTGGCTATGCCGTGGACGACCAGGTGAATGTGCCGCTGGTGGGCGACCTGCAAACGGAACTCGTCACCGACTTCTTCGACGGCTTCGCGCGCGGTGGGCGGTGCAACGTCCACGTCAAAACAATGTACGGCCGCAGCAATCACCACAAGATTGAGGCCATTTTCAAGGCATTCGCACGGGCGCTGCGCGGCGCGGTCAGCCGCGATGAGCGCATGAAGGATCTACTGCCGAGTACGAAAGGCTTGTTGTAAGTCGGTCGTTCAAACGGTATACCGTCACCATTCAGGTGAAATCATGAAGCTTTCATAGCGCTGCGCATTATCAATTTCCATATCAATCGCCTCGGGCTAATCCTTGTAGTTAGCTGGCCGATTCCGCCCGGTAGTCCGTTTGACCCCGCAGCCGCAAGTCGATTTCGCCCCTGGCTAGAGACTCCGGTCTGCTTGCAGCAGTTCTTGCATTAGTACTCGGGGATGTCACTGAGAGAAATCGTTCGATAGCTATTGCCTCTGGATGCTTAGCGCTTTCTATGGTTCTTCTTGGAGACGGATTTCTCGTTTAGCGCGGGCCTACAGCCCGTCTGCGCTTCAGGGTCAGCCGAGTTGGATGGTTTTCGGTAGCATCCATTCGCGCAGGCCGGGTTGGCCAAGGGCGCGGCCATGGCCGGAGCGTTTGCTGCCGCCTGTTGGATAGGCGGGATATTCCATGGGCAGGGCGTTCACCGCGACCGTGCCTGCCGTGATGCCCTCCAGCAGCGCCTGCTGTTCGCCGGGTTCCTGCGTCCAGATGGAGGCACCCGCACCGAAAGGCGTGCCGTTGGCGAGGTCGATGGCTCCCTGTGTGCTGTGGATGCGAAAGAGCAGGGCGAGCGGCCCGGTGAGCGCCTCCTGCGCCACGGCGGAGGCGGGAGGAACATCGCTCAACAGCGTTGGCTCGAAGAAGTTGCCGCGTCCGATGAGGCGTGTACCGCCGGTGAGCACGCGCCCTCCGGCTTTGACGGCCGCATCCACCTGCTCTTCCAATGCCGTGAGCGCCTCCGGCGTGCCCAGCGGCCCAAGTTCGGTATCGTCCTTCAGCGGATCGCCAACGCGCAAAGCTTCCAGCCTTCCAATAAGCCGGTGAGCAACTTCCTCGTACACCGCAGTGTGCGCGAGGATGCGCTTGCCGCTGCTGGTGCCCTGGGTAAGCGCGCGCACGGCTGCGACCGTGGCTGCTTCCAGCTCAGCGGACGCCATGATGACGAGCGGATCGCTGCCCTCCAGGTGGAGCGCCGCCCTCTTCAGCAGCCAGCCCGCCTGCGCGGCCAGGGCGCGGCCTGCCGTCTCACCGCCTGAAATCGCGATCCCCGCGACCGTGTCGTTGTGGAGCGCGGCTTCGAGCAGTTGATCCTCGATCATTAGCGCGGAGAGCGCCCCCCGGGCAAAGCCGGCGCGCCGTACAAGCGCCTCCACCAGCAGAGCGCATTGCGGCACGCTGCTGGCGTGCTTTATAGCAATGGCGTTCCCGGCCAGCAGCGCGGGCACCGCGCACTTTATCGCGCGCCACAGCGGTGAGTCCCACGGCAGCACCGCCAGCACCACCCCTGCAGGACTCCATTGCACATAAGCCTGGCCCGGGCCGCCGGACAGTTTTTCCGGAACGGACATGCGCGCGCCATGGTCCGCGTAGTACAGGCATGTGTCGACGCAAAGCGTGATCTCCGCGCGCGCCGCGCGGACGGGCTTACCTGTTTCGGAGGTAATTGCGTGCGCCAGATCGTCGCGGTCGTCCGCGAAGAGCGCCGCCAGCTTACGGAGGCATAAAATCCTTTGTTCGACAGGCAGGTTGCGCTGCTCGGTGGCGGCCGCCGCCGTTATTGCAAGATTCGCGCGCAGCCCCTCTTCGTCCAGCGTGTCAACGCTGCGCAGCAGTTCGCCGGTCGCCGGATTGATCGAACGCAGGGGCATAGTCCGTCAGGCGGACAGCGTACGCAGTGTTTCCGCCAGCACACGCACGCCGTTCGCCATCGCCTCTACCGTAGCAAACTCCTCCGGCCGGTGACTGACGCCACCGCGGCACGGAATAAAGATCATGCCCGTGGGAGCGAGCCGCGCCATAAAGAGCGCGTCATGGTACGCCCGGCTAATCATGCGCCTGTGCGACAGCAGGCACCCGGCGCTGGCCTGTTCAACAGCCGCGATCACGGCTTCATCGCACGCCGCAGGTGCGTCCTCATTGACCGGAAGTACCACGACGCGCACCCTGCGAAGCGCTTTCATATCCTCACAGGCGCTCTGAATTTGAATCATCACCTTGCCCCGTCGTGCCTCGTCAATGTCGCGCAAATCCAGTGCCATTTCGACACGGCTGGGAACACTGTTCACCGCGCCGGGGTGCACCGATAACGTTCCCACCGTCGCGACAGTGTCCGGGCCGCCTGTTATCAAAGCGGCCCGTTCTACCGCAAGTACGATCTCCGCGGCCGCACACAGCGCATCCCGGCGGTCTGGCATTAGCAACGCCCCAGCGTGGCCGCCCTCTCCTTCAACACTGATGCGGTAACCTGCCGGAGCGGCGATGTGTGTCACCACTCCGATATCGGTGCCGCTTCGCTCCAGCAAAGGTCCCTGCTCGATGTGCAGTTCAACGAAAGCTGCGTAGGTGTCCTGAGGCAGCACGGCCCCGGCAAGCGGTCCTTCGAAGCCGGCGCGCTGCCGGACATCGCGCAGCGTCTGCCCATCCTCCCCCCGCAGACCATCGGCCTCCTCGGAATGGAGAGCGCCTGTGAGCAGCCGGCTGCCAAGGCATCCGATCCCAAAGCGTGTCGGCTCCTCCGCCGTAAACATGACCAGTTCAATGGACCGGTGGGGACGGACACCCGCGTGCTGAAGCATGCGAATCGCCTCCAGCCCGCCCAGAACGCCCAGTGTGCCGTCAAACATGCCCGCGTGCGGAATCGCGTCTGTGTGCGATCCCGTGGCGATGGCCGGCAGTTGCGGTTCCGCTCCGGCCCATCGCGCAAAGGTGTTGCCAGCAGCGTCTTCGCGTACGTGCACACCTGCCTCTGCATAGAGAGTTTTGAGCCACGCCCGCGCTTGCATGTCTTCGTCAGTGAAAACTACCCGCGTGACGGCGCGTTCACCCGGACGGCCCGCCTGCTCCGCATGGGTGAAGGTGGCGAGCATGTTCATCTCGCGCAGCAGCCGCTCACGATCGGCGTGCAGCGCCGTCATCGTGCGACGCCCGCCAGCGGATGGCGGTTCCAGTCTTTGTAGATGAGGTATTTTGCGGGCTGTTTTCCAAGCGCGGCAAACCATTGCGGACAAAACGCGCCCATCCAGATGAAATCACCCTTTGCGACGGGGTACCAGGAGTCACCCAGCCGGTAGATGCCTTCGCCGTCCAGCATCACCAGTCCGTGCTCCATCACATGCGACTCAACCCTGCCGAGCGATGCACCCGGCTGATATTCCATCACGTTCACAGCCAAATCGAAAGACATGGTGTCCGGCAACAATGCTTTGACCTGTATGGCTGCGTCTCCCAGCAGCGGGCAACCTGTGATCTCAGCTTCAGACGAAACCAGCGGGTCAGGCGATGGAACGCCCGCGAGCGGGACGTAATGCTTCTCGATGACAATGGCTCGCGTTTCTGCTTCCATCGTCGTTAGAACGTGGAAGTGTTCCGGGGGAACAAATGCAAAGGCGCTAGTGCCCAGGCTTTCTTCACGGTCCGCCATGTGCAGCAGCATCGATCCCTGCTGCACATAGACGAATCTTGAAGCAGGCGAGGACTCCATGACACCCCCTCGATCCAGTGCCACGCTATACATGGCAAAACTCGCGCCCAGCGCAGGCGCGCAGTGAACGCACGCTGTTGCGTTGACCATGCCGGGCAGCGGCGCCCAGACGAAGGTGTCTGGCGTTTGAAGAAAATGGTCCGGCGCGCGCCGGCTGCGCGTCTTCCCAAGATGGTGAAGGCTCATGACACCACCTCACAAGCCGCCAGTGCCCGCACGAATGCCACGCCTGACTGCAAGCCCAGCCGTACATCGTCCGGCAACACAGATTCGCCGGGATGGTGGCTGAGCCCCCCGGGCGTGCGCAGAAACAGCATGGCAGCGGGCATGTACGGCGCTAGGATCATCGCGTCGTGCCCTGCTCCGCTGACCATGCGCCGCACCGGCGTCCCTGTTCCCTCCACCGCGTCCTCTAGCAGCCGCAGCAGCCCCGTATCCAGCGGCACCGCTGCCTGACTCATCTGCTCCGTTGATGTCACCGTGACACCGCGCCGCGTACCCGCCGCGGCCGCATACTCCAGCAGATGCGCGACGGCATCGTCGCGTGTAATGTCGTTCCCGGACCGCACATCCAGTGATGCCGTTACAGAACCGGCAATCACATTGCCCGCGCAAGGCTGCACCTGCACTGCGCCAACCGTCGCCACCAGTGTCTCGATACTTGTGGCGTACCGCTCGACCTCGACAATCCAGTCCGCCGCGGCGGCCACCGCGTCGTGCCGCAGCCGCATCGGCGTTGTTCCGGCATGGTTCGCCTCCCCGGTGAAGGTCAGTTCATACCGGCTTTGCCCGGCAATGCTCTCCACGACGCCCAGCGGCAGACCTTCGTTCTCCAGCACAGGGCCCTGCTCGATGTGGGACTCAAGATACCCAAGCACATCCGTCAGCACAGCCTGCGGCAGCTCCGAATCATCCAGGCCATAGCGGCGAATCGCCTCACGCACCGTGATCCCATCACGATCCTTTCGCTCCAGTAATGCATTGTCCAGCGTACCCACCAGCGCGCGGGAGCCAAGAAAGGGCACGCCGAAGCGCACGCCTTCCTCGTCAGAGAACGCGATCACCTCGAGATGAAATGGGAGCGGTTCCTCCCGGACAGCCTCCACAACGGCCAGAGCCAGAACGACGCCCAGCACACCATCGAAAGCGCCCGCATCCGGCACGGTATCCAAGTGAGACGCCAGCACAAAGGTCCTTGCACCGGCAGCGTCTGACCGGCGCACGCCCCGCAGATTGCCGGCCGCGTCCATGCTGACCTGGAGGCCCACCTCCAACATCCAGGCGGCGGCCACGGTATTCGCCCGGCGCATCGCGGGAGACAAAAACGTCCGGGCCGTCCTGCCCGCGGCATCTGAGATCGAGGCCATCTCGCGGCAGCGTGCGATGATCTTGTCCGCGTCCAGAATGCTTGCGCTCATGCTCGCGTCACATGTGCTTCAATGTAGCCGCTTGGATCGCTGACCGGCATGAAGATCTCGTTCCTGTTCTCCTGACCGAACGCCCCGAGATCGACGAGAATATTATGGATGTTGGGCATGGTCAGCGTAATCTCCAGCAGTTCCGGCACGGCGGCGAGTGCGTCTTCCGCCATGGCGTAGAGGGTCTGCTGTACCGATTTGGAATCATGCGCCGCGAAGGTCTTCAGGAGCCGCTCGCGCACACGGCTGCGCAGTTGGTTATACGAACTAACTTCATTGGCATACTTCCACGCTGCCGTGACCGACGTCCCCAGCAGCCGGTCCGGCGTCTCCTTCAGCGTCGTGAATTGATCGCGCAGAAACCCTTCGAAGCCGCTCCGGGCGGTCTTCAGAATGACCATGTTGCTGAAGCCGCAGGTAAGCCTCTTCGTGCCCGCTGACGTGAGGACAAGCGTACTGGTTTCCACCTCGTCCGAGCCGCGCATGAAGCTGTGCGGATGCGGCTCTCCATCGATGCTCAACCGCTTCCACATGGCCTGCTCAATGTGCACTTCAGCAAGCGAAACGTGCGCGTTGCGCCCCAGAAGAAAGCCTGCCAGCTCCGCCGCGAACTCCTCCGCAGAATTCGCTTTCGACTCGTTGGCGCGCGCGTAGACCGTATTCTTCATGGTGTCCGTGGCCAGAAGGCTGGAGTTGTCACCCTGCGTGAACACCGCGTCAAACGCGCCTTCCAGCAGCACGCGCACGGTCCACTCGCGCACGGTGTGCACGTCACCGGCACGCGTTACCTTGAGCAGGCGGACACCGGTCTTGCCGTAGCGGTTCTCGTTCAGTTTCGCCATGCAGAGCAACTCCTACCGGTTTAGGTCAACTGCCCCGGTACGTGGTGTAGCCGTTCGCCGTCAGCAGCAGCGGAATATGGTAATGACGTTCCCCAGGCCTGACGATAAAGGTAATTTCGACAATGGGGTACAGGCCAGTCACGCCTTCCCGCTGAAAGTACGCGCCTGTCGCGAAACGGGCGCAGTAGATGCCCGGCAGCATCGGCTCGCTCTCAGGCAGCAGGAAGTGGATGCGCCCATCGGGGTCTGTTTGCGCGGCGTTCAGTGTTTGCCACTCGCCGTCCGTGTCGCGGTCCAGTTCTACAGGAACACCCGCAGCTGGCCGGCCTGAGGTGGTGTTCAGAATGTGCGTCGAGATGCTCATGCGCCGTGCTGCACCTCCCGCTCCGAGAGCCACTTCCGGAGGCGAAGATGTGTAATCTCGCGCTGCTGCTCCGCTGCTTCCCGTAACTCCTCTTCGGGCGTATGCCTCATTCGCTGCTCCAGGATGGCAAGCATCTCCTTCGCGTCCTTGCCCGTAGCGCAGACGATGAAGGTTCGTCCAAACCTTTGCTCATACGCGCGGTTGCCGGCCGCAAGCCGCTCGCGTACATCCGCACTGGCGTTTGCCACGCCGCCCTGCTCGCTGGCACTCCACGCGGGCGGCGGCGTTGACGCGGGACTGGGCGCGTGCCGTTCGCCAATG
This sequence comes from uncultured Terriglobus sp., assembly GCA_964249285.1. GTDB lineage: Bacteria > Acidobacteriota > Terriglobia > Terriglobales > Acidobacteriaceae > Terriglobus. Next base: position 1,411 of record CAXUBG010000095.1, on the reverse strand, counting down.
CGCGGATGCGTGTCAAAGGCCTCCTGCCAATCCGCTGTGTCCAGGGACCACCAGGCGGCATCACTGGCTGCAAGCAGCTCCGGCAGCGTGGACAAAGGCCTGCGCGCCACCAGAGCCCATGCCCACGCGTGCGACCCGCCACACGGCAACACCTCCGTCGCAGCCCGCTCCACCGGCATCGCATTCCACTCTTCAAGAAAGCTCATCAAGAGCCTCAGCATACATGTGTCTTCACGCCTGACGACGTACTGCATCGCGCAGGAGCTCGCGGCCGGTGTTCTCACCGGGGAACCCGCCGTCGCGATACACCGTTTGGCCGCGCAGCACAGTCTCCTTCACCACGCCACGCAGGCGCTCGCCCAGGTATGGCGACACCTTATGCCGGTAGTGCAGGAGGTCCTCCGTGACGGCAACGTCCGCGTCAGGATCAAACACAAGGAGGTTTGCGGCACTCCCCGTTGCGATGGCACCCGCCTGCTGCCGCAAACCCGCCAGCGCTGCCGGTGCTTCGCTCATCCATCGCGCGATGTCTCGCAGTCCAAAGCCGCGCGCACGCGCCTCCGTCCACATGACCGGCAGCGCCATGGACAGGCTTGCAATGCCGCCCCATGCCACGTTGAATCTGCCATCCTCCCGTCGCTTCATCTCCGGAGGGCATGGTGAATGGTCAGTCGCGACCAGGTCGATTACACCGTCTGCCAACGCATCCCACAGTGCCTCGCGGTTCGCCCGCCCGCGCACCGGTGGAGCGCATTTGAACTCCGTCGCGCCGTCCAGGATAGCCTCGCCGCACAGGTGCAGGTAATGCGGACACGTCTCCACGGTGACCGGCAGTCCCTCGGCTTTCGCCGCTCGCAACATCTCCACGGCCTGCGCCGTTGCCAGATGCACGATGTGCAGGCGAAAGCGGTAGCGCCGGCACAGGTGGAGCAACATGGAAATCGCGGCAAGCTCCGCCGTATCGGGCCGCGACGCCAGATACGTCTCATAGCGCCGCCATGCAACATCCTCCGCATCCGGCAACCGGGCCATCGCCGCGTCGATGGGCTCCTGCAACTCCGCATGGACCAGCAGCGGCAGCCCGCTCTGCGCAATCAGCGGCAGAGCAGCTTCCAGATTGCCCGCATCGATGCGCGTGAAGCCTTCACAGCCCGGGTGCACCAGAAAGCACTTGTACCCGGGCACACCCGCCGCGGCCAGCGGCAACAGGTGCGCGGCATTGCCGTCTACCACGCCGCCCCAACTCATCCAGTCCACACGGCATTTGCCGGCCGCCGCGGCGCGCTTCACCTCCAGCGCGGCCACTGCCGTCGTCTCCGGCAGGCAGTTCAGCGGCATGTCAACCAGGGTGGTATACCCTCCCGCCGCGGCCGCCCGCGTCCCTGTCTCAAACCCCTCCCACTCCGTCCGG
>CAXUBG010000094.1:852-11368 GCA_964249285.1 uncultured Terriglobus sp. | reverse complement strand
CAGTTGGTACAATCCGTACTACGCAAAGTGGGGTAATCAGTCGGACTTCAACCCAAATAACTACAACCACGCCATCGCTGTGACCGTGAATCCAGTGACTGATGTCGTCACTGGCCCGGATCAAAGCCGTTACAATGGCGTCGTCATTCCCGGCAGCGGATTTCCGTCCAGCGCGGCGGGGCACGTCAGCGCTGACATTCTGAGCAACGGCTACGCATACCTTTTCCGCGGTTACAGTAACGGGTACTCGCCAACTGTCAAGTCAAATGTACAGCCGCGGCTAGGTTTCACATATGAAGCTCGGCCGGGAACTGTGCTGCGTGCTGGCGGCGGCAGATATGTTCAGCGTCTCGGTATCACTGACAATGTGTTCACTGGGGGAAATGCTCCGTTTCAGCCTTCATCCTCGGTCGGTCTCGGCAGCGTGGATCAACCCGGCGGTGTTGGCTCCAACAACTTTCCTTTCAACTATTCCTCGCAAGCCTTTAATTATCCAAGTCCCGAAGCTTACAACTGGAACGGCACTGTTGAACAGGAGTTGAATAACTTAGGTGTCCTGACGGTCGCCTATGCTGGCCGACGTGGTATTCATCTGGAAGAGCTGCTTAACGTCAATCAGCTGCAGCCAGGAACCACCTTTCTTCCCTCTAGTGCGGGGATCACACCCGATGCACTTCGTCCCTATAAAGGTTTTTCCAATATCAACCAGGCTACGAATGGCGGGGCTTCCTTTTACAACTCACTTCAGCTAAATCTGCGCCGCCGCCTGACGAAGGGCTTGCTCTTCGGGGTTGCTTACACTTGGTCCAAGAGCACGGACTTCGGATCAAGTAATGGTACGATCCTGCCCAACACCTTTGACAAGAACATTTACTACGGCCTTAGCGATTATGACCGCCGTCATGTCTTCGTATCTAACTTCGTCTACAACATTGACCAATTCACTCACTCCAGCAGCCTGGTAAATCGTGCGGCTTTGGGGCGTTGGCAGTTCTCCGGTACGCTCCAGGCACAAACCGGTGCGCCTCTCAACGTTTCAACCGGCACGGATTTTGCGGGTGTCGGCCCGGGATCGGGCAGCCAGTTGGTTCCGACGCTCAATAGAGTGCAAACCTACAAGACGTTCGCGGGCCAATCTGGAACGGCACCATATTTTGACATCTCCGCCTATCCGACGCTCAACGGAAAACGCTCATCAACCGCGCTTACGACATTGTATGCAGGGCAGTTTGCGGCGCGAGGTGCTCGCAATCAAATCATTGGTCCGGGATTTCAAAGCTACAGCGCTGCCCTGAATAAGACGTTCCAGATCGTTCCGGGTCACGAAAGTCAGACTTTGGTTTTCCGTGCGGAGGCATTTAACCTGGCGAACCATCCAACCTTGGATAACCCGGACACAGGTTACACTTCCGGTACATTTGGTCAAAGTAAAACCAAGGGTGGCACCTACGGTGCGGACCGGCAGTTCCAGTTCAGCCTCCGGTACGCCTTCTAAACGCATCACCGTCCAGCAATCAAGGGAGAGCATGAAGATGCTCTCCCTTTCTTCTGCTCTAGCGCACCGTGCAGCCTGCCCTATTGGCGGTTGGAATTCCCTGTATTCGGCACCTCAGGCTGTTGAGGCACTACTGGCAGACTGATAAAGCTGGCGTCGGTGCCGCTCACAAAGATCCGCTGCGTAGCTTTAGTGTAATCCCCAGCCTTCGCGTCGAAAATGTTGGGCACGAACGTCTGGGGATTGCGGTCATAGAGCGGAAACCACGCGCTCTGCACCTGCACCATGATGCGGTGCCCGGGCTGGAACACATGGTTAACGTTCGGCAGATCCCACGTAAACGTCTCCGGCTGATTCGGCTTCAGCGCCTCGGGATGCTCAAAGCTCGTGCGGTAGCGCCCGCGGAAGATATCCATCGAAATGGCCAGCTCGTACCCATTCATCGGTTCCACACGCGCCGTACCATCCGGGAACACATCGATCAGCTTGACGACCCAGTCACTATCCGTGCCGCTGGTTGACGCGGTCAGATGCACCTTCGGCACGCCACTGATCCGGAGCGGCGCGGTCAGCGGGCCGGTGCTATAGGTCAGCACATCCGGGCGGCCGTCAACAAAACGCTGATCCTGCACCAGCCACGTCACCCACCCTTGCCCGTCATCCGTGGCCACAGGGCGGGGACGGTAGGGTACTGGCTTCGCGGGATCAGACACGTACCCGTCGAATGCACCTTCGGCAACTGGCTTGTCGAACGACAGCGTGCCGCCCGTGTGGAGATACATCGGCTTGCTCTTTTGTGCGCAGTTCGTCTCACACGCCAGCGGCCACTTCTCAAAGCGGTCCCAGTGGTCCTCGCCCGTGTTGTAGATGTACACCGGCGGTGTATGCGCGCCGGGAGCACCTTCACGCAGGTACTGGTTGAAGAACGGCAGCTGCACGTCCTGCCGGAAATCAGCGGTCGTGTCTCCATCCCAGATCAGCGGCCCCAGCGAACGGCCCTCGCGGTTCACCTGGCTGTGAGCCCACGGCCCCATCACCAGGAAGTTCATGTTGTTCTGTGTGTCTTTCGGCTCCCATGCGGCGTAGCTGTGGTTTGCACCCCACATGTCCTCCTGATCCCACAATCCCTGCAGCCACATGGTGGGAACGGTCAATGGCGTTCGCGCGATCAGGTGATCAAGCGCCTGCGCCTGCCAGAAGCTGTCATAGGCTGGATGCGCCTCCACCATGCGCCAGAATGGCAGCTGCTCCTGACCCTGCGCCCGGGCAAAGTCACCTGCCGAACCTTTGTTCAGAAAGTTCGCGTAATCATCACGCCCCTCATGCTGTACCCGCGCACCGGCTCCGCGCGCGGATGTTTGCGCAATGAAGTAGTCCAGCATTCGCTGCCGGAATGCACCATAGTGGAACCAGTCGTCGCCCATCCAGCCGTCCACCATCGGACTCTCCGGCACGGCGGCCTTCAACGCAGGGTGCGGGTGCAGCAGCGCCATCACCACCGTGAAGCCTTCATACGAAGACCCGATCATGCCCACCCGGCCGTTGCTTTCGTGCACGTTCTTCACCAGCCAGTCGATCGTGTCGTACGCATCGGTCGTGTCGTCTGCCCCTGTCTTGTTCCACGGGCCAACCGGCGGCGGCGTCATCAGGTACGGCCCCTCTGATCCGTACTTGCCGCGAACATCCTGGTAAATACGGATGTATCCGTCGCGCACATATACTTCGTCACTCAGCGGCAGCTCATCAACCATGTGGGGCGAATCCGGCTTGACCGCATCCCGCCCGGCCGGGACGCCAGCTACCGCGGCAGCTGCGGGAGCGGCGGCAATCAGGTTCGCCACCGGCGTCCGCGCCGCGTGGGCTCGTGCGGCAGCGTTATAGCAGGTGCGCGTCAGCAGCATGGGTGCGTTCTTCGCGCCCTTGGGAACCACGATGACCGTGTACAGCTTCACACCATCACGCATGGGAATCATCACCACACGCTTGTCGTAATCGAACGCTGCCTTGGGAGCTTCAAACGGCGTCTGCTTCGGCGCGTTGAACACATCCGGGATCTGGCTGTTCTCGACAGGACCGTTTGGGTTCTTACCCTTCTCTTGCGCTGCCAGCGTGGACGAAACGGCCAGAACGGCTAACCCGAGCGCTGCTTTTCCCTGCATCTTCATACGCCTGCCTGCGGAAAAATGATAGGCACACTATAGCAGTGGTACACGCATTACTGCGGCAGGACCAACTCATCCATCGCCATAAAGTCTTTCACCACCTCATCACCGCTCTTGTCCAGTTCCTCCAGCGTGCCGAAGAAGCGCGCCTTACCCTCATGCAGGAACAGCACCCGATCCGCCAGTTTTCGCGCAAAGCGCATGTCGTGCGTCACCACGATGCTTGTCAGGTGCAACTGCCGTTTCAGGCGCTCGATCAGGTCGCCCAGCAGGTGACCCATGAGCGGATCCACCATCGTCGTCGGTTCGTCATACAACACGGCCTCGGGCTGCGCCGCCAGCGCGCGCGCAATCGCGACAGACCGCTTCATGCCAGTCGATAGATCCGATGGGAGCAAGTCGTCCATGCCCGCGACACCCACCATCTCCAACAGCCCCTTGACGATCTGGCGGATCTGTTCGTCGTCCAGGTCGCCCTTTTCGCGCAGTGGAAACGCCACATTCTCCCCCACGGAAACAGAGTCAAACAGCGCACCGTTCTGAAAGACCATTGTCACCTTGCGGCGGACCGGCTGCATCTGCGCCTCGGTAAACCCGCAGATATCCTCATTCGCGACACACACCGAACCCTTATCCGGCTTCAGAAAGCCCATCAAAATCTGCAGCGATACAGACTTGCCAACACCAGAGCGGCCGAGAATGCAGAGCGTTTCGCCCGGCATCACAAAGAAATTCACATCCTCCAGCACCTTGAAGCTGCCGAATGCCTTGAACACATGCTGGAACGAAATGAACGGCTGCTTGATGTCCTCAACGACCTGCTCATTCTGCTCCGCCGCCTGCTCAAAGAACTCGCCAACCTCCTGCGCGACATCGTCTGAAACCTCCTCAACAAGAGGCTTGTTGAACATCTCCTCCGTACCGGTCGCTGGCTCTGTGGCCGTGTCGGATGCCTTCGAAGAGGAAGGCTGGGACTCACCACCGCGTTCCGCGCCGGAACGGTCATCCGCTGCCCGTGCCGCGGCGCTTTCGCCCTTGCCGGTTGCGTTTGCCTCGGGACCGCTCGCATCCTGCGCAGGAGCATTGGTCGCATTTACACTTTCGGTGCTGGTCTTCACAGCATTCTGCTCTGCCATGGCTAATCTGATGCGCGCGGCAGCAAACCGTTCTGTGCGGCCAGCAGGTCACCCGCCGCACGGAAATCATCCGGCGTGTTCACATTGGTAAACCAAATTGCCGCGTCCAGTTCCGGCGCAAAAGCCTCCACCGGAACCACGCACAGACCCATGGAACACATCTCCTGCGCAGCGCGCTGCAGCACGCCCACCAGTTTCTGCTCGCGCCGCGCAAGGGACGCCGCTACGGAGCGGTGGGCTGCCCTGTGCATCAGGACGGGCAGCGGCTGCAACCGGTCGACTCCAGCGAAGCACGCCACACCAGGACCAAGCTCCGCGCCTTCTTCAATCAGACCGGCTATCGCACCTGACGGCAGTAAGGGCAAATCAACAGGCAACAGCAACACCCACTCACACCTGCTGTCGCTCAGGGCCGCCTCCAGCCCTCCCAGCGGCCCGCGACCGGGTAACCGGTCCGCGACAGTCCTGCCAAATAAACTAAAGTCAGCCGCGCGCTCCGCCGGCCCGCACAGGATGGACACGTCCACGCACACACTGCGGAGCGAGTCCAGCGCACGCTCAAGCAGGGTCTCGCCGGCAAGCGTCAGCAGCGCCTTATGCCGCGGCAATCCCCTGCCCTGCATACGCGAACTCTCACCTCCTGCCAGCACATATCCACTCACATCTGTCATGCGCCGGCGAGCACCAGAAAGCGAATGATAGATTCCGTTCCCAAGTAAAAGTTTGCGATGCAGAACTTCTCATTTGGCGCGTGGAGGTTATCGTCCGGCAGGCCGAACCCCATCAGCACAGTGGGCACATGCAGCTCGCGCGCAAAGTCGCCGACCACCGGAATGGATCCTCCGCCACGCACAAATACCGTTTCGCGGCCAAACACAGCGCGCATCGCCCCGGTCGCGGCGTGGACGAAGGGATTACCGGTTCCCACGACGACCGGCTCGCCTGAGTGGATCAGCCGGACGTCCAGCGCAATACCTTGTGGCGCGATGCTCATCACGAAGGTCTGAAATTTCTCGAACACCGCATGCGACGACATCCCCGGGACCAGACGCAGCGAGACTTTCGCCGTAGCCCGTGCCGGGATCACCGTCTTTGCACCCGCGCCGGTAAACCCGCCCGGCATCCCGTGTACATCCAGGGTGGGCCTTGCCCAGGTCCTCTCCAGGACGGAGTAGCCCGGCTCGCCCGTCAGCGCGCTGCTGCCCACCTCCGTCTCTCGGTAGTGTTCCTCGTCAAAGGGCAGCGTGCGCCATGCTGCACGCTCCGCCTCGGAAGGCTGCTCGATGCCGTCATAAAAGCCCGGAATCAGAATGCGTCCGTCCTCATCCTTCAGCTTGGCGATGACCTGCGCCAGCGCGACGAACGGGTTTGGAGCCGCTCCGCCATACATACCGCTATGCAGGTCCGTGCGCGCGCCCCGCGCTTCAATTTCGGTGTAGATCATTCCCCGCAGCCCCACGCAAAGGGTCGGCAGCCCGGGTGCGAACATCTCCGTATCGCACACCAGCGCGGCATCGCACGTCAGATCAGCGGAGTGCTCGCGCAGGTACGCCGCAATCCCCTCACCTCCGACTTCTTCTTCGCCCTCGGCCAGCACGCGCACATTCACCGGCAAGGGCCCTGCCTGCAGCAGCGCCTCCAGTGCCTTCACCTGCATCCACAGCTGACCTTTATCGTCCACCGCGCCGCGCGCATACAGGTTGCCATTGCGCTCCTCCGGTTCAAACGGCGGCGAAAGCCACTCATCCAGTGGATCGGGCGGCTGCACATCATAGTGGCCGTAGCACAGGATCGTTGGCTTGCCTGCCGCGTGCAGAGAATCCGCATACACCAGCGGATGGCCAGCCGTCTCGATCAGACGCACGTTGTCCATACCAATGCGGCGCAACTCAGCCGCCAGAAACTCCGCCGCGCGCCGCACGTCGTTTGCATGATCCGGCAAGGTCGAGATGGACGGAATACGCAGAAACGCCTTCAACTCCTCCAGTGCCTTGCCCTTATTTCGCTCCGCAAACGCGACTGCCTCATTCAACATGCTTCTGATCCTTTGCAAAGTTCTTATACATCTTGCCCGAACACTGATTGCGGAGAACAATCGCCAGATGAGCAGCACATCCCAAACTGACCCGCCAACCCACCTATGGGATGCGGCGAACTATGCAGCCAACGGCCGCTTTGTGGCAAATCTCGCGGACGAAGTGTTCACCATGCTCAACGCAAGGGCGGGCGAGCGCGTCCTTGATCTCGGCTGCGGTGATGGTGCGTTGACAGAACGCATCGCCGCCACCGGGGCCGCGGTGGTGGCCTGCGATGCAAGCGAATCCATGCTGGCCGCGGCCGCCGCGCGCGGCCTTCATACGGTACGAGCCGACATGCGCTCCCTCCCGTTTACAAACGAGTTCGACGCGGTCTTCTCCAATGCAGCTCTGCATTGGGTCACAGATCAGGATGCCGTGTTGCGTGGTGTGCACGCGGCTCTCACACCCGGAGGACGATTCGTTGCGGAAATGGGAGGTCATGGCAACATCGCGTCCATCCGGGTCGCGCTCGCCTCTGTCCTGCGAAAGTACGGTGTGGATGCGGAACATGCTGCCGCATCGTTCTACCCCTCGATTGATGCCTGCCAGCACCTTCTCCGAGAGCATGGTTTCCGCGTGCAGCAAATGGAACTCATCCTAAGGCCGACGCTCATTGCATCCGGCATGGCAGCATGGCTCCGCACCTTCCGCCACGGTGTTTTGGAGCACTTAACGGAACGCGACCGCATGGACGCGATCACAGCTACTTGTGACATGTTAGAACCCGTGCTGCGTGACAGCACCGGCACATGGTGGGCGGATTACGTTCGCCTGCGTTTCGCCGCCATTAAAGACGCCTAGTACAGCGGAACCTTGCCATCGACCTCTCGTGACCACTGGTCAATGCCGCCCGCCATGGACTGCGCCGTCTCAAAACCCTCGCGCCGCAGCCACGCCGTCGCCGACAGCGACCGCGCGCCGTGGTGGCACATCACGACGATATGAGCATCCGGGTCCAGCTCCGTATTCGCCCGCGCGGCCATTTCGCCCATGGGTATATTCAAGCTGCCTTCGATCGCAGCCGTCGTAATCTCCCACGGCTCGCGCACGTCCAGAAGCGTGAACATGTCGCCGCGTGCGCGCAACCCGGCAACATCCGCAACAGAAATCTCAAAGGGTAGTTCGTTGGAAGGCACCTCTCCAGCATACGCAAACTTCGGCGTGGCGAACGCATCGGAAAAGAGCGACACTACCTGCAGGAGACACCGTGGCCCAGACCAAGGTTCTGGTCGTAGAAGACGAATCCAATGCCCGCGCGGGGCTGGCAGAGCTGATCGCATCCTGGGGATACCGCACCGAAACCGCCGCGGATGGTGCCGCCGGTCTCGATGCCGTCGTACGATGGTCGCCAGACGTCGTCGTGACCGACATGATGATGCCGCGCATGGACGGTCTGCAACTGCTGGACCGCATCAGCGAGCTCTCGCAGCAAGTCGCCGTCGTCGTGCTCACCGCGCAGGGGTCGATCGATAGCGCCGTTACCGCGATGCGCATGGGCGCGTTCGACTACCTGCAGAAGCCTGTCGACTCCAAGCGCCTGAAAACCATCCTGCAAAACGTTCAGCAGCGTGACGCTGTACAGGGCGAAATCGCACATCAGGAAATCGAAGCGGAAGCCACTGGCAAGCTGGGCCAGATGGTCGGCAGTTCGCCGGAGATGCGCGCGATCTTCTCCGTCATCGAGCGTATCGCGCAGAATAACGTCTCTGTCCTCATCACCGGCGAAAGCGGCACCGGCAAGGAACTGGCCGCGCGCGCCCTGCACAGTCTCAGTGGACGCCGCAACAAACCGTTCATCGCCGTCAACTGCGCGGCAATTCCGGAGACGCTCATCGAGAGCGAGATCTTCGGTCACGAGCGCGGTGCTTTTACCGGTGCCCAGGAACGCCGCGCCGGATGCTTCGAACTCGCCGAAGACGGCACGCTGCTCCTCGACGAAATTGGTGAAATGCCCGCCGCCACCCAAACCAAGCTGCTCCGCGTTCTTGAGGACCGCAAGCTGCGGCGTCTCGGCTCGCGCGACGAACTCCCGGTCAATGTCCGCGTCATTGCCGCCACCAACAAGGACCCGCAACGCGCCGTCGCATCCGGCGAACTGCGCGGCGACCTCTTCTACCGCCTGAACGTTTTCAACATCCACATGCCGCCTCTGCGCGAACATCGCGAAGACGTTCCCGCCATGGTGCAGACCATGATCGAGGAGATGAACGCGCGTCACGGCACCGCCGTCTCCGGCATCGCACGTGGAGTCATGGCGCGCTTCATGGATTACACCTGGCCCGGCAACGCGCGTGAACTGCGCAACACCATTGAGCGCGCCGTCATCCTGTCGCGCGACCGCGCCCTGGACGTCTCACACCTGCCGCCCAACTTTGGCGAAGAGCCGCTGCACGCCTATGTCGAACCCCCGCGAACCGCCGCGCCCACGCTTGTGCAGCAAGCTACTGGCCCCGATGAAATGGTTCACCTCTCCGTCGGCACTACTGTGGACGAAGCCGAAAAGCAACTGATCCTGAAGACGCTGCTCTCCACGCGTAACAATAAGACACGTGCCGCCGAAATCCTGGGCATCAGCTCTAAAACCCTGCAAAACAAACTCAAGGAATATGCGCTGGAGGAGCGAGCGACTCTCTCCTGATGCGTCTGCGTACACAGTTCGTCAGCGCTGCGCTGCTCTTCACCGTCGTCCTCACGGTCACGCTCTCGCTGGTCTTCCTCTCGGAACTGCTCCGCCAACGCGTAGCGCAGACACACGCCAGCAATGAAGTCCTGCTGCACCAGATGGTCGCGGCCACCGGCACATCACTGGTGGATGCCTTTCGCGAGAACCCGCCCACCGAACCGGGCGAAGCTGCCTTTTACTCAGCAGTGTCCAACGCGCTCCAGACGGATGTCCGCCTCAGCGACATTCTCAATCAAATGGTCCGATATGCCCCGGACATGCAGGATGCCTTCATTAGCGATGCCAGCGGCCGCGTCCTCGTCAGCTCCAGCCCGCTGCTCGTCGGCACAGTCGCACCGCGCCGGCGCCCTTTCGATTCGTCAACACGCAGCTCATTCGGCAGCACGCGCAACCTCCTCTTCGGTGCGCCAGAGGCGCTTGACGTCAGCTTGCCACTGATGCGCAATGGTCAGCCATTTCTGACCGCCCATATTAGCGTCCGCTCCACTTTTCTGCGTAACGCGTATGCGCCTTGGCTGAAGGCCGCCGCGTTGGTCTGTCTTTTCGCGCTGGGTGGAGCCTTGCTGCTCGCCATCGCCATTTCCGCCGTCGCATCTCGGCCCATCGAACAGATCAGCCGCGAGCTGGAGATGATTTCCGCACGCGGCGGCGACGAACCCGCACCCCCGGTCGAAGTGCGCAGAAACGACGCCATCACCCGTGTCTCCTCGACCATTAGCCGCCTTGACGAACAGATCCGCACATCCGAGCAGAGCCGGTCCGAACTCAGCACGGATCTGAACAGCATGTTGCAGATGCTTAAGGATGGGGTGCTGCTCTTCACCGCGGATCTGCGGGTCGCCGTAGCAACCGACTCAGCAGCAAACTTCCTGCCGGCCGGAACGCCACTGGCGCGCGGCACACCCCTTGCACAAGCCTTCCCGCCAGAAACCGAACTCGGTGCAACGCTCGCCGAGCTTTTT
>CAXUBG010000094.1:0-842 GCA_964249285.1 uncultured Terriglobus sp. | reverse complement strand
GCCCGGCAGAGGATCCACGCGCGGTCTGTCTCGCTGGAAGACGGCCGCGTCATCGAGTTCTCACTCGACACCCTGCCCGGCAGCAGCGGCATGGGCGCTCTGCTCACTCTTCGTGACCCCATCGGTCAGGCCGAATTGGAGCGCGACATCGAAGTCTCCCGCCGCCTCGCCAGCATCGGTCGCCTCACCGCCGGCGTGGGCCACGAAGTTAAGAACCCCATCAACGCCATGGTCGTGCACCTGGAGTTGCTGCGGGATAAGCTGGCCGTCACACCCGGCGTCAACGGCGCCATGCGTCACGTCGAGGTGCTCTCCAACGAGATGACGCGTCTTGACCGTGTAGTGCAGACACTCGCCGATTTTTCACGCCCGCTGGAACCGGTACTCTCGGAGCAGGACCTCCTGCCGATTGCGCAAGCCGTTGTTCAACTCATCTCAGAGGAAGCGGCCAGCAATCAAGTCGTCATTACCCTGGCCGAAACCACCGGCGGCAACCCGGTTAACGTTCTCTGCGACGCCGAACTCCTCCGTCAGGCGCTCCTTAACATCGCGCTAAACGCCATGCAAGCCATGCCGGAAGGTGGCACGCTCCACCTGCACGTCACGCGCGACCGCTCCAGCGCTCTAATCTCCCTCCGCGACACCGGCCCAGGCATTCCACCGGAAACGCTGGACCGCATCTTCGACCTCTACTTCACCACCAAGCCCACCGGCAGCGGCATCGGCCTTTCCATGACTTATCGCATCATGCAAATGCACGGCGGCCTGATCGACGTCCACTCCGAAACCGACCCGGCAAATCCCGAGCACGGCACCATCTTCAACCTCCGTCTGCCCCTGGC
>CAXUBG010000093.1:2279-11483 GCA_964249285.1 uncultured Terriglobus sp. | reverse complement strand
CCTTGCCATCGTTGAAGAGGTCGCCGTATGCCACGCCTCGCCCGGAGATTACTTTCGCGAGCGCGGTGCCTTCCACGGGAGCGACCGGCTCCAGGTGGCCTTTTCCGTTGTGGAAGAGCAGCGCGCGCTGGCGGAAGCTGGTGCCCCACGTGCTGCTGTCGGCCTGCGGGTAGACGTGGCCGTTGGCGACGAAAAGGTCGAGCCAGCCGTCGTTGTCGTAGTCGATCAGGGCGTCGCCCCAGCCAAGAAACGGCACCATGCTTTCCGCGATGGGCAGGTCCGGCGTGATGTCGGTGAAGCTGCCTTTGCCGTCGTTGCGGTAGAGCGGCTTCTGATCGTCGGAGAAGGTGGTGTTGAACAGGTCGACGCGGCCAGTGTGGAAGAGATCGCCTGCGGCGATGCCCATGGAGGCTGTTTCGCGCCCTTCGCCGTTCAGGGCATAGCCGGACGCGAGCGACTCATCGGCAAAGGTGCCGTCGCCCTTGTTGAGGTACAGGTAGTTGGGCGTGGAGTCGTTCGCCACCAGCAGGTCCGGCCGGCCATCATCGTTGACGTCGATGAACAGGGATGCGAGGCCGTAGTACCTGCCCTTGTCCTGCACGCCGGCCTTCACTGTTACGTCCGTTAAGGTGCCGTCGCCATTGTTGAGGTAGAGTTTGTCCGTCTCGCCCGTGAGGCCGCGGGGACCGCACATGACCTTCATACCGCGAAAGGTGCAGTTCGCCGGTGCTTTGCTGGCGAGGTCCGCGAGAGTGAAGTGCACATAGCCAGGGACGTAGAGGTCGAGCAGGCCGTCGCCGTCGTAGTCGCCCCAGGTGGCACCGGTGGCCCAGCCGTCAAAGGTAACGCCTGCTTTCTCCGCCATGTCGGTAAAGGTGCCATCGTGGTTGTTGTGGTAGAGGCGGCTCTTGCCGTAATTGGAGACGAAGAGGTCTGGCCAGCCGTCGTTGTCGTAGTCTGCCGCGATGGCGCCCGTGCCCCAGCGTTCGTTCGCTACGCCCGCTTTGCCGGTCACGTCGGTGAAGGTGCCGTCATGATTGTTGTGGAAGAGGGCGGCCTTGGGTGCGGGCGCGCGGCCTGTCTCAGCGTCGTAGGTGCTGCCGTTGACGAGGTAGATGTCGAGCCAGCCGTCGCGGTCGTAGTCCAGCAGGGCGACGCCGGAGCCGATGCTTTCAAGGATGTAGGCACGCGCCGGTGTACCCGCCTGATGTTGGAAGGCGGCTAAGCCCGACGGAACCGTGATGTCCTGGTATGGCACGGGGCCGGTCTTGACGAAGCCCCCGGCGGTGATGGGCCGGTGTTGCGCGTCGAAAACGCCCTCGTGCGGCGTGCCTGTGGTGGAACCCATTTGTGCGCGGCTGCAGAGGGGAACCGCGATGAACAACAGCAGCAGGTAAAGACGGCACTGGAGCATGGACTGCACGTGTGAGAAGTCTAACGCGCGTAGGTCAGGGCGGCGAGCACTGCAAGGCCCGGTGCCTGCGCTGGGCTTACGGTGCGGCAACGGCTTGCGGGGAGTTTTCGCGGTTTGCGGTTTCAACCGCGCGCTTCTCCGCGTCCAGGGCTGTTGCGTGCAGGGCGGCGACGCGCTGCATCCACTGGCTGGCCTCTTCAGTGTGCCCCTGTGTGCGCAGGATGCGGGCGAGCAGGTAGGGAGCACCTGGCTCATCTGGATTGAGGGTGGCGGCGAGGCGCAGCTGCTTTTCAGCCGCGGCGGGGTCGTGCAGTTCCAGATCGGCTTTGCCGAGATAGAACGCTGTTGCCCACGAGTCAGGTGCGACTTTTTGTGCCTGCTCCAGAACGGTTCGGCCCTCCGGGAAGCGGGACGCCTGGACCAGCAGCGCGCCCAGGGCGTAGAGCGCGCTGGAATCTGCGGGATCGGCCTGGATGGCAAGGCGCAGTTCGCGTTCGGCGTCCGCGTTCTGATGCAGGCCCAGGTACGTGCGGCCAAGCTCGCGGTGAGCGCCGGGAAAGTTTGGATCGGTGGCAAGTGCTGTCTGGAAGGCTTGCGCGGCGCTGGGATAGTCGGTGGCGTCCGCGTAGGCCTCGCCCAGCAGAAAGCTGGCCTGCGCCGGTGGTGCTTCAGCGAAGACGCGGTTCAGCGTCTCGCGCGCCTGATCTGGCTGGTCCGCGCGCATGTAGGCGATGCCAAGCATGTAGAGCGCGGCACGGTTCTGCTGCCCAGCGGCGGCGGTGAGCGGCTGCAAGAGTGTGATTGCTTCGTGCGGTTTGCCGGTATACGCCAGGCAGGTAGCGGCGAGGATGGCGGGTTGAGCTTCACCAGGATGGGCATCATGCAGGTGGGCGAAGTACGGGAGCGCTTCAGCGTACCTGTTCTGCTTGAGGTACGCGAGGCCAAGGTTTAGCTGAATGGCTTCCTGCAGGGGCAGCACGCGGAGGGCGTGCTTGTCCATGTCGATGGCCTCGGTGTAGCGGTGCGTTCTGGAGTAAAGGACGCCGAGATTTGCGAGCGCCGCCGGGTTGTCCGGATCCTTGCGGAGGATTGTGCGGAATGCCTGTTCCGCGTCCGTGTAGGCTCCGGCGTTCATGGCCTGCATGGCGCGGTTGAAGGTCTGCTCCAGCGTGGCGTCCGCGCGCGGAGTCTGGCTGCGTGCGAGGGGCTGGATCGCAAGGCAGAGCAGCGCCGGGATCGCGAGGAGCTTGGTCATGCGGCCATGTTCAGTGTAGCCGGGACCGCATGGCGCTGAGATAAAAGGAAGAGGCTTACCCCGTGGGGTAAGCCTCTTGTGGTTTCCACTGGGTGGTTAGAAGTAGAACTTCGCACCGACCTGCATTTGGCGGGGATCGCGGACGCTTGTAATTTGTCCCGAACTGCCAGCGTTTGATCCGCCAAAGGAGGTTCCCGGGCTGGGAGCATTGAGGCCGGTGTTGATGTTGCCCCATTGCGTGTGATTGAAGACGTTGAAGAACTCAAAACGGAGTTGCGCCTTGAGGCTTTCGGTGAAGTTCAGGTTTTTGTACAGTGCCATGTTCCAGCTGTTTACACCCGGGCCGTAAATACTATTACGGCCAAAGTTACCAAAGCTGCCATTTGCAGGTTGAGAGAAAACGCCGGGGTTGTACCACATGGGCGCCGCACCTGCGGCCACATTGTGGGTGTGATTTGCGAGAATCTGACCTCCGGTGTAGTCGGGACGGATGTGGCCGAAACCGCCGTTGCCTAAGTTGCCGCTGGATGATAAATCGCAGTTGCCACCAAGGTTATTGGAGAGGCAGGGAGTTCCACTCCAGAACTGCGCTGTTCCCGAATACTCCCAGCCTCCGGCCGTGAGCTGAAGTGCCTTGTTCGATCCCTTGAAGTCAGGCAGGTTGTACACCCACTGCGCATTGAATACGTTCCGGCGGTCGTAACCAGCCGGGGCATAAAAGCGATAAAGCTGTGAGTAGTCGGGGAATTGATTAAAATCGGTGTCGACGTCGTCGAGATTGATGGCCTTTGAGTACGTGTAATCCGAGTTGATGGTCAGCTTGTTGCTAAACCGCCGCACCAAATGGACCTGGAGACCATTGTAATTGCTGCTGGCGCCAAAGCGGGTGTAGTTGATCGAGTTATAGCCCTTGTACGGAAAGAGCGCCTGGGTGACATTGTTGACAGTGGAAAGCGCATTGGTGCTGGTGGTGTAACCAAGCGGCAGCTGCTCCAGTTGCTGGACATAGGCCTGGTGACGGCTTACGTTGCCGATGTAGGTGACGTCAAGCGCGACCTGGTACGGCAGCTCCTTTTGGATCCCGAGATTGTAGCCATACGTGGTTGGGATTTTTCCGTTAAGGTCGTTGCCAAGCAACGATGACGTCGTGAGCGGCTGTCCATTGACGATCGATGAGGAAAGCGAATCAAGTTTGCCGCCATACACAGTGGGTGTGTACACCGTGGGCGGGTTGCTGATGGCACCGAAATTGAAGATGTTCTGCTGGTACCGCTCGTAGAAGGTTCCGAAACCTCCTCGCAGCGCCGTCTTACCATCGCCGAACACGTCATACGCGAAGCCGACGCGTGGACCGAAGTTGTTGTAGCGGTTGTACAGGCCCCCCTTTGGAAGATTGTTGTTACCTTCGCGCACCAAACCGTTGTACGGGTTGCCGCTGCCATTAATGATCGAACCTTGCGTGGGTGCCTGACCGGGGATGTTGTTTGCTGTGTTGATCGAGACAGCGTTGGCCGCGGTGTACGCGCTGGGCACGAAGTAGTACTCATGGTACTGACCGGTAGTGTACGTCGGACCAACGTATTCATACCGCAGACCGTAATCCAGGGTCAGTCTCGGCGTTGCCTTCCAGGTGTCCTGGATGTATCCCTCCAGTTGTATGAAGTGGAACGCGCCGAATGCGAAGAGATTCGACTGGCTTACCGTGGTGTAATTGCCCTGGAGCATGTTGGCAATGCCAGAGTTGCTGTTATTGGAGTTCTGGTTGCTTGCGCCAAAGTACAGGCTTGGATTCTCCTGCCAAGTGCCTTCCTGGCCGTTCTCGTTGAGGTCGCCGAAGAGGCCAAACTTGATCACATGGTTGCCGGCAACTTTCGTGACGTCGTCAGTTGCCACGACCGTGTTGCCGGTCGATGTCCAACCAGAGGGGAACAAATTGGTGTTGACATAGCCATCACCACTGTTCAAACCGGGCGCGAGATTGTGGGTATTGGTCGAGGGATAGATGTCGCTGAAGGTGTACCCGAGCGTGGTCTTGTCGTACAGCGCCTTATTTGTGCCAGACGCGATGTCCACCAACTGATTTAGATGCAGCCAGCCTACAGTGACTTCGTTGGTGAGTGTTGGCGAGATGACATTCACGAGGCTCCAGGCATAGCTCTTACCGGGTTTTTGCCGGAACTGAGGATAGACAGGAAAGCTGGGGCCTGAGAAGATGCCGAAACCCTGCTGCTCCTGCTGCCGGTCGTCAACATAGCGGAAGAAGGCGTTCGCCTTGGGTCCAAAGGTGAAGTCGACACGTGCTGCATATTGGTTCTTGTAGAACGTATAAGTGTCCTGGAAAGGAATCTGCAAAAGATCGCCGAAGCCGTTGGAGTAGACCGGAGCATTCAGATTGCCGCGATAGCCGGGAAGGATGTTCTTGATCATCGCGTTGTACTGATTGCTGAAGTAGCTCGACGGGATCTGATTATTGACAAAAGGTGTCCCGGTGATGACTTCACCCTGGGCGTTGTACTTGACACTGCCGGGTATGAAGGCTTGACCATTACGGACAAGATTGCCGTTGGTATCGGTGATAGGCGTGCAGTTCGCGGTGCCGTTGTTCGCGCACTCGTTGCCAGCCCGGTAGAGCGTTGATAGATCCGCGAACCCGAGCGCGGAACCATTCGCGGGATTGATCCCGAGAATGCGGGGATTTGGCATTGTGTAGAACGTTCCACCGCTGGGCCTGCTGGCGCGTGTGCCCTCGTAGTTGACGAAGAAGAAGGCGCGCTTGTTATTGCGTGGCGAGATTTTTGGGATCGGAATATAGCCGCCGATGTTGCCGCCGAAGATGTTGTAGTGCAACACCGAGCGAGCCTTGCCCTGGTGATTGCTAAACCAGTCGTTGGCGTCAAAGGCGGTGTTGCGGTCGAACTCCCATGCCGTTCCGTGAAACTGCTGGCCGCCGGTCTTGGTGTTGACCAGAATCATGACGCCGGGGCTACGGCCATACTCCGCGTTGTAGTTGCCGGTGAGCGTCTTGAACGCTCCCACGGCATCGATGCTGAGGTTGGTGTATTCGCCGTCGTTGGCACCCACGTCGGTGTTAATGACACCATCGAGGAAGAAGTTGTTGGCCGTGCCACGCATGCCGTTGACGAAGAAGTCACTGGTTCCGTTGAAGACGAGGCGGAACTGGGAAGTGTTGTTAGTGACGATGCCGGGCAGGGTGGTCAGAAGCGATTCGAAGTCGCGGCCGTTGAGGGGCTGTTCGGTGACCTGACGTTGGTCGACGATAGCGGAATTGTTGGACGTGGCGGTCTCAATGAGTGGAGCTTCTTCCGTGACCGTGACGGTTTCCGTCGCGGAGCCGACGGTCAGGCCGAGATTGCCGATGCTGAGGGTCTGCTCTTCGTCGAGCGTGACGTTGTTGCGCTGCAGGCTCTGCATGCCGGAGGCGTTGACCTTGATCGAGTAGGTCGAAGGCGGCATGTTGAGGGCGCGGAAGGTGCCGTCCGCTCCGGAGGTGGCTTCGCGAACGAGCGTACCAGTTTTCTGGTCTGTGATTTGCACGGAGGCGTTTGGGATCGCCGCGCCGGTTGAGTCTGTCACGACACCGGTGATTTGCCCGGTCTGCGCAGCCAGCGCGCCTGCCCAGCACAGTCCAACAACGCCGATCAGGCTCAGCAAAGGACGCGAGCCGATGCTGCGCCTTACTTTGTTCAGAAGCTTAACTAAGGGAGTGATTTGTTCGCCGAGGATGATCCTGGGTGAATCGTTTGGGTGCATCGAATGTAGCCTCCAGAAGCTTGGCGGCACTATACACGTCCGTTTCACAGAACTGCAAGACACACGATTGACTCGACTTAGACGCGATACTCAAGCTCACGGCACGCTGGGCGGTTGCTTGCTCACGCCTGGTCGCGCGCGCGCTTGCTGACGGACTCCATCAGGCCACGAATGTAGCCATTGGCGTACAGGCAACCCAGAACGCTGTAGCCAGGGTGCGCGTTGCTATCGCCGTACATGGTCGGTACGTGGTCCGGGCGGATGGGGCCGCGGAAGCCAATGTCGTAGTAGGCCTTCATGGCCTCGTACATGTCGATCTTGCCCTCGTCGTGAAAGCATTCGGTAAAGCTGAAATGGCCGCCCTGCACGTTGCGGAAGTGCACGAAGTGAATGAGTTTGCGCCGGCCGAAGTCCCGGACAACGGCGGGGATGTCCGCGCCCATCAGGGCGAAGTTGCCCTGGCACATGGTGATGCCGTTGCACGGACTGGGGTAAAGGGTGAGCATGCGGTTGAAGTTCTCAACCGAGGTCATGATGCGCGAGATGCCTTTAATCTGGTCCACCTGGGGATCGTCGGGGTGCATGGCCAGCTTGATGCCCGCTCTCTCCGCCTCCGGGACGACAGCTTTCAGGAAGTAGGTCAGCGTGTCCCAGAGGTGTTCCTTGGACACCGCGCCGTACTTCGTCAGGGGCGCGTCCTTCACAGCGTCGTTGTCGAAGGCAGTCATCAGAGCGCCGCCGCGGCCTGGACGAGCATTGTCGGTGCGATACCAGCCGATGACCGGCATCCAGTTGTAGCAGATGGTGTCGATGCCGGCGCGGGACAAGCTTTTCATAAAGGTGATAAAGTTCGCGATCTCTTCGTCGCGGCCTTCAAGGCCGAGCTTTGTCTTGTCCCCCAGGGCGGGTGGGCCCTCAATGACACGAAGCGTCAGGCCAGATTTTGCATACGCCTGCTTGGTGGCTAGGACTGCCTCGTAGTCCCACGGGTTAGTGTTGGGGACGCGGTCGACGCCGGTGACAGCGCCGAGCACGTCCATCTGGCGGCAGAAAGCCATTTTTTGTTCGTCGCGCCCGGCGAAGTATGCCTCGGACATTTGCATGCCCGCGTCCCGGATGAACGGTACCGGCCGGCCGGCTTGCGCGGCGATGCGTGCAGGGGAGGTCGCAGACGCTGCCGCGGCGGCGATGCTGGCGCGTTTCAGGAAATCACGGCGGCCGTTTGTCATGGTGTGCGGCACTATACCAGCCGGGTGCGGCCGCGCACCAGTGCCTTTGTCTTCCGTACAGGCCCGGTAGTAGGATTGGTGCGCCCGGCGTTCTTGACTTGATCGTGGAAAGGCCGGCCCCGGAGAGTACCGCCCCCATGCAGAAACGTTCTTTTACCGCTGTTTGCGTGCTTGCGGTGGCGGCATGTGTCACGGCATACTCCGCCGCGAAAGACCGGACCCTAAAAGCGCCTGCCGGGGTGAGCGATGCCACGACAACCACGTGGCAGAGCTACGGCGGCCAGCCCGCGGGCGATCACTATTCGAGCCTGGATCAGATCAACAAATCCAACGTGTCGCAGCTGAAGGTGGCGTGGACCTTTGACACCGGGGAGACGGGCGGGTTGGAGACGAACCCGGTCATCATCGGCAATGTCCTGTATGCGACCACGCCGCGGCACAGCGTCATTGCGCTGGATGGCGCCACGGGCAAGCTGCTGTGGAAGTGGGAGGCTCCCATCAGAGGCTTTGCGCGCAATCGCGGCGTGAGCTACTGGAGCGATGGACAGGATAGCCGCATCCTGGTTGGGTATCAAAACTATCTGTTTGCGCTGGACGCGAGTTCCGGCAGGCTGATCCCCGGCTTCGGTGAAGGCGGCCGCGTGGACCTGCGTAAGGGGCTGCGGGGTGACGACTACGAGTCGCAGTCCGTCAGCCTGACGACGCCTGCAAGCATTTACAAGGACCTGATTATCACGGGCGGGGCCGATCCTGAGACATACCCGTCGCCGCCGGGAGACATCCGGGCATATGACGCGCGGAGCGGAGCGCTGCGCTGGACGTTCCATACGATCCCGCACCCCGGCGAGCCCGGTTACGAGACATGGCCGAAGGATGCGTGGAAGACTGCCGGCGCCGCGAACAACTGGGCCGGCATGTCCGTGGACACGGCACGGGGCATTGTCTTTGTCCCGACGGGTTCCGCGGTGTTCGACTTTTACGGTGCATTTCGCAAGGGCGACGATTTGTATGCCAACTCGCTGCTGGCGCTGGACGCCTCCACGGGCAAGCTGCTGTGGCATTTCCAGGCGGTGCACCACGATTTGTGGGATCGCGACTTCTCCTCCCCGCCCGCGCTGGTAACGGTGATGCGAGATGGCAAACCGGTGGATGCGGTTGCGCAGGCCTCGAAGACGGGATACCTGTATGTCTTTGACCGGGTGACGGGCAAGCCGCTGTTCCCTATCGTGGAGAGGCCCTTTCCCGCCAGCGATGTGCCGGGTGAGCAGGCGTCCAAGACGCAGCCTATCCCCACGCTGCCCGCGCCGTACACGCGGCAGACCATCACGGCAGACATGCTGAATAACCTGTCGCCGGACGAGCATGACTGGGCATTGAAGCAATGGAAGACGATGGCTGGCGGCGGCCAGTTTCAGCCGCCCCGGGTGAACAAACTGACCGTCAACATGCCGGGCATGGCGGGCGGCGGCGAGTGGGGCGGACCCGCTGCCGATCCACGCACGGGCGTCTTTTATGTGAATGAAAACGACACGCCG
>CAXUBG010000093.1:0-2269 GCA_964249285.1 uncultured Terriglobus sp. | reverse complement strand
CGCCTTGGCTGGTGGGACTGACGCAACCGCCGCCGCCGGGCAGCGCGGGGGAGCAGACGTACCAGAGCCAGTGCAGCGGATGCCACGGCATCAACAAAGCTGGATCGCCGCCGCTCATTCCTTCGTTGCAAGGGGTGGAAGGGCGTTTGACGGAAGATGAGATTTCCGCCACGATCCACGGCGGCAAGGGCCGCATGCCATCCTTTGCCAGCCTGGGTGACGAGCGGATTACACAGGTGGTGCACTACCTGACACGCGCTCCGCAGCAGACCGAACGCGCCAAGCCGGGCGAAAAGCTGCCGGGCGACGACATGATGCCTTACAAGACGTTGGGCTTCCGCCGCTTCACTGACCCGCAGGGCTATCCCGCCGTTGCGCCGCCGTGGGGTACGCTGAATGCCATCGACCTGAATACGGGTAAGTATCTGTGGCGCATACCGTTTGGTACTTATCCGGAGCTTGAGGCCAAAGGTATTCATAACACCGGGTCAGATAACTACGGAGGCCCGGTGGTAACAGCGAGCGGTCTGCTGTTTATTGGCGGAACTGTGTTTGACAACAAATTTCACGCGTACGACAGCCATACGGGCAAACTGCTGTGGCAGACAGATCTGCCGTTCGCAGGACTCGCGACACCGTCGACGTACGCAATCAATGGCAAGCAATATGTGGTGATCGCGGCGGGTGGCGGCCAGTCCAGCCCGAAACCTTCGGGCGGCGTGTATGTGGCATACGCGCTGCCGTAGGGTTGGTTTAAGGAGACTCATGAAGGTTTTGCTTCGCGCCGCTGTTGGTATTTGTTTGTTGAGCAGTGTATTCGCCGGGGCGCAAGTTACTGCGTCAACTGCTGTGCATGACTGCTCCGCCGCGGAACAGACGCCCGTTCCGAAGGCACGTATCAGCAATGGCGCGGTGAGTGCGGTGGTCTATCTGCCGGATAGCAAGAACGGCTACTACCGGTCGACCCGCTTTGACTGGTCCGGGGTTGTCGGTTGCCTGGCGTACAAGGGGCATACTTACTTTGGGCAGTGGTTTCCAACGTATGATCCGCTGGCGCATGACTCCATCACCGGGCCGGTGGAGGAGTTTCGCCCGGCGGGCGAGGCGCTGCTGTATGAGCAGGCAAAGCCCGGCGGAACCTTTGTGAAGCCGGGGGTTGGAGTACTGCGCCGCGTGGATGAGAAGCCCTACTCGCCATACACGGTCTACCCCATTGTGGACAGCGGCACATGGACCAGCCGCGCAACAAAGAGTGGCGTCCAATTTACCCAGCAGCTTAAGACGGACCTGGGCGTTGCATACAGTTACACGAAGGATTTGCAACTTGATCCAAAAGCACCCGTGCTGATCCTGGCGCACAGCATGACGAACAACGGCGCGCAGCCGCTGGAGATGGACGTCTACAACCACGACTTCTTCGTGCTGGATAATGCGGTCACCGGGCCGGGGATCGTCGTTCACTTTCCGTTTCATCCCGTGCCGGAGAAGCCATTGCAAGCGGGCGGGGAGATTCGCGGAAATGACCTGGTGTACACCGCTGAGTTACAAGGAAAGCAGCCGGTCAGCGGCTTCATGACAGGATATTCAGACAAGGTTTCCGACTACGACTTTACCGTCGAGGACACGCGCACCGGCACGGGCGTGGAGCAGACGGCGGACAAGCCTCTGTCGCGCTTTAACTTCTGGTCGGTCCGCACGACCGTCTGCCCTGAAGGATATATTCACCTCAGCATCCCGCCCGGCCAGACCGCGCATTGGACGATCCGCTACCGCTTCTTTGGCCGCAGTTAGTTGCTCGTGACACCGACCTGCGCCGACAAAGCAAAGAGTTCTCGCTTAACTGCGAGTTACTTCCCACAATGCGACTTATCGTTACTGAATCCAGTAACGATCGAGCAGAAAACCATCCAGGCGAGTATCCCTGCGCTCCAGCGTAACTGCGGGCGGTGGAAGAGTCGAGCCCCACACCGCCCAACTATATGCCGATACAGCCCGACTACCAAGGAATCGACACATTCTCCCAACGGGTGAAGGCTGTCTTTGAAGCGGCATAGCCCGGACTGTACATCTTGCGATGTCCATACTCCGGATTAGAGTTCGTCGTCATCGAACCGACCCCGCTGGACACGATGACGATGTGTGCTTGCTGGGACTCGCGCAGAAGCGGCAGCATGGCCTGATAGACAGCAAGCGTTCCGAAGACATTCGTTTCCCAGATGCCGCGGACCTCTGCTAGCGAGATATTGCTGGCACGAGTACGTTTGCCATA
>CAXUBG010000092.1:0-11524 GCA_964249285.1 uncultured Terriglobus sp. | reverse complement strand
GTAGTATTCCGCGAGAGGCGTTTAGAAAAGAGGAACGCGAAGGCCGCAAGGTACTTCGCGAAGGCCGCAACGACCGTAGCGTACTTCGCGAAAGACCGTAGCGTACTTTGCGTTCTTCTTTTTGCTGGCAGGGTTGAAGAAGGTGAAATCCATGGCAATTAAATGGGACAAAATGACCGTCAAGTCGCAGGAGGCGGTGCAAGCCGCCGCGGCGATGGCGGCGGAGTATGGCAATCCGGAGGTGATGCCGCTGCACCTGTTGGCGGCGCTGCTTGAGGATCGGGAGGGCATTGTGCTGCCGGTGCTGGAGAAGATTGGCGTCCCTGCGCAGCAGTTGTTGAGCAACGTGAACGCGGCCATTGCCAAGCTGCCGAAGATACAGGGCGCGCAGCAGCAGCCGAATGCCGGTAGTGCGCTGAACCGCGTGCTGGAGCAGGCGTTCAGGGAAGCGGAGAACTTCAAGGACGAGTACGTTTCGACCGAGCACCTCTTACTGGCGCTGTCGCAGCAGAAGAATGATCCGACCCAGCTTGCCCTGACGGCCCTTGGTGCGACGCATGATGCGATCCTGAAGGCGCTGACAGGCGTGCGCGGGACGCAGCGCGTGACCGACCAGACCCCCGAGGGCAAGTTCCAGGCGCTGGAAAAGTACGCTAAGGACGTTACAAAGCAGGCGCGGGAGGGCCGCCTTGACCCGGTGATTGGCCGGGATGAGGAGATTCGGCGTGTGGTGCAGGTGTTGAGCCGCCGGACAAAAAACAATCCCGTGCTGATTGGCGAGCCGGGCGTTGGCAAGACAGCGATTGTCGAAGGTTTGGCGAGCCGCATCGTGCGTGGCGATGTGCCGGAGAGCCTCCGTGAAAAACGCCTCATCGCGCTGGACCTGGCATCCATGCTGGCTGGGGCCAAATACCGCGGCGAATTCGAGGAGCGGCTGAAGGCAATCCTGAAAGAGATCGAAGACTCGCATGGGCAAGTCATTCTGTTCATCGACGAACTGCACACCCTGGTGGGCGCGGGTGCGTCCGAGGGTGCCATTGACGCCAGCAACATGCTGAAGCCTGCCTTGGCGCGTGGCGAGCTGCGTGCCATTGGCGCGACCACGCTGAACGAGTTTCGCAAGTACATCGAGAAGGACGCGGCGCTGGAGCGGCGCTTTCAGCAGGTCTATGTCGGCGAGCCGAACGTGGAAGACACGATTGCGATCCTGCGCGGACTCAAGGAGCGGTACGAGGCGCACCATAACGTGCGCATTAAGGATGCGGCAATTATTGCGGCGGCGGAGTTGTCCCACCGGTACATCAGCGACCGATTTCTGCCGGACAAGGCTATCGACCTGGTCGATGAGGCGGCGGCTTCGCTGGCCATCCAGATTGGCTCCGTGCCAGAGGAGATCGACGCAATTGACCGGCGTGTGACTTCGTTGCAGATCGAGAAAACGGCACTGGCCCGCGAGACGGACGCCAATTCAATGGACCGGCTGGAAACTGTCGAGCGCGAACTGGCGGAATTGCAGGAGCAGGCCAGCGGCCTGCGCGCGAAGTGGCAGCACGAGCGGGACGCGATTGGCCGCATCACCGAGCTGAAGAAGCAGGTGGAGCAGTTGCGGTTTGAGATGGACGACCAGCCGCGGCGCGGCAATCTGGAGCGCGCGGCGGCCATTCGCTACGGTGATCTGCCAAACGCCGAGGCCGAACTGCGTCAATTGGAAGCCGAGCAGGATGCCATCAAGAACGGTGAGACCAACCGCATGTTGAAGGAAGAGGTCGACGAGGAGGACATCGCCGAAATCGTCTCGCGCTGGACCGGCATCCCGGTCAGCAAGATGCTGGAGGGCGAGGTGCAGAAGCTCGTCTCCATGGAGAAGCGGCTGCAGGAGCGCGTCATCGGGCAGGATGAGGCACTGGCCGTGGTCGCGAATGCGATCCGGCGTTCGCGCGCGGGCTTGAGCGATCCGAAGCGGCCCATCGGCAGCTTCATCTTTCTCGGACCGACCGGTGTTGGCAAGACGGAAACGGCGCGTGCGCTGGCGGAGTTTCTCTTCGACGACGAGCAGGCCATGGTGCGCATCGACATGTCCGAGTACATGGAAAAGCACGCGGTGGCGCGGCTGATTGGCGCACCCCCAGGCTACGTGGGATACGACGAGGGCGGCCAGCTTACCGAAGCAGTGCGCCGGCGTCCGTACGCCGTCATCCTGTTTGACGAGGTGGAGAAGGCTCATCCTGACGTGTTCAACGTTCTGCTGCAGGTTCTGGATGATGGCCGCCTCACGGACAGCAAAGGCCGTACGGTGGACTTTAAGAACACGGTGCTTATCATGACGAGCAATATCGGCGCGGCGCAGCTGACAACGGCGTGGGCGGAGGGTCCGGATGGCTTTGAGGATGCGAAAGCGCGCGTGCTGGACGAACTGAAGAAGCATTTCCGTCCGGAGTTCCTCAATCGCGTGGACGACATCGTCGTCTTTCATGCCCTGGGTGAGGAGCAGTTGACGCATATCATCGATCTGCGTCTGACGGAACTGGAGAGCCTGCTTAAGGATCGCAAGATCACCATTGAACTGACGCCGCAGGCACGGCACCTGATCTTCGCCACCGGATACGACCGTGCGTACGGAGCGCGTCCGCTGAAAAGGGCGATTCAGCGGCTGGTTCAGGATCCGTTGGCACTGCGCATCCTGAACGGCGAAGTGCGGCACGGTGACCACGTGCGGGTGGAGGCGGACGGCGAGCATCTCGCATTCCGCGTCACCGGCCATGAGGCTGTGCCGGAACCCGCCGTCGCCGCGTAGACCCGTATACGGGCTGTGAGCGGCGGCGTACACTGGCGGTCTCTAGGGAGTGGCGATGGCCGTGCGGTCGCTTTGGAGTAATGTGCTGTTGTTTGCGGGCAGCGCGCTGGTGGTGAATGGGTTGATCTTCGGCCTTGGCTTTGCCGGGCCATCAAACCAGCCCCCGCCTTCATCCCTCTTGCCGCCGGCCTGGGTCGTGGGCGCGGTATGGACAGGGTTGTTCTGCGCACTGGGTGCCGCACGATTTTTACTGCTGCGCGCCAACGCACGGCGTGCCGCATGGCTAATCACCGGACTTGCTTTGTTCTGTCTTATGTATCCGCTGTATACCCTTGGCTTCCGCAGCGCCCGCATGGAGTTGATTGGCAATCTTGCGACGATCATTGCTGCCTTGGCCGTTGCTTTTGTTTGCCTCCGTTGGTCGCGTACGGCGGCTGTGTGCGGCATGGCAGTAGCAGCTTGGGTTACGTTCGCAACGCTGGCCTCGTAGGTCCGTTTCGCGCCGTGGCGATCCGGTCAATCCCTTGCAGGTCTGTCGCGTAGCGCGGTTCACTCCACCCCTGTAACAGCGCATCCAGCGTTGAGAATCGTCCTGCCGTCTCCAGTACCAGCCAGCCACCGGACGCCAGCTGTGCTTTGGCCTGCGGGATGAGAGCGCGGTAGATGCCGTGGCCGTCTTCTCCGCCAAAGAGCGCAAGGTGGGGTTCGTGATCACGTACCTGCGGATGCAGGGCGGCGGCTTCGGTGAGCGGGATGTACGGCGGGTTGGAAACGATCAGATCGAAGATCTCGTTTTCTGCGCCCGCCAACAGATCGCTCGTTGCAAAGCGTACGTTGCGGGCATTCAGCGCGATTGCATTGCGGTGTGCAACGGCGAGTGCTTCCGGTGAGATGTCGAGTGCGAGGATGCTGCTGCGCGGGTATTCGAGCGCGAGCGTGACGGCAAGGATGCCGCTGCCGGTGCCCACATCGGCGATGCGGAGCGGTGTGGACCGTTCCGGGTGGAGGCGGAAGACTTCTTCGATGAGGTGCTCGGTCTCGGGGCGGGGGATGAGCACGTCCGGCGTGACGAGGAAGTCGCGGCCGAAAAACTCCTGCGATCCGCGCAGGTGCTGGATGGGTACGGCACCGTAGCGCTGCGCGACCATGCCGAAGAAGCTGCCCTGCTCTTCTTCGGCCAGCGGGCGGTCCGGCTGTGAGAGCATCTGTACCCGCGTGATGCCCGCAGCGATTTCAAGGATCTGCTGGGCATCGCGAGAGGCGTTTTCACGCAAATCAGCGCGCTTGCTGAGATGTGCGGTTCCAGCCTGCAGAGCTTCGCGAACCGTCATGGAAGAACGAACGCGGCGGGCGCAGGGTTTAGGCGACGGACGCGGCAAGAGGTGCACCAGCTGTGACTGCGGCGATGACCGTTGCTCCCGCCGCTGGATCGCGGCGTGCGCTCTTGCATTTGTGCCGTTCGCTGCCGCATGTCAGGCGGCGACGGCTTCTGCTTTGAGGCGTTCGCTGGTGTCGTGCGCGATGAGGGCGTCCACGACTGGCTGCAGCTTGCCTTCCATCACATACTCAAGCTGGTGCAGCGTCAGGCCGATGCGGTGGTCGGTCAGGCGGTTCTGCGGAAAATTGTAGGTGCGGATCTTCTCGCTGCGGTCGCCGCTGCCCACCTGCTGCTTGCGCTGGCTGGCCTGCGCCTGGTGCTGCTTTTCCATCTCCACTTCGTAGAGGCGCGAGCGCAGGACGCGCATGGCTTTTTCGCGGTTCTTGATCTGCGATTTCTCATCCTGGCAACTGACCACGGTGTTTGTCGGCAGGTGCGTGATGCGGATGGCGGAGTAGGTGGTATTCACCGACTGTCCGCCCGGGCCTGAGGAGCAGAACGTGTCGATGCGCAAGTCTTTCTGCTCGACTTTGACGTCAACTTCTTCCGCCTCAGGCAGCACGGCGACGGTGATGGCAGAGGTATGCACGCGGCCCTGTGTCTCGGTGGCGGGAACGCGCTGCACACGGTGGACGCCGCTCTCGTACTTCAGGGACGAGTAGACGCGATGGCCTTCAATCAGTGCGGTCACATCCTTCAAGCCACCCACGGATGACTCCGTTTCGGAGAGGACCTCGACCTTCCAGCGGTGAAGTTCGGCATAACGCAGGTACATCCGGAAGACCTCCGCCGCAAAGAGAGACGCTTCGTCGCCGCCCGTGGCCGCGCGAATTTCCAGGATGACGTTCTTCTCGTCGTTTGGGTCTTTCGGCAGCAGCATGATCTTGAGCTGCTCTTCGATTTCGATCAGGCGCGCCTCCAGGCCGGTGAGTTCTTCCTGCGCCATGGCGCGGATATCTTCGTCGTCCTCGGCCAGCATGGCTGTGGCGTCGGCCATACCGCTCTGCACGCGTTTGTACTCGCGGAAGCGCTCGATCACCGGCTCCATGTCGCGGTGTTGCTTGGTGGTCTTCTGGTAGCGCTGCTGGTCGCTGACCAACGCCGGGTCAGAGAGATCTCGTTCGAGCTCTTTGTAACGGTCTTCAAGCTGTTCGAGGCGGTCGAACATGGTCTGTCTCCTCTGCGCGTGCGCAGGCATTGCGGTCCAAATGGAAAGGTAAAAGATGCCAGGCGCGAACGTAGTGCAGCTAGGCAAAACCGAGGCGCGCGGCGGCGGAGCGGGAAGAACTCACCAGCATCGTGCGGGATCGCAGCATCATGATTTGATGATAGCGCGTGCACCGCGATGCACCGGGCTAACTGCAAGGCTTGTCGGCGAGGACGGCCGGATTGGCTCCGTCACCAATCGGTTCCATCTGCTTGCAGAGGTATGGTTTCCATGCCGAGCCGTTGAAGCGATAGACCGTGACGCTCATCGCAGAGTGGCCAAGCTGCTCATAAGCAGCGATGTCTGGCATCTGCAGGTCGGGGCGCCGCGCGACCGCAAAGCCCGCACCCGTTCCATCCATCACCGTCGCAATGCCCGCTGCGGTCTCGTCCAGCACAGTGTCTGCTTCGCTGTTCGCTCCGTTTGGAGAAGTGATTCGTTCGCCAGTCTGCTCGACCACGTACAGCTTGTGCCCCTTTGGCGCAACCGGAATCCGGTAGACCTCCGTTTCCAGCGAAGGCGGCGTGATGCGGTCTTTGTCTTGCGCTGTTTCGCCAGCCTCCGCATTGTCGATTAATCGCTGCACTTGCAGGCGCATTGCCACTGACAGTTCAGCCATACTTACCTTTGGCAGCGGACGTCTATCGATGTCTCGCGCAAGAATGACGCTCCTCCCTGCACGTTGCGGGATACAGCGTGTTCCAGCGCAGAGAAGCATCAGGAGCCCGGCAGACCGTATCGTCCCTTTTGCAGGTAGTGTCATCGAAGACTCCCTTCCCATCAGTATTGGTAGTCGTCGGGTCGCTCGGGTATGCCGGGTTCGTCCAACACCTGGACCGCTGTCACCGGGCCGAAGTGTTGCCAGTCCTGCAGGACCCAGACCACCTTTTTGTCCGGCGTCACTTCCACCATCTGCGCACCCATGTGGTCGCCGCCACGCGAGCAGATGATCGTATTCCCATTCGCCAGACGCGTCGCCGACTGCGCGTTCCCATACCAGTACTGTTCCGGGATGTCATCCTTTGTTATTTCCCACACGACGTTCTTTTCGGGAGTGATTTCAAAGGTGCGCACATCGCGCTCGTCGGTGATCAGGGTGTTGCCATTCTTCAAGCGGACCGCAGCCCACGGCGTCGTCACGTTGTAGCTCCATACCTCATTGAAGTCCTTGTCGTATTCGACCACGCGGTTCATGGTGAGGAACGGAACCAGGTAATGCCCTTCAGTGGTGTACCGGACGCGACGGAACTGCCCATGCACCGACTTCGGATCGGTTAAGCTCTTCGCGGGAAGATCGTGTTGCACCTGCGTCTTACCAGACTTGATATCGACGACCATCAGCTTCGGCGGAAGGCCATTCACGATGAACAGAACCCGGTCCTGGCCGATAGGCTGGCAGGCGTGGATTTCGGTACCCGGCGGGGCATCGTAGCGCCAGATCACTTTCTTTTCCGGCGTGACTTCCGCGATGTACTGCATGCGCGTAAACAGCACGTTGCCGTTTGACAGCATCCACGCATCGTCGTACTCCCATCCGGCTCCGGTCGAATAGGTCCAGACGATCGTGCCCCCGTTCACCAGCAGAAGCTTGTTATAGCCTTCTCCAAATACAAGCATGGGGTGCTGTGCCATGCCGTTACCCGGCAACCCGGCCCGGTTGGGCGGTGCAGGTTTCAGCGGCGTTGCCGGGGTCTCTTCCGCGCTCATGGCAGGCACGCCCGCAGCCGTAAAGCGGGCAAGCTGACGCATCACGGGCGCATTCGCGCCTGCCGCATTGCTCTGCGCGAACGAGCAGTTGCAGGCGAGGGCCACGCTCACCACGAAAGCACCAAGACGCGGAGTGCAACGCAAGAGAAAGACCAAATTCATGCCAGCCATGGTACGACGGCAGAGTGACTTCGTGCAGCCGGGTGCGCGAACGGGACAGGGCGGGCGCGTGACTGCAGCCAGGCAGCCCGCTATAGTCCGAGTGAAGGCTCATCGCTGATGCAGAAGCCTTAGATTTACCAGCACGCCACTCCGCTGACGTTTGCCTATCCGGGGGAACACCTTAGCTTCCGCCAAAGAACTTCTTGGAATGACCATCCAGGACCTTACAAACCGGATCGCCATGCTGGTGGATGTTGCCGGCCGCGTGTCGCTGATGAAGCGCGATTTGGCAACCCTGATGCGGGCGTACACAACCAGGGCAGGCGGCTGTGACGCACGGTAGCTCACGCTCATGTGCCAAGATTGCCGCGCACCTTATGGCTGAGCGCAGGTGAAACTGGCGGGCAGCCTGGGATCGCCCTTCCCGTCATACATCTGCTGTTGCGGGTAGGGGCAGAGCGGGCGAACGGTGCGGACCGGAGCCTCCCGTGTACCCGCGACCTTGGCTGCCAGAATGATCCCTGGAGCTTCACCCGTCTCCACCCAGGTCCGCAGTTTGTCGAGCGCGCCGGAACCTTCGCCCTCCGCGCCAGGAAAACTGAGCTGGCCGAAGCTGTTCGGTCCAGGACCGTTGGCGCAGTGCTCCATGCCCGGCACCATATAGAGGCGGACGGTAGAAGCCGTGCGCTGCGCACCCATCGTTTTCTGGACTGAGGTGAAGTAATTCACCGTGTTCCACGGTGAGATGGCGGGGTCATTCCAGCCGTGATAGATGATCAGTTTGCCACCACGGGCAGCAAAGCGGCTCAGGTCCGGGTCGGTTGAATCGATCGGTTCCGAGGTACGTTCCATGGCCACTCGGAGCGACCGGCTCACATCCGCCGTAAGCGGCTGGAAAACCGGATCGTTCAGCACCATGTAACGGAAGAAACCGCTCGTGTAGTTGCTGCCGCCAGGAGCGTTCCCCAGAATCCAGTCGTGCCATATGGGATTCTCGTCACCGGGCAGCAACCCGGGAAAGATCGTCGTCCCATCAGCGTTCTTGCCGCCAGCGTACAGAGCGCGCAGTGACGCGACCTGCGGGGCGGTGAGGCAGGATACATCGTCCAGCCCCTTGCAAAGCAGGACGCCGGGATCGAAGTTGCAATGTGCTGGATCACTGACGATGCCGTCCTTCAGGCCGTCGTTCGCGTCGCACGCCGCCAGGGAAGCACGATTGATGGCAGGCAGCTTCAGGCTGGAGATGTAGCTGGCCGGATCTTTCTGCATCGTCTGCACCAGGGCAAGTCCATTGGAAAGCATATGCACCCAGTTATTGGCGGGCGCACCGGCCAGTATGCCGTCATAGTCCTCAGGAAAACGCTGCGCCTCCATCAGGGCTTCCCGCCCGCCATCGGAGCACGCATCGAAGTAGGCTGTCTTCTGTGCTTGGCCGTAGAAAGCCTTCACGATGTCCTTGGAGCGCAGCGCGGTCAGATGAACGGCGCGGTATCCGAAGTCCGCGATCTTTTCAGGATGATGGTAGGCCCAGCTGGCGTCTTCGGCTTCGGCCTGGTGTCCCGCGTCCGATCCAGCGGTGGCATACCCCCGCATCAGGTTACCGGCCATTTGCTGGTACCCGATCGAACCGCCAAATCCGCCGTTGCCAACGTCCACGATGCGGTTGTTCCAACCATCCTGCGGCATCCAGACCTCGAAGCGGATTACGGAGTCATCCGTGGGGTGCAGGATGCCAGTCACGCGGCAGAAGGCGGCGAGCTTCCCTTTGAGCGTTGCGGGAGCCTTGTCGAAGTCGTCACTGGGAGCGATCGTCTGCGCTGCCGTAATGGTGGTGTCGGGCAACGCCAGCGTCTTGAGCGATGCGCACCCCGTGACGGCAAAAGCAGCCGGAGCGGTCAAGAACGAGAGGACGAAAAGAACAAAGAAACGTAGCATCTGCGGTCCAATGTACACCTGAGATGCTGTTCTCGCGTTAGCGACTTCATGCAAGCGCCTCCGTCCAGTGCCTTCGTCTGTTGTGTGCCAAACCCCGCATCCCTCATGCGCATCTGCACTACAGTACCGATGGCACTGTTCCTCCAACTCGCGCAGCTTGCGGATGAACTGGCAGTAACGGGCAGCCGCCTAAAGAAGCGGGCCGCAATCGCGCAAGGGATCTCGACCGCGCGCGGCACGGACGGCACCGATGCGCACGATGCGGGTCTTTTCGCGATGTACCTGTCCGGCGAGGCCTTCAGCGAAGCCGACACGCGCAAACTGAACATCGGCGGTGCCATGCTGACCAAGACAGTGCGCGAGATTGTGTCACCCACGGAAGCGCAGTTTGGAGCGGCATGGCGGCGGCACGGCGACCTCGGCGCGGCAGCAGGCGATCTGTTTGCCGAGCAGGGTCACGCACCGGAACCGTCGCTCACTTTGAGTGATGTCGAGAAGGCGTTTTCGCAAATACCCGAGGCAAAGACCACCGCAACGCGTCAGTCCATCTTGGCCGGGCTGCTGCGGCGGTGCGGTCCGGTCGAAGCGAAATACCTCGTCAAGCTGATCAACGGGGACATGCGGATCGGCGTGAAGCAGGCTCTCATTGAAGAAGCCATCGCGGTCGCTGCCGGGCAGCCGCTCTCCGCAGTACGCAACGCCGTGATGCTGGAGGCAGACCTGTCGCGCGCGACCGAAATGGCCCTCGTAAACGGCCTGGCCAAGGCGCGGATGCGGCTCTTTCACCCGCTGGGCTTTATGCTGGCTTCTCCCGTGGAGACGCCAGAAGAAGCGGTCAAGCGCTTTGCCGCGGAGCCGGATACAGCGCGCGACGCGGACATCTCCGTTACGCCGGAGAGTGCAGCCGAACCCAAGCCGCACTCGGTGGAGGAGGACAAAGCCGCGCTGACGGACGCCACCATCGAAGTGGCGCCAGTGCGGGCATTGCGAATGCGCGCGCAGGTCGAAGACAAATTCGACGGCATGCGCGTGCAGCTGCATTGCGGCGACGTGTCGCAACCGGACCGCGTGGCGCTGTACTCGCGCAACCGCGAGGACGTGACGGCCGGCTACCCGGAGATCGTGGAAGCCTTCGCGCGGGCGGCAGAAGTTCTGGCACCGTATAGCAGCGGCGTCATCCTGGATGGTGAGTTGCTGGCGTGGGATGTGCGTGCGGACCGCGCCTTGCCCTTTGCGGTGCTGTCGCCACGGCTCGGGCGCAAGCGGATTACGAATGACATACGTACGGCTATCCCGGTCGTGTTCATGGCGTTCGACCTTCTGTTTGCTGGAGGCGAACTGCTGCTCGACTTGCCCTTGCGAGAACGACGCAGCCGCCTGGAGGCACTTGCTGCCAAACTCCAGCGTGTGACATGTTCGCCCTTGCAGGCACCAGCACCTGTCCCAGCTGGCGGATTGTTCGTGGAGACGGCCGGCAACAAACCATCTGGCGAGCAGCGGTTGCGTCTCTCGCCCGTGGTGGAGGCGCACTCCGCCGATGAACTGGACCGGGCCTACATCGCCGCCCGCGACCGCGGCAACGAGGGCGTCATGATCAAGGCGTCGGACTCGCTCTACCAGCCCGGACGGCGCGGCCTGAGCTGGATGAAACTCAAACGGCATCTCGACACGCTCGACGTCGTCATCACCGGCGCGGAGTACGGGCAGGGACGCAAGTCGCAGTTTCTGTCGGACTACACCTTCGCCGTGCGCGGGACCGGCGGTGCGCTCTTAAATGTAGGCAAGGCGTACAGCGGCGTGACGGACGCGGAGATCGCACAACTCACGGACTGGTGCAAAGCGCACACGCTCCAGGACCACGGCCACTTTCGAACCGTGGAGCCTCTTACCGTCCTGGAGGTCGCCTTCAACAACATCATGCGCAGCGACCGCCATGCCAGTGGTTTCGCCTTGCGCTTCCCGCGCATCGTGCGCATTCGCGACGACAAGCCCCTGGAAGAGATCGATACGCTGGCGCGGGTGGAAGAGATTTATCAGTCGCAACCCGACAAGCCCGCCGAAACAACGGACAGGGGTTAGCCCCACGAGGAGCGTATCGTGTCTGTCATGAAGACGAGCCTGTTCGTTCGCCTCTGTGCCGCACTCGCATTCTCTCTAGTCGCTGCCGCGCAGCAAGATGGAAGCGAACGCGCGACCTTTCACAATCCGCTCTTGCCCTCCGGACCCGATCCGTGGGTGGTCACCGGCAACGGCTTCTACTACTTCATGGCAACGACGGCCCGGAACCTGACGATCCGCAGGACGCGGGACATCGCCGGCTTGGCAAACGCCGAAACAAAAG
>CAXUBG010000091.1:7044-12127 GCA_964249285.1 uncultured Terriglobus sp. | reverse complement strand
TCTGCCCCCCAGGCCGCCCATGCCAGCACGCTGCCGCACGCGCCCATGGCGCTCGGTCTGCTCATCAAGCCCTATCCTGATCGCGGCGCGAAGATTGCGCTCGTACACCAGCTCGGCCTGCCCACCTGCTTTCTGTCGCTCGACGCCTACCTCGGCAAGTTCACGCCAGCCCTGGCGCAGCAATTCGCGGACCTGCTGGAGCGGCATCAGGTGACCGCCACCACGGCGGAGGTCGTCTACCCGCAGCCGCTGAAGTGGAACTTCATCGACGGCCCCTCCACCATCGGCATCGTTCCTCGTGCCTACCGGCAGGCCCGCATCGATGCGCTGAAGCAAACCTCTGACTTCGCGAAGCTGCTCAACATTGGGCGCATCCAGACACACTGCGGCTTCCTGCCGGAAGACCCGCACGATCCGCTCTACGGCGAGTCCGTCCTCGCCATCCGGGAACTCACGGATCATTGCAAGGGCAACGGCCAAAGCTTTCTGATGGAGACCGGGCAGGAGACGCCCATCACCATGCTGCGCGTGCTGAAGGACGTGGACCGCTCCAACCTCGGTGTCGGCCTCGACACCGCCAACCTGATCCTTTATGGCAAAGCGAATCCCGTCGATGCCGTGCAGATCCTCGGCAGGCATGTGCAGGCCGTCCATGCCAAGGATGGCCGCTGGCCAACCGACCCCGCGAAGCTTGGGGAGGAAGTGGTCATCGGGAAGGGAGAAGTCGACTTCGCCAAGGTGTTCGCCGGGCTTCACGCCGCCGGGTATACAGGTGCGGTCACCATCGAACGGGAAACCTCCGGGCCGCAGCAGATTGCCGACGTGCGCACGGAAAAGGCCTTTCTCGAACGTATTCTCACGCAGGTTATGCAGTCCTCAACGCGATAGGAGCACCATGCAACGCAGAGACTTCCTCAAGAGCGCGGGCGCGTGCGGCCTGCTCATCGTTTCGCCGAAGACGGCGTTTGGGTACAGTGCCAACTCCGCCGTGCGCTACGGCTTGCTGGGCTGCGGCAACCGCGGCACGGGTGTCGCAACCTCCTTCGCGACCAACACGGCAGCGCGCATTGTCGCCCTGGGCGACATCTTCCCCGACCAGCTTGCGGCAGGCAAGCAGCATTTTGACCAAGTGAACGCATCGCTCAAGCAGCCGCCCGTCGCTCCAAAGCTGTGCTTCCGCGGCTGGAACGCGTACCAGCAGATGGCCGCCTCCAGTGAGATCGATGCCGTGCAGATTTCCACGCCGCCCATCTTTCACGTGGAACACCTCGCCGGCCTCACCGCGGGTGGCAAGCACGTCTATTGCGAAAAGCCGGTCGGTGTCGATGTCCCCCAGACACGGCGCGCACTGGACATTGCCGCGCAGCACAACGGCAGGTTGAGCATGGCGGTCGGCTTCCAGATCCGCTCCGCTCCACCCTTTGTGGAACTTGTCCGCCGCATTCACGCCGGACAAATCGGCACTGTCGCATCCTTACGGGGCAATTATGATTCCACGCCAAAGACCTACCCGGACCGCGGCAGCATGAGTCCGGACGAGGTCCGCCTGCGCAACTGGCTGTGGGATCGCACCATCTCCGGTGACATCCTGCTGGAACAAAACATCCATGTGATCGACATTTGCAACTGGGTCATGGGAACCCACCCGGTCAGCGCTACCGCGAAGAAGAGCCGCAAGGTCATCACGTTTGGCGATATCTCAGACAATTACGAAGTTATCTTCACCTATCCAGGCGGCGTGGAGTTCTCCTTTAGCTCCACCCAGTTCAACCTGAAGAGCTTTGGCGTTTCCGAAACGTTCTACGGCAGCCAGGGTGTCGCGCAAAGCCCCTATAGCGGCCCGCTCGGCATTGAGGGCAGGCAGCCCTGGACGTGGTCCGGCAATCCGGCGGCTTCGCCCAACAACAACCTGGCTGAATCCGACATGGTGAAAGACCGCGATTTCATCGCGAGCATCACCAGCGGGAAGCTGCAGAACCAGATCCCCGCTGGCGTAGAGACTGCCCGCACCTGCATGATGGGCCGCAAGTCCGCCGAGACTGGCCGTGCGGTCACCTGGGACGAGATGGAAAACGATAGCGAGGCGTACGACTTGGGCTTTGACATCAAGCGCTTTACCTAAAGCGCCAGGCCTTAAAGCGGGATACCAGGCATGGGCTCACTCGCCGGTTCTGTGGCGTTTCGCAACCCGTGTTCGTCCCTCCGGTTCTTGAATACCGCAAGGAAGACACACAAGACCACCGCGGACGCAAGCGCCGCGAAAAGCCACACAGAACGCCAGTCATACACCGGCACCGTGCCCCCGCTTGCCCGCTTCGTGTACAGATCGACCACCACGCCCGACAGCCACGAACCCACAAACATGCCCATGCCGAGCGTGATAAACGCGATGAGTCCCTGCGCCGCGGCACGCAGCGCCACCGGTGCGCGCCGGTCAATGTAAATCTGTCCCGTCACGAAGAAGAAGTCGTAGCAGATGCCATGCAGCAGGATCCCTGCCCAGAACATCCACACACCCGCGCCCGCATTGCCAAAGGCAAACAGCAGGTACCGCACCACCCACGCCGCCATGCCCGCCGCCAGCATGTATTTCACGCCCAGGCGGCGGAAGAATAACGGGATCAGCAACATGCAAAACAGCTCCGACATTTGGCCGCCGGTCATCTTGCCCGCCGCATTGGTCACGCCGCGCTGGTTGAGAAACAGGTTCGTAAAGGTGAAGTAAAACGTGAGCGGAATGCAGATAAAGAATGAAGCCGCCGCGAAGATGGCCATCGACCGCTCCCGCAGCAGCCCCAGCGCCTCACGCGGAAACAAGCCGCTCAGCGTCATTCGGTCACCACGCGCCAGCGGCGGCGTATGCGGCAAGGTCAGGCAATACAGGCCCATCACGACTGCCATTCCCGCTCCGATCTCCAGCGGCTTTGCCGACGCCTCAATCTTCAAACTCCCTATCACCAGCCCGATCACAATCCAACCGAGCGTTCCAAGCACGCGGATCGGCCCGAACTCCTCCTTCGGGTCGCGGATGTGCCGGAATGAAAGCGAGTTCGTCAGTGCAAGCGTCGGCATGTAGCAGCAACAGTGCAGCAGCATCAGCGCATAAATCGCCGCAAACGAGTGCTGCCGCGCAGCAAGAAACAGCAGCACGCCGCCCGCGAAGTGCAGTACCGCCAGCACCCGCTCCGTCGCAAAGAGCTTGTCCGCGATCAGTCCCACAAAAACTGGCGCGGCGATGGCACCCACCGCCGTCGTGCCAGAGACCAATCCCACCTGCTGCCCGGAGAAGTGCCGGGCTGATGTCAGCCACGTGCCAATGGTGACGTACCATGTGCCCCAGACGACGTACTCCAGAAACATCATGAGGCCGAGGCGGGCCTTTACCGGCACGTTCATCGATTTCCGTCCGGCAGCGCAAACGCGACATACTCGCCCTGCACCGGGCTTTTGTCCGCGGAATGCCCCGGCACCGCGTGGGTGTACGTCGAAGCCCGCGCCGCCGCGCAGAAGACGACATACTCGCGTCCGTTCACCTGGTAGATCGCGGGCATGCCCTCCAGCGCCATGGCGGTTTGTGTCTGCCACAGCACCTTGCCCGTAGCCGCGTCCAGCGCGCGAATGGTCCGGTCCCGCGATCCGGTAAAGATCAACCCTCCCGCCGTGACCACCGGATTCACCTTGGGATACTGCGTGCCAGTGTTAGGATGACCTTCCGCTGCAAGTTCGGGGACGTCACCCAGCGGCTCCTGCCAGCGGATGGTGCCGGTGTTCAGGTCGTACGCGGTAAACGTGGTCCATGGCGGCGCGATCACGGGCAAGCCGCTCTTCGCGAACAGGAAGCCAAAGCTGCTGCGGTAGTGCAGCTTCGCCGGATCGGTCACACCCACGCTATCCGCGCCGAGCGTGAGCTTCAGCATCGCGGGCAGGTCCTTTGAGATGACGTACATGTACCCATGCGCCGGATCGGCCGCCGCGCCGCCAAAGTTCGCGCCACCGTTGTTGCCGGGCATCTCCACCGTGTCCTGCGTGCTGGGCGGCTCAAACAGGCCACGGTTGCGCGCT
Organism: uncultured Terriglobus sp.; assembly: GCA_964249285.1. Classification (GTDB taxonomy): domain Bacteria; phylum Acidobacteriota; class Terriglobia; order Terriglobales; family Acidobacteriaceae; genus Terriglobus. The sequence continues at coordinate 8,065 of CAXUBG010000091.1, read as the reverse complement.
GCCAGCATCTGCTTGCGCACGGCCTCCCGCTCGTCCGTGTCCATGTACGGGCTTAGGTCATCCACGGTGAACTTCTGCCGCGCAAAGGGCGGCGGAGCCGTGGGAAAGGGTTGCGTGGGCCACGTCTGTTCGCCGGGCATGTCTGATGCAGGCACGGGACGCTCCTCGACCGGCCAGAGCGGCTTGCCGGTGTCGCGGTTGAACACCCAGACAAAGCCGACCTTGCTCGCCTGCGCCACCACGTCCACAGGATGCCCATCGTGCTTGACGGTCAGCAGCATGGGCGTCGTTGCATTGTCGTAGTCCCAAATGTCGTGGTGCACCATCTGGTAGTACCACTTCAGCGTGCCCGTCCCGGCGTCCAGCGCCAGCAGGCAGTCGCCAAATAGGTTTGCGCCGGTGCGGTTCGCGCCGTAGAAGTTGTATTTCGGGCTGGAGGTGGGAATGTACACTACGCCGCGCTTCTCATCCAGCGCCATGCCGGACCACGCGTTTGCCCCGCCCACTGATTTCCAGGCATCCTTCGGCCACGTCTCGTAGCCTGCTTCGCCAGGATGCGGAATGGTGTGAAACGCCCACGCCAGGGCGCCCGTGCGCACATTATACGCGCGTATGTCGCCCGGCCCGGACGCGTACTCCTCATTCGTGACGGAGCCAAGAATCAGGAGATCTTTGTACACCTTGCCCGGGTTGTAAGACTGCACCAGCGTCAACCGCTCTGGCTCGCGCCCGAGGCCCTCCCGCAGATCCACGCGGCCATCCCGCCCAAAGCTCGCGACCGGTTCGCCCGTCACCGCGTTCAACTCCTGCAGCATGTTATCGACGGCAAGGATCAGACGGCGATCCGTGCCATCCGCGCTCTGCCAGTAATTCAGCCCACGCGTGGTGATAAGCGCTTTCTTACCGGTGAAGCCGCGCGTCCAAAGCTCCTTGCCCGTACCAGCGTCCAGCGCCACCACGGAGCTGTTATGCGCCAGCACGTACATGGTGCGGCCCACAACAAGAGGATTGAACAGGTAGT
>CAXUBG010000091.1:513-7034 GCA_964249285.1 uncultured Terriglobus sp. | reverse complement strand
CCTGTGCTGAACGTCCACACCTTCTGCAGCTTGGCGGCATTCTTCGTGTTGATCTGCCGCAGCGAGGAGTACTGCGCGCCATCCGCCGCCCCGCCGTAGTCACTCCAGTTGACATGATCGCGCCCCTGGCCATGGCCCAACACTGAAGCACCGTACATCACGCAGACCAGCAACAGCGCCATCGGGCGGCGCAGCACAACACGCATTCGTCTACACATCCAGCATCTCTCGTCTCCCGTCAAGTGTCTCGCGCACTCTATGCACACGGTCATCCCCACAGCCCTGCGTCCCATGCCGAAGGGGAGGCATGCGCCTGTCAAACCTCAGCGGTGTGAAAGATCCCGGATCCAGATGTCCTTGAACTGCATATTTCCCTGCCCGCCCGCGTGCAACTGCAACGCAATCCTGCCATCCGGCGCGCCCGGCTTCGGGTCCGTGTAGTCGACCATGGGTACGCCATTCAGCCGTGAACGGTAGCGGTTGCCAACGACTTCGACCAGGTAATCATTCCAGTCACCCTTGCGCACGACACCTTCGTTCTCCGGTGCCGGCCAGACAACCCATCCACGGCCGTCCTCGGCGTACACGCCGGCGGTGTGGTGCATCATCGTGCAGTCAATCTCAAATTGCATGCCCTGCGTCGTGTCCACCGAGTTCGGCTTGAAGCCCGTATGGAAGAACACGCCGCTGTTGCCGTCACCCACACACTTGAAGCGGAGCGAAAGCTGGAAATCCTTGTAGTCCTTATCCGTTTCCAGATATCCGTACGCCTTGGTCAAACCCTTGCCATGCAGGACGGTATCTTCCACCGTCCAGCTTTCCGCGCCAACATTGGTCCACCCGGTCAGGTCCTTCTCATTGAAAAGCTGTACCCAATCGTTGCCTGGGGTCTTGGGCTTCGGGGTTGGAGTTGCGCTGGTCTGCGCAATGAGAGACGCTGCGCAGGCGAGGCATAACAGAAGCACGCTCAGTAACCGTGTGTGCCCGTTCGTATACTGGAATAAGCGTCCCGGCGCAAACGTGTTTAGGGATGCGTTCATGTAGCGCTGCACGCTCATACAGTTCTCCGTCCTGGGCGATAACAATATCTGAACACAACTGCCGGAGCGTCACCTTCGAACTGATTAGGATCGAACGTAGAATCGTTTCCCCGGCTCAGAGCAAACCGCGGGGCAACCGGACCGTCCAACGAAAGGTTGGGCGTGCCGAACGATGGCGAAGGGGACAGCATGGTCAGTCAGACATTCACTTTGCAGCCCGGCCGCCTCTTTGCGGCATGCGCCCTTTGCGGTTGTTTGCTGCTTGCGCTGGTCACGACGCTTTCTGTTCGCGCGCAGGAGAACCCGCTGAATAGCGCGCACACGCCGGAAAAGCCACCTGCACCTGCGCTGCCCAAAGGCGACGTGATCACCGGCAAGGAGGTCACCGCCACGGGTGCGCTACGGCCCGGCGCAACGCTACGCGTGGAGACGAATCTGGTTCTGGTTCCCATGACCGTGACCGACAGCGAAAACCGCCTGGTGACCGGTCTTGAGCGCGAAAACTTCTACGTCTACGAGAACAACCTGCCGCAGACAATTCGCAGCTTCTCCACTGACGACGCGCCGATTAGCATCGGCATCATCTTTGATCTGAGCGGGAGCATGAACAGCAAATTTTCCCGTGCTCGCCGGGCCCTTAGCGAATTCATGCGTACCAGCAACCCGCAGGACGAATTCTTCGTGATCGCCTTCAACGACCGGCCAAACGTCGTCGTGGATTACACCAATAACGTAGACGATGTGGACGCGCGCATGGTCATGCTGAAGCCGCAGAACCGTACCGCTCTCATCGACGCCGTTTATCTCGGCCTAAACAAGCTGAAGGACGCCAAGCACGATCGCAAGGCGCTGCTCATCATCTCCGACGGTGGCGATAACCGTTCACGGTACACGGAGGGCGAACTGCGCAAAGCCGTGCGCGAGAGTGACGTCCAGATTTACTCCATCGGCATCTTCGACCAGACCGCCGCGACCGAGGAAGAGAAAAACGGCCCGGCACTGCTGACGGACATCTGCGAACAGACTGGCGGCCGGCTCTTCCGGGTGACGGACGTCTCGGAGCTCGGCGACATCGCGTCGCGCATCTCCGCCGAACTGCGTAACGAGTATGTCGTCGCCTACAAGCCAACCGATCTGAAACACGACGGCAACTGGCGTAAATTGAAGGTGAAGCTGAACCCACCGCCCGGCTTGCCGCAGCTCTCGGTTCACAATCGTCAGGGTTACTATGCACCTTCGGATTAACGGATTTGCTGTTCCGCTTCTTGCATTCCTTCTGCTCTCCTCGCACCTTACGGCACAAACCCAGCCTGCTCCGTCCGTTCCACTCCTGACGGTGGACCGTGATCCTGTGTCCTCACCCGACCCGGACAACGGTCCCGCTTCTGGTGCTTCGCAAACAGCTGTTCCGCAGATCGCGCCGGGCAGTCAGGTGGAGCGTGCCGGGAAGACCTACACCCTTCGCACCGATGTCGGCGAAGTTCGCCTGAATGCCAGCGCAATCGACAATAATGGCCGCGCTGTTCAGACCCTGCCGCGCGATGCATTTCAGGTTTTTGAGGACGGTGTTCCGCAGACGATTGCTTCTTTCCGGCATGAGGACCTGCCCGTCTCACTGGGCATCCTCATCGACAGCTCGGGCTCCATGTATGACAAGCGTGCCGCCGTGGGTAAAGCTTCACTCGATCTCATTCGCCTGTCCAACCCGCAAGACGAGGCGTTTCTCGTTGATTTCTCCTGGGAAGCATTCATCGATCAGGATTTCACGCGGGACATCCACAAGCTGGAAGAAGGTCTGAACTATGTGAAAGCTAGTGGCGGCACCGCCATCTACGACGCTGTCATCGCTTCGGCTGACTACCTTGCGCGCAACGCAAAGCAACCGAAGCAAGTGCTTCTTCTGATTACGGATGGCGACGACAACGCGTCCAGTTCAACGCTGGAGGAGACAATTCGCCGCGTGCAGGAACTGGATGGGCCGACGATCTACTGCGTTGGTCTGCTGTTCGGCCCGGACGAGGACAAGCGCGAAAGCCGTCATGCCCGTCGCGTTCTCGAAGCGCTTGCCGACCAGACGGGTGGCGTGGCCTACTTCCCCCGCCGCCTGGACGAAGTCGACAGCATCGCCCAGCAGGTCGCGAACGACATCCGCCAGCAGTACACCATCGCCTATGCGTCAACCAAACCCGCACGCCTAGGCGGCTACCGCACCGTTCACGTCGAAGCGCACGAGAAGGGCTACAGCAAGCTCACGGTACGTACCCGGACCGGCTATTTTCCAAAAGGCTCCGGCCCTGGCGTGACAGCGCCTGTCGCAGCCCACCCATAGACCAAAGCGCATCACCGCTGCCATTACACTTACCCCAACAGCAGGAGCGAAAGTCCAACCCGATACAATCGTGTAGCTCGTGAAGTATGCTGCCGCCATTCTGATCTTCATCACCGCCGCGATACAGGCGCAACAGCCGCTCGTCCTCTTGGACCCGGCACGCGGCGGATCTCAACCGGGCGCGCACATTGCTGACGGGATCGATGAGACAGAAGTGACTCTGAATCTGGCGCAGCGGCTTGCGTCCCTGCTTCGCGCCCGTGGATTTGCCGTGGAACTGACTCGCGAAGCCAACATCGATGTGTCCAACGACGCACGCGCCGCCCTGGCCAACACCACGCATCCCGTTGCCTGCATTCTGCTGCACGCAACACCAGCAGGAGCAGGCGTGCATCTGTTCACCACGGCGCAGCGGCAGAGTGACACCGCAGCGGGTTCGCCAATCCGGTGGAATCAGGCACAGGCCGCTTACGCGGAGCGTTCTCGGACATTGCGCGACGACCTCAAGGTCGCGTTTCCACGTTCGAAGATCAACGCTACCGGAGGGCAGACATGGATGCGGCCATTGGACAATATGCAATGCCCGGCAGTTGCAGTGGAGGTCGCACCCCGCAAGGACGGCGGCGACACAGCCGGGGACACCAGCTACCAGGCACAAATTGCCAGCGCGATTGCGAACACGCTACTGCTCTGGCGCGGCAAGCTGCAGGCCACGCTGCCTCCTGAACCCGCGCTCGTGCCACCGCAGCCAAAACCCGCGGTCAAGCCTTCAGTTCCGCTGAACCCTGATCCCTCCGCGGAGATCCCGAGCCAGCAGCCATGATCCCACGCTATCAGCGCATCCTGTTTGCCGTCTTGCTGGGCAGCTCGACCCTGATGGCCATTCTGCTTGTTTACCTGCACCAGCACAACTTCTCCGACGTTAAGAACGCGGACAATACACCAATCGAAACACCCGTCTACTCCCCAACCGAGAACGTGACGCTGATGCTGGCCAGCGATGCCGCGGGCGAGGTGAAACCGGTCTCACGTTCCCTTGCGCTGCCGGTGCAGCCTGCCATCCGCGCGCGAGCGCTGCTGGACCGGCTGTTGGCCGAGTACGCGATGCCGCACGCTGCGCATCCGGTCAACGGAGGCGTTGCCGTTGACGACGTGTTCCTGGTTCCGCTGCCGCTTGGGACAGCACACGATTCCCAGACACCCCCAAGCTTTGCAGCCCCGGGCAGCGACGACCCCTTGCTCTCATCTCCCGGAGAGCTTGCTATCGTCAATCTCCGCACCGCCTGGGCGGACGCCCATCCATCAGGGATCACTTCGGAGACGCTTACCATCCAATCCATTGTCGCAACGCTGCATACGAATCTGCCTGAGATCACCGCGGTGCGTTTTCTGGTAGATGGTAAGCCACGGGACACACTTGCCGGCAATATCGAACTGGACCGCGCCTATGATCCGCTGGAGATCATGCAGGCCGGTCCATGAGGGCACGTCCCGTGGTCGGGGTTTTCGATTCCGGCTTCGGCGGTCTTACCGTGCTGCGCGAGCTGCTCCAGCATCTTCCCGGTGCGGATTTTATGTACCTGGGCGACACCGCGCACCTGCCGTACGGCTCCAAGTCGCGCGAGACGGTTACTCGATATACCGAAGCCGCAGTTCGATTGCTGACGAAATGCGGTGCAGAGTTCATTGTCATTGCCTGCAATACCGCGTCCGCGCTTGCCTTGCCGTCGTTGCAGGCAAGCGCTCCCGTGCCGCTGGCTGGTGTGATCGGGCCGGGCGCTCAGGCCGCGGCATCCATCGCAGAGCCGGGCGGTACGGCGCTGGTTCTGGCCACGGAAGCCACTGTCGCCTCCCATGCGTACGCGCAGGCATGCGCCAGTTACGGTTTGCTCTCCGTCGAAAAGGCTTGTCCGCTGTTTGTACCGCTGGTTGAGGAAGGCTGGACTGATGGAACCATCACCGAACAGATTGCGGCGGTCTACCTGAGGGAAGCCTTCGCGCCCTCCAGCGAGCGACCTGCGGTCATCATCTTGGGCTGCACGCACTACCCTCTCCTGCAGCCCGTCTTGGAACGTACTGTCGAGCGGATCCACGGTCCCGTACCGATCGTCGACTCCGCCAACGCCACGGCGCAGCACGCCGCATCGCGGCTGCCACGCGCCACACTTGCGCACGGCAGTCCGGCACTCCATTTCATGGCGACCGATTCCACCGGGAAGTTTCAGCAGCTTGGGGCGCGCTTTCTTGGGCGCGCTATCGAGCGTGTCGAATACGTCGTTCTCGACACGTAATCCAGACCGGCTGCTATCCTCATCAACGAGACGATGCCCTACCTCCTGAAATCCGAACCTGAGATGTATTCTTTCGACGACCTCGTCCGCGACGGAGAGACCTCGTGGGATGGCATCAAGAATCCGCAGGCACTTGCGACTCTTCGCAACATGAAGAAGGGCGAGCACTGCATCATTTACCACTCAAATACCGGCAAAGAGGCCGTGGGCACCGCGACTGTCGTTTCCGTGGAAGACTCGGATCCCAGGAATCCGGCTGTACGTCTCAAGGCCGGGAAGCGCCTGAAAACACCTAAAACGCTCGCCGCCATGCGTGAAGCCTCCGTCTTCCAAGACTCCATCCTCTTTCGCCAGTTCCGCCTGTCAGTTGTTCCACTCACGCAAGAACAATTTGACTGGCTCCTGGCGTAGGCAGCAAAGGTATTAGGGGCCGGCTGGAGCGCAACAGCCCGGACGGCCTGCTTACGCCGGCAGAGCAGATTGAAAGGAACGCATCGTGATCGACCTGAAAGGCAAAACCGCTGTCGTGTTCGGCCTCGCCAACAAACGCTCGATTGCATGGGCCATTGCTCAGAAGCTGAATGAGGCTGGTGCGCGCCTCGCGATCTGCTACCAGAACGAGCGCCTCAGAAAGGAAGCTGATGCACTGCTGCCGGAGTTAAATGCCGCACAAAGCTTTCAGTGCGATGTCAGCAAGGACGAGGACATTGCGGCGACCTTTGCTCTGTTGCAACAGACGTACGGCACGCTCGATATGCTCGTGCACTCCGTCGCCTTCGCGCCATCCGATGCGATGAAGAACAGTTTCGTCGAGACCAAGCGTGACGAGCGTCTGGCCACACGCTTTGACTACGACGGCAT
>CAXUBG010000091.1:0-503 GCA_964249285.1 uncultured Terriglobus sp. | reverse complement strand
CGTATTGCGCTGGACGTCAGCGCCTACTCGCTGATTGCCGTTGCCCGCGCAGCCGCACCCTTAATGCCGAATGGCGGGTCCATGCTGACCCTGACCCACTACGGCGCGGAAAAGGTCTTTCCTAACTACAACGTCATGGGCGTTGCAAAGGCGGCGCTCGAGGCCACTGTGCGCTATCTGGCAGCGGCGCTGGGACCGCAGAACATCCGCGTGAACGCGATCTCGGCCGGCGCAATCAAGACACTCGCCGCGCGTGGTATCGGGGATTTACAGTCCATGCTGGACCACGGAGCGCAACGCGCACCGCTGCATCGCAATGTAGACACTGCTGAAGTCGGCAATACCGCTGCTTTTTTGCTCTCACAGCTCGCCAGCGGCACTACCGGTGAGGTGATGTTTGTTGATTGCGGCTACAACACAATTGGTTTGTAGCTCTCCATAGAGACGAGTGCGTGACATCGTCAGAAGTTCTTCTCGCCGATTTCGATACGGCAGCGGTTAGC
>CAXUBG010000090.1:894-12174 GCA_964249285.1 uncultured Terriglobus sp. | reverse complement strand
GCGCGAAGGCAGTTCGCCTGCGTTCAACGCAACTCCACGATGCCCGCATTCGCCTGCCGCGGACTGACCGGAGTCATGCCTGCCAAAGGCTCGCCGCCGTAGTACACAAAGTCGCCCTCCTCCACGCCAAACGGCTTCTCGGAGCCAGGCACGACCACGCCATCGGATCTCTTCGCGTAGTAGTAGAAGGTCGTTCCAGGTGAGACCGCGACGATGCTCGTCTTCCCCGCCGGAACCGTCGTCCACCCCTGCACCACCGCAAGCCCGTTGAAACCGAGGCTCGCCACTGCCACCTGATACGTCCTGGAACCAGTGTTTCTCATGCGTAAGCTGTTGATCCCCGCATACGCGCTCAGTTCGTGCGCGCGGACGCTGGCCAATCTCTCCGCCTGCTCCAAACGCTGCCTGGACCGTTGCGCGTCACTGCCGGAACCTGCGTCCTGGATGACAACGGCTTTGTCCCTTTCCTGCTGGCCCGCCTTCGCAAACCAATAGCCGAAGGCAAACAACACAAGACCCGCGCCCATGACCATTCCCAACCGTCGCAACCGCCGTTTAAGCGCTGTGACCGGCGGGGCAGGCGTCACGGGGGGCGCGGGCACTGCCTTCGCTGGTGGAACCGGTGCAGCCGCGGGAGTCGGAGCAGGTGCCGTGTCGAACCAGAAACCGGAAAACAGCCCGTGCGATTGCAACGCCCGCAGACCGTCACTGGCCTGCTCCCGCGACGTCGCCGCAAGGTAAAGGCTGGCATCCGCGGTGAACACCTCAAAGGGCAAGGCATCCGCCAGTTCACTCAAGCGCAGCTTGGCCGGTGCGCGGTCCGGGGGAGCCGGTGTCCATTCATATACGGTCAGCAGCGCCCCGTTTGCAGGATCCTTGACTTCATACGCGGCGTTGGCCAGCGCACGAACCACTTCAAAGCGATAGATATGTGACTGCATGTTGCTCCCGGGACGGTTTGAGGCTTACATCCTGCGGCGCCGGAGAGCGCGCGCGACATACCACGACACGAAAAAGATGGAGCCGAGAAAGACGAACAATGGTGCGTCGCCGAAGAAAGCCACGGCAAACCGCCACCAAAGAATCAAGATGATCCATCCGCCAAGCCAGAAAAGCAGGCTCTTACGCTCTGGTTTGACCGGCACAGCCGGTTTCGTCTGGACAGGGGACGCATCCGCCGCCGACTGCGCTCCACGCGCTTTCAACCCTGTTGCCACTGGTGGAGCGCTCAGTACCGGTAACCCCGCATCTGGCGATCTGCTGCTCGTAACGTCCGCTGCCGGTGCATGCAGCACCCCCGGCTCAAACAGGCGGTGGGCGCGTGACGCAGCCAGGGCACTCTGCGCCTCCTCCAGCGAAGGGGTCACCAGGTAACAGCGGCCATCAGCGCTAAACACCTGCACGGAAAGAGCACCACCGGCATCGCTCAACCGGAGCTTTGCATCCTCCACGTCCTCCGCCGCAGGTGTCCACGCGTGCACCACCACGCCTTCACCCGGCCGGGGGTCCGCGGCCGGGCAGACACCAGGCCCAATCGCCTTGCCGAGTTCATAGCGATATACCCTGCGGCTCATCCCTCATCCCCAAGAAACGTACGCGGCTACCGCCTGCTGGACCTGACAATAACGACCAGCAGAACCGCAACCAGCAGGCCACCTCCGAAGAACAGCGCAGGCAGCGGCACGGACACTGAAGACGACGCCACAGGTGCCTCTTCTTGACTGCGGCTCAGTTGCTGCACAAATGTGGAGACCGTTCCGATCTCCGGATGACTGTTGTGCAGATCGGAGAATAACCGCAGCGCATTGCCGTGACCGGGCTGTTCATACTCCGCGAGCGCCAGATTGTACTGCCGCGTAAAGGCGCTTTGCTGCGGTGCGACATTCAGCATTTGCAGAAACTGCCGCGCCACTTCCGTTGAAATGGCGAAGTTCAGGTTCTGCGATTCCTGCATCCCAAACGTTGCCAGCCCCACCACCTCGCCGTGCGCGTTCAGTACCGGACCGCCGCTGTTACCCGGATTGATCGCCGCGTCCGTCTGCAGCACCTGCCATCCACCTGTCATCTGCTTGGTGCCACTCAGGTGACCCATTGAGATGCTTGGCTGCATCCGGCTATTCAGAGTGAAATCATCGTCCAGCGTTACGCTTCCGGGATATCCAACGACGTACAAATCCGATCCAACGCGCGCCCCGTCTCCTCCAGACGCTGCAATCGGCAGGGTCGGCAGATCGCTGCCCTCAATCTTTAGCACCGCGATATCTTTGCCGGGTGCGGGTTCGCCCACCTTCGAAATCTCGCATCGCATCGGCGCAACCGCTCCCGCGTTCCCGTCCGTTGCTGTCGGCATAATCGCAAAAATCTCACGGGAGTAGTGAAAATCCGCTCGCCTGGCGTAAAACTCGGCGATGGTCTTCGTCAGCGTCGCTGTCGCGTCATCCGCGATCTTCTTGCCGGGGAATAAGGCTTCCACCTCTTTTTCGAGCGACTGTACATCGGCCTCGACCAGTTCATTGACTGAACCGACCGCTGCCTTTACCACATCGTCCTTCTCCGGCTGCACCACATGCGCGTTCGTCAGAATGTAGCCATTCGGCGCGACGATGAACCCGGAACCCAGCGATCCAAGCTGCTTCTTCAGAGCAACCGGATCGCCCTCCACCAGATACTTCCCAGGATTCTCCAGAAAGATGCCGAATGCTTTCTGGCGCTTCTCGTCGTCAGAATCGAACCGGTCGAAGAAGCTCGATTGGCTCTGAAACTCGGTTCGCAATCGCTCAGCGTCCACATTAATGTGAGGAACAGTTCCCTGTACTTCGAATTTGGCCAGGATAGCTACCGTTGCGGGGCGAGCACGGTCCGCGATGTCCGCTGGTGTCAACACCGCAGGCACGTTCGTGCCAGTGGTGTTGCAGGCCTGCAGACCTGCAGTGAAAGCAATGAGCAGTACAGCATTCCGGCATTTCATAGCAGCCTCCTCATCTCAGTCGTACTCAAGAATTTCCGCCATCGCATAGACCCGGTTCTTTCCATCCATCAACCCACGGGTACGCACCGCGGCCACAGTTCCACGCCGGTTATTGCCGGTGGGAGCCAGCGTTCCCGCGACCATGTGGCGGGCGCTGTCTACTTCTTCCCCTTTCGCCCCGGTCATCGACAAACCCGCCGCTTGGACAACGCTTGTCAGCGCTCTTTGCAGTGTGTCGTTTTCGCGTCCCGGATCAAGGTCGCGGTCCGTCTTGGAAATCGTTCCTTTCAGCAGATCGATGACGGGCTCCTTCGTTTTAGCCTTCACAACGGCGATCTCCTCCACGCTTCTTGCCGCCTGTATACGCCGCGCGAACTGGCTAAGAGCATCCATTTGCTCCTGAAGCGCACCCAGATCGAAATCTCCGGCCGCCGTCAACCAGCCGTCCAGTTCCGTGTCGAACGCCTTGAACCAGGCAAGTTCAATGTCTTGCTCCTGCTGTAATGCGCTGCGCGGCACCGGCAGTGGTTCTGATCCACCGCCTGTTTGAAGTTGCAGCGTTCTCAGCTCCGCACTTGCCTGTTCTTGCTCATGGTGAATGCGGCGCGTCTCAGATGCGCTCCTAAGCTCGCCCTTAAGGGTCTCTATCTGTGCTGCCACTGCACTCGCATGCGCTTGTTCCGCCCCCAGCGCAGCCTTTCCCCGCCAAAAGAAAACCACGGGTGCCAGCGGTGGCAAGCACGCCAACAAGAAGGGTGCGCCCCTGGCAAACACACCCGGGTCCAAAGTCATTCGCTTGCCTCCTTCCGCACGTTAAACCGCACCTCTTCGCCCTGCGGTCCCACCGCTTTTACCGAAAGCTCGAAGTCCTGCAGCCAGAGGTGCAGCGCCCATCCGTCTGCTTCCGCGTCTGGAGCGGTGCGCTCTGGCATCCACGTGCCCAGCTTGTTCAGCAAGCGGCTGCCACGCTCGCGCAATTCCTGTTCGCTGATGCCCAGGTTCTCCCACAGCGTGACGCTTTCTGAACCGAACCAGCCCTGCCGTAACAGCCGGCCCAACCCGCCGTTCGGTATCTCCACATCCACCGGCAGAAGGGGGACAAACGCCGCGCGGCTCACATCGAAGACGCCTACGCTCGAAGTGGTGCGCCGTGCGCTATCCGGCAAGAGAAGTCGCACGGCTGAAGCGCCACGCAGCGTTTGCGACAGGCACGCACCGCCCACAACGCATTCTTTCGGATCGGCGGCACGCACCACGCGGCTCTTCGGGAACAGTCCCGCGATCGTTTGCACAACCGCCGGGAGATACGTTGTCTTCCCTGAGAGCTGGATGATGTCCAGCAGTCCGGTGGTCTCCGCCGCTGCCTGCAGCGGGCCAGCGATGCTCCGCACGTGCCGCTCCACTTCTTTCAGAAAGGTCCACTTCAGGTCCGTTCCACCGGCATGGCGCAGCGTCCGGAAAGGGCTGATGAAGTCCTCTGCCTGCTGCCCGTCTTGCCGCAACACACGCAGGATGATCGGGGCCGGTTCCGCTGACTTCCCCTCCTCGCTGAGCGATGCTTTGAACTGGTCCGCGGCCTCACGCAACGCATACCGGTTGCGCAGGATGTCTTCCATCGACGACCCCGGCAGTCCCCGCTTGATCAGCCGCGCGCCCGGCCGCTGCGCCGTCAGCAGAGCCTCGGCACTCGCCTCCATCTGCCCGGCCAGGAACTCCGAGAGGTCTTCGCCGCCAAACCGTACACCACGGCTATACAGGATCGCAGGCCGTATCTCCACCCGGTCTCCGGGCAACGCCGACGTTTCCACGCGAATAATCGACATATCCGTCGTCCCACCGCCCAGATCGAAAGCGGCAACGGTATACGCCGCCGTGCCCTCACGCGCATACTTCAACAACAGTGGAATCAACGCGGCGATTGGCTCCTGCAGGAACCGGACGCGGTGTGCGTGCTCGCCAAAGGCCTGCCGCAGCGCCTCCTGCAGATTGCGGTACTGCCGCAGGGAGCATACCGCCGGATGTGTCAGGATGAAGTCCCGGAACTGCATCTGCCGGTCCGTTTCCAGCGTCCGGCGGATGCTTCGCAAATAGTCAGCCGCCGCATTTGTCGCGGTGCGCGAGGTCCAGATCTCCGCGTTGTAGGGACGCACGGCGATGCGGTCTGCCGTGTCGCCAAGCCGCTGCTTCAACTCGGCGATCGTGCTGGCCGCCACGCGTTCACTGGTGGCAGCCAGCGCCTTCACGCGCGCGCCAATCTCTGTCTCCGGCTCGGCACCGCTCAGGTCCATGTATCGCACCACCGTCGGTGAGGAGGCGTTCGCCCCATCGAACGCAACGGGCTCGAACTCCCTGCCAGACTCCACCAGCGCGCAACACGTGTTGCTGGATCCAAAGTCAATCGCCACCACGCCGTCGAAGACTGGCAGCGGCAGGATGGTCACCTGCACGCGCTTTTCGAACGGCGCTGCATTGCTGAGCGCGCGCAGCACAAAGACCAGCGGCCGGTCCGGATCGGCTGGCACGTCAGCAAACGCAGCGTCAAAGGTGATGGTCGCGCTCTCACCGCCGCGCAGCGTTAACGGCAGCCGGCTCAAAAGCCGGATAGGAACCGGCTTCTCCAGCGGAAGTTGCACTTCCAGCGTGACCATGGCCAGCAGCAGCGCCGCATTCCCCGCGCCACCGTCCGTACCATCCGGCGACTGATTGCTGAGGACGAACTCAAGCCGCTGGCCGGCGGTGTTGTAGCGCTTGAATGGCGGCTGGTCTTCTCCCCCCCAGCGAAGTCTCGGCGGCTTCCGCACCGCAAGCGAGACACGCGCTTCGGCGTCAGCGGGACCATGCGGGCCGTCAAACTGCACCAGCAGCGATGCCGCGGACGTGCCGCGCACACGCTCCACATCGCACTGCACGGTCACCATTGCACCGGAACCCGGCGATGCCAGCACAGGCTGCGGCAAGTCCGTGAGCACCTTCAGCCCGCCTAGCGGCCCGCTCCGCACCCCGCGAATGCGCAGCATGCTCTTCACCGGTTCAATCTGCAGCGCGACCGGTTGCTGCGCTCCCCCGGCACTTGCCCATACCTCCACCGGTGAAGGTGAGAAGGTAAATCCGGGCGTCTCCTCAATGACGAGCAGCGTCTCCCGCGCCGTGCCCGCACCCGTGCGCACCGTCACCGTGCCAGCCTCGGGTTGCCGCATTCCCATGGTGCGAGCCTTGCCAGTGAGCCGGACTGTAGCACCAGCCGTGATCATCTGCGGCACTGGCTCCAGGGTAAGCCAGCCTGGCGTCGCCAGTTCTTCCACCGGCAGATCCGCGCAACTGCCGTTCGTCACCTCCACAAGCAGGGAGGGAGCGATGTTGTTGATCTGCAGCACGTCCGGCTGCATCCGCAACTCAATCCGCGCGGACGGCGCGCCGCACTGTCCGCACCATGCGTCATGCTCATCCAGAACCCACGCGGAGCATGATGGGCAGACGCGGCGATCAGCCAAGCGTCATCTCCCCCGGCTGCTGCAGCACCCAAAGCTCACCCCTGCGTGCAATGCGCGCCTCCCGCATCAGGGCAAACGGTCCCGCTGAAGCGGAAGGGTAATCGAAGACACCTTCAAAGGAGCCGCGCGCCGCCGCGTAATCCCGGTCAAACGACGGCAAGAGGAAGCCCTCCCCGTCCTGCGTGCCGCCCAGGAACATGCCGTATCCCGATGCTTCAAAGCGAAGCTCCGCAACAGGATTCATCCGAAGATCCGGAAGATTCTGGCATGAAAGACCGGTGCACCGGTACTGCTCGTAAAACCATGCCGCGTCTTCATGGGCGCGCGCTGCGTTGTAATCGCGGAGGACATTCCCCGTGCGCACACGCCAGTCCGGCGGCGCGGCCGCCGGAGCGACTGCAGCAGGCACTGAGACGGGCGAGGCGTTCTGCTCGGAGGCGACGCCTAGAGCGGGTGATGGAAGCGGCACAGACAGATCTTCAGGCGAACTCACAGCGGATTCTTGCGCCACAATCGCGTTCGGATTTCTTTGTTGTTTGCCAGACGCCCGCTCTCCGCGTTCTGACTCCTCGCTCACACGTCGTTGCTTTAAAAGGTACTGCGGTTCACTCTGCGCTGAACTTCCGGCTGCCTGCGCCGGAACCCTCCTCTTGGTTCTGGAGGGTTTCTCTTCCGCAGGTTTCTCAATGGCTTCACGAAGATCGCTCAGTGTCCTCGCGTTCTCTCGGTTGAGCCGGCGTATCTCTGCAAGGTCATCGCTGTACTTCCTGTAGAGCCGGTACGACACAAGGATCGCCAGCGCTGCCAGCACACCGGAAAATATGCTTGAAACCGCAATTGGATGCTGCTTGAAGAGGTAATTCGCTGTCGCCCACCGGCCCGTATCCGGCGCGGCTCCATTCTGCCCCTGAAGCGCTTTGTACTTGTTATTTTCAGCCGTCAGGGTCTCATTCTGAGTTCGCAGTCGACCGGCGGCGGTGTTTGCGTCTTGGAGACTGCCGCCAAGCTCCTCGTTCTTCTTCGCTGCCTCACTAAGCTCCTGCTTCAGTCTCTCGAGCTGTTCAAGCAGCGGAGCAGTTGCCTGTGACGCATTGCCCGGCAAGGGTCTGCTTTGTGGAAGAGTGCCTGCGGGTCTTGATGTATCTCTGCGCTGGTCCTTGGAGGGAGCGGTGATTGCGGGAAGCTCATGGGCAAACGATTCTGCGGGCCGTGCGAGCAAAGCGACACACAGGATGACGCAGTAAAGCAAAGCGCTGACAACACCCGCGCCGGTGAACCTGCGCCGCGCCACCTCACGCATGGTCCACCCACTGGTCGATTTGCATGCGCAGTAATTCCTTCACCGCCATGATGAACAGCGGCTCCTTACGCAAGGGATCGACCGCGCGTGCCTCCTGTTCGCCCCGGGGCAGCAGGGCAGCCTTCTGGCTGATGCCGGTGATCTGGTCGTTTACCTTGTCCTGAAGCCGGGAAAGCGTATCATCCTCCAGCGAAAGTCCCGCTGCTTTCACAAACTCTCGAAAGATTGGCAGGCCGGGCGTGACGTCCAACTCGTTGTCCCGCAGATTCTGCCCATTAGTGCTGCTGCTCCACGGCTGCGTGCCAGCGCCGCGCACCTCGTAGCTCTCACCCGCAAGGGGATTTGTGTAGTCCTCGTTGATTTTCAGCTGCCCGGCGTTGCTGCCCAAGCCATACGCCACCAGACCGAAGGCCACCTCCTCCTTCGGCTTTGGGCTCAGCGATATCTCCACCTTCACATTCGTTTCGGGATAGCCGATCCTGCAGCCCGCCACGATGGAAGCGGCCAGCTTCCGGTAGATGGGCATCTCCGGCACGAAATGATTGATCGCGCACCACTTCAACAGCCGTGATCCGTTGCCGCCGACAAACACCGGCAACCGGTCCTGCGGCACATACGCGCCTACCTGCGCCAGCCGTCCTGTCAGGAGTCCGGCGTAAAAGCCTAGACCGCACAGGCCGGTGGTCATCACGGACAGGAACTCCTTGACGCGGTCCTCCCGGCCCGCCAGCGCCTCCAACATCGCCTCGCCGCGTGACGCAATCAGCGCGTCCAGTTGCGCCTTGTACGCATCGGGATGATCCTTCTTCTCCAGCAGGGACTCAATCGGAATGCTCGGGTCAAGCACCCGCAGGACCTCCGGTTTTAACAGAATCGGCTCGAGAAACATATCCTGCCCCGCCAGCATCACCGATAAATGAGCCAGCAACGCGGGTTGGCTCGTCTCCGCATCCTTGCTCCATAACGCAACGTCGGTCGTGCCGCCACCGATGTCGACCGTCAGGGCACCGCGCGAGATCGACAGTCCCTGCCGCCCCTGGGCGAAAAACCGCGTCGCCGCAACTGCCTCACGGTTCTCCTTGTCATCGCCATTGTTCGTCAAGGTGATGGCGGTGCTCCCAGCGATCCGCGCGATCACTCGCCGCCAGATCCCGCGGAACCGCGCCTCATCCGTCACCGAAAACGCCGTCGGGTATGAGTAGCGGATATCTACCGTATCCGCGCCCTGCGACACCAGTTCCAGCAGAGATTGGCTGCAAAGCTGCGCCAGGAAGCCGTCCGCCGCCTCGTTCTGCCGGTCATCCCCCCACTTTAACTGCGAGCGCACACCGCTCTTCTCGCCTGCGATAAAGCTGCCCGGATTTTGATCGTCCGAGAACAGAACGTGCCCGTCCAGCACCTCCTGCGGGGCCGGATCACTGAACACCTGGTACACGCTCAGGATCTTTCCCGTGGACCAGTCGCGTGCCGGGATAAACAGCTCGCGCGTGATCGTTCCCAGCGCGTTCTTGTCGTATGCCGTCACTCGCAGCATACGGTCCTTGAACTCCATCTGCCGCGGCGATCCGTCATTGCTCCACGACCAGTAAATGCTCGTGCCCGTGGTGCCAAAATCAATCCCCAGCGCCGCGCTGCGGTGCGCCGAAACCGGACTTTGCTCCGGTGCCTGCAACAGCATTAACGCCTGCGGCCGCGCCTCGAACATGCCCTTCGTCTCGCGGGGCGCCATCTGGCAGCTCAGCACCTCCGGAAACTGCTGCACCTCGTGTATCTGAAACACCTCGACACCGGACTTCAACAGCCGCGCACTGGAGGGGGTCTGCTTCAGCGGCCGCACCACCACGTCGTCCGTTTGTTTCTGACTCAGCCCGTGCCACGACTCAAAGATGAAGTACCGCTGCCAGCGATTGCCCATGCGGAGATTCGGCCACACACCCACCGCCGGCGGAAGTGCCGGCATTTTGACCATCATGTCGGGCGGGTACAAGTGCGTGATCACGATCACGCGCGGCTCACCCTGCGTGGTCGTGCCATGCTCGTCCGGCAGCGACGCCGAGCGAACCAGGAGCCGCAGACGGCACAGAGCGCCTTCGCTGCCCTTCCACTCCACGCTGAAGTGCTTGGCAAGGTAGTCCGCCGTGAAGAGTTCCGTCGCCTCCTCCTGTAACGGCAGCAGAATTTGCCGGGGATCCGCAACACCCATGACCGTGACCGGCCTGCATCCCGGGAAGGGGTTCGGCGCGCTGCCGCTCGACCCCGTCTGCGTGCCCTGCTGATACACAAGAAATGGCTGGAAGAAGAACTTTGAGGTACACCAGCGCAACTCCGGCTCCCGTTGTGCGTCCACGAAGCCGCTTGCGTCCTCCACGCTCCGCGGCAGACGGCTTCGCACCGTGGCCAGCGTCACATCGCGATACACCACGACCTCTTTTGCATCCTTGCCCAGCTTTTCCGCGGCCTGCATGTCGATCAGCACATAGCGCTTCGCATGGGCAACGTCACCTTCCAGCATGAGGTGCGACAGCTCCCGCTGCTCCGGCGTGTGCGGCCGGTCCAGGAGCCGTGCCGAACCATAGCTCAGTCCCAGACCGCGTTCTGAAAAGTTCTTCGCGCCGTCCTTTGACGCGCCTTTGCCCGGGGCGAGCTCTTCCGCAAAACTCTGCAGCGCCGTCAGCATGGGACCGATGCGCGCCGATGTTGTATTCTTTGTGCGCTCCGCGAACTGCGCGCGAACCTCCCACACCCACTCCGCCAGGGCGTTGCGGTCGGTCTCGGCCAGCACCTTCACCGGATCGGTCAGCAGGTTGCGATTCGCGTACCGGTCAAAGCGGAACCACGGCACCTCCGCCTCGGTAAACGCGCTAGGGTAGTACGCACCAGCCGCCACCAGCGTTGTTGGAGACGTCATGCCAAAGGGCACGCCGCGCGCCGAAGCACCCGCGGCATCATTGCTCAGGATGTAGAAGTGCGCCCACGTGTCCTCCGGATGCAGGACATCCGGGTCGTTCGGCAGCACCCGGCGCAGCACCGCGGACAGCAGATTCGGCACCGCTGCCGGCTTCGCGCGCAGATCGACCTCGTACGCCTGCAGGCTCTGCAAACCCATCCGCTCACGCAAGCCGAGCAACGCCAGAATGCCGCGCCACTCACCCATCACCTGCCAGTGCAGCGTATGGCCGTCGTCAAACAGCGCGCGGTCAAACAGGATCACCTGCGCCCACGGGTCAGGCACCGAGTGAATATCGTTGACGCCGGGTGGCACCGCGATCGCATCTGCCAGAACGCTTAGCCGGCGCTCGCCCTGCCTGCTGTCCCACACGCCCGGCTGCGGCGGCTCTGACAGCTTATTGTCCTTCGATAATTCCGGTAAATACAGGTGTGTCGGCATCGTTTCACTCGCTCTCAGCTGGCGCAGGCGTCATAAATGGCGCGGATTAAGCGGCCCGTTCCCTTCGCGTTGTTGTCGCTCACCGTGCCCTGCTGAACACGTTTCCACATCGACGACAAATCAGGTTTCTGGT
>CAXUBG010000090.1:0-884 GCA_964249285.1 uncultured Terriglobus sp. | reverse complement strand
CCAGCAAACAGCTCACGGAAATCTTTCTCCTTGCGAAATCCGGACCGCAGGACCCAGTCGTTCTTCGCCTTGTCGAACTCCGCGAATACATTCACATCCACCAGCGCTGGCTTGCAGGTCCCTCCGCGCGGGACCGACACGCGCAGCAGCCACAGCAGAAACCGGTTCACATACTCCCGCACCTCTTCGAGTTCCAGGAGAGCCGTTTCTTTCGGCAGGCGCTCCTTCTCCACCAGATCGACAAGCATCGGCAACTTGGTCCTGCTCTGCCGCAACTCGGCCGTCAGCACCGGATGGAAGCTCAGGCGAAACGCCACCGCAAACTCGATCATCCGCCGCAACTTGCGCCCATACAGATCGCGCAGTGCCTCAGAGACCGGCAAATCGTCCCAGGTCAGTGTCTCTTCCGACCTGCGCCCCGCGATCGACACGGTATTCGCCGCGTCGTCCTGCGGGGGCGCACCCAGAAACTGCACCGCGCCCATGCCCGCTACCAATTCCACAAAATGCGGCTCGTTCCGCTGCGTCGCGGACCCAACGGAAGACACTGCCATCTCGGCAGGGTTCTTCTCACCCACGGTAAAGATGGAATGGCACCGCTTCAGAAAGCCGCGCTCGTCGTAGTACTTCAGCGCCTCCACCGTTGCCAATGGAAATGCATTGGGGTCCGCCTGCACTTTCTGTCCCGCAATCTGGTTGAAGCGGAAGTACGGCAGAAACAGGATCAGGCCCATCCGCAGCCGGTTCACGCTCGACGACAGCGGCTCTTCCATCAGTTGAAGAATCGTCGGGACACCCGCGGCCCCCGACCCACCAAACCCCGACCCCGCCAGCCGCACAGGCCCCCCGCCCGACGCGCTGCCCGCCGCCGTCGCCGGCTCCCG
>CAXUBG010000089.1:11556-12191 GCA_964249285.1 uncultured Terriglobus sp. | reverse complement strand
GAACCCGCGGGGATGAGCTGCTGGGCCGGGCGGAGACAAAGCGCCTGCTGGATTCAGTCAACGACACCCACCCCAAGTTGATGGAGGAACTGCTGCCAAAGCTAATGAGCCTGGGTGAGATCCAGAAGGTGATGCAGCAGCTCCTGCGCGAGCAGGTCTCCATCCGCAACCTGGGCATTGTGCTGGAGACGATGGTGGAGGCCGCGGTGCGTTCGAAGGATGTGGTGTTCCTTACTGAGCAGATTCGGCAGGCGCTGGGCCGGAATCTCGTTCGTCCGCTGCTGGATGGCGACGGGGGTTTGCCAGTGTTGATGCTGGACCGCGGCATGGAGGAGCAGATCATTTCCACCTTCGATCCGGAGGGCGCGGCACGGCTCCTGGGCGATGGTGCGCGTCCGCCCTCCGGCGCACACTTCCTCCGCCCGCTGCTGGAGTCTGTGAAGCGGTTAACCGGCGACGGCGGCACGATGGCACTGCCCGTGCTTCTCTGCCCATCGCCGGCACGCTATCACCTGCGGCGCTGGTTGGAGCCATTTCTGCCCAAAATCACTGTCATCGCGCCCGCTGAAATACCGCCAGAGATCCGGGTGCGCAGTCTTGGGACGGTCTGCAGCCAGATGGTGAGCAGTTGAGAA
>CAXUBG010000089.1:10201-11546 GCA_964249285.1 uncultured Terriglobus sp. | reverse complement strand
GATCAGCAACTAGTGTCCTGAAGGAGAACAGCATGACGGGGAATACTGAAACCCAACTGGCGGAGATCGATGTCTTGCCGCAAAGCCTTGCCGGTACTGAACTGCCCGCGAGCCTGCTCGGCGCGAAAGCAATCAAGAGCAAGCCGGTGCCCGCTTACGGCAGCGCCGCCCCCACATCATCAATCACCCCGGCGGAACGAGACCGCCTCCTGCTGGAACATCTGCCTACGGTGCGCTTCGTGGCGCGGCGGATCCATGAGCGTCTGCCGCAGCACGTCGACATCGAGGACTTGATCTCGGCGGGCATGGTCGGCCTGATTGATGCGTTCTCCAAGTTCGACCATACCAAGCAGGTGCAGTTCAAGAGTTACGCGCAGTTCCGCATTCGTGGCGCCATCCTCGATTCTCTGCGCACACTCGACTGGAGCCCGCGTGAGTTGCGCCGCAAGGGCCGCGCCATTGAGGAGACCATACGCACGCTGACCGCGCAATTTGGCCGCGCGCCCTCGGATGCGGAGATCGCCGGCAGCATGGAACTTTCTCTGCAGGACTATCAGCAACTGCTCGGCGACCTAAAGGGCCTGGAGATTGGAAGCCTCAATCTCGAACGCAATGAGGATGGCGGCGATGATGAGTTGTCCTACCTGCCTGGTTCGGAAAGCGACGAGCCGCTCTTTCGTTGCCTGAAAGGCGAACTGCGTCAGCGCCTGATTGATGCGATCGAGACGCTGCCAGAAAAAGAACGCATGGTTCTCACGCTGTACTACTACGAAGAATTGACCATGAAGGAGATCGGCCTGACGTTGGGCGTCGTGGAGTCGCGCGTGTCACAGATTCACTCGGCTGCCGTGGTCCGGTTGCGAGCCGCCATGGCGGACCTCGGCGCGGAAAAGAACGCGGGCAAGAGCAAGCGGGCAAAGGCTCCTCATGTCCGTTGAGACCGCGGGAAAGCCGCGCACGCAGCCCGAGCCCTTCAACTTCAGCCGCGCCGGACAAATTGTTGGGGATCAGGTCCGCACGTTGCGAACTCTGGATGAGCAGTTCGCGCGCAACCTGACGCATACGCTGGGTGCGTGGCTGCGCAACAACGTTGCCATCGCACCACTCGCGGCGGAGCAGTACAACTTCAGCACGTTTGCGGAACAAACCGCACACAATTGCCACGTCTTGCCGCTCCGGGTCGGCATGGAGACCCAGCAGGTACGCGGCGTGCTGTCGTTAAGCCTGACATTGGCACCCGTGATTATCGATCTGCTGCTCGGAGGCAGCGGCCGTACCGGCGGTACCAGCAGGGAACTGACCGAGATTGAAGAAGCCGTGCTGGGCTCGGTGATCGACTTCATGG
>CAXUBG010000089.1:5823-10191 GCA_964249285.1 uncultured Terriglobus sp. | reverse complement strand
GTGCGTGAGTGGAGCGCGGCGTGGGCACCGTTCGGCGCGGAGTTTCAGCCCGAGCCGCGGGAGCGTGACAGCCACGGCCAGCGACTGATGCCGATGCAGGAGCGTGTGTTCTGTTGCAAGTTTCAGGTGACGTTGGCCGAGCTCACCGGCGAACTGCGCTTTTGTCTGCCTGCCGTCGCGGTTGCCTCTACGCTGCGCGCGGTCGCGCAACGCCGGGAGCGGCAACGGCACCGGACGCCCGAGGAGCGCGCACGCATGATGCAGCGGTTGCGGTCGGCTGCGGTTCATTCCACGCTGGTCTTTCCCGTGATGCGTCTGCCCGCCTCCGGATTGCAGGCGTTGCAACCTGGATCACTGCTGCCGCTGCCGCTGACGCAGGAATGCTGCGCGGAGCTGCGTGTGAGCGGTGTGCCCGTCTTCCGCGCGGAACCTGTGCGGGCAGGCGAACATCGCGCGGCGCAGGTGTCGCATGCGCTGGAAGTCAGCCGTGACGGAGGGCATTGGAATGAATGACCCTGGCACGGAAACCGGCGGCGAGCAGGATGGCACAGCCACCGAAGAGGTCCTGCAAACCCTGCACCGGGAAGCGGCGGTGCAGGTGGAAGACAGCGGAAACAGTGCTCTTCTGGACATTGAACTGGAAGCTCGGCTGCAGTTTGGTGCACGGGAGATGCTGCTGTCTGAACTGCTGGAACTGGCCTCTGGCGACGTCCTCGAGCTGGACCGTCTCGTCTCCGATCCAGTGGATCTGCTGGTGGGGGACCGCATCGTTGCTCGCGGTGAAGTGGTGGTCGTAGGTGGCAATTTTGGATTGCAAGTAACAGAGGTGCTGCAGCCGACGCCGCGCCTGGAGAGTGTGCGATGCCTGCTGTAAATACGTATCCGTCCGCGCCTGTGCGCCAGTACCCGCTAGTGCCTGACGTTCCGCTGCCTGGGGCATCACGTCCGTTCACCATGGGCCGAGGTCAGTCCGACGCCGGATTCGACTTGCGCCCGTGCCCGTGTGGCGCACGCATGCCGCTGCAGGTGCGCCTGCATCTTCGCAGCCGGACGCGCCCGGTGTTTGAAGGGCGCTGGTGTTGCAGCGGTGCGTGTCTGGAAGCAAGGGTCGCCACCGCAGTGCGCCGTGAGACGAAGCGCGAGCCGGTTCGCCGCACGCATGAACATCGCATCCCGCTCGGCCTGCTGCTGCTGTCGACCGGCGTGATCTCGCAGGAAGATCTGCGCCGGGCATTAAAGGTGCAGCAGGGCACGGGCAAGCGTATTGGCGAAGTTCTGACGACCGAATGCGGCGTTCCGGAGCGCAAGGTGACTGAGGCCCTGGCGACGCAGTGGAGCTGCCCCATGTGGAACGTAGCCGGCACTCGCTTGGCGGGCATGGCCGCGGTCGCCCCACGCGCGATCCTGCAGCGTACCGGGACGTTGCCGTTGCGGCTCGTCCGCGGAACAGACCAGAGCGAACGGGCAATCGGCCCGGAACACCGGCTGGCGGTAGCTTTCACGGAAGCCATCGACCCGCAGGCTGTCTTCGGTTTGCGATGGATGCACGACGTCGCCGTGGATGCGGGAGTGGCGCCCAAAACGCAGTGGGCAGAAGCGCACACCCATGTCCTCAGCGCATCCGGGGTTCCCGCGGAAGAGATGGATTGCGCGAGTCTCGCTGACATGGAGAATTCAATCATACGGACGCTGAAGCGCCTGCAGCCCGTGGAGAGCCGCTGGGCCCGCGTGCACGAATTCTTCTGGCTGCGCCTCTGGCTGGAGCCGGCGGCACTCGCCGGTGGGCCGCAACAGACAGAGGATGTGGCCGACTTCGTCTACCGCATGCCGAGTGCGCTGGCCGCTGCTGCGGCGTGGTGACTTCGGCAGTCGTCCGCGCCTGCGAAGAGCACGCTGCTTTAGCGTGCTCTTACTTTTAGAATCAAGGATTTGGCGCGAGGCGTGCATTCTCTTCCGGCATGAACAGCGGGATCTACGCGGCGTATACCGGATTGCTCTCGCGCACACAGGCGCTGGAAACCGCGGCCAACAACCTGGCCAATAGCAACACGAATGGCTTTCGCGCAGAGAGCAACTACTTCCGTGGCGTGATGGCGAACACCGGCGAGCAGGGATGGGCGTCGCCCAGTGATCTGGAATCCGCCGTGAATCAGTTCGGCCTCCTTGGTGGCAACCGGCTCGATCTTGGGCAGGGACAAATTACCGCAACCGGCAATCCGCTGGATCTGGCGCTGAGCGGCGGCGGCTTCTTTCAGGTGCAGACAGCCCACGGTGTGCAACTGACGCGTGACGGAGCCTTTCTGCGGGGCGCGGATGGCACGTTGACGACGCAGCATGGCGAGCCGCTTCTGAGCAATGCTGGGCAGCCGATTCTGGTTCCGACTGGCACCATTCACGTTGGTTCTGGTGGCGAAATTTCCGTCAGCACCGCAGACGGCACCAGGGCGATTGCCGGGGTGTTGGGTCTGGTGAACTACGCAGCGACGAACTTGACCCCGGTGGGGATGAACCGGTTTACAGCAGCAAGCGATGCAAAGCCCAGCACTGTGGATGCGGCGGTGCAGTCCGGCGCGCTGGAAGGTGCCAATCAGGATGCGGTGCACGGCACGTTGCAGCTCATGCTTGTGCAACGCCAGGCGGAAATGATGCAGAAGGCGCTCAACGTCTTCCACAACGAATTTGACAAGACGGCAACGGAAGACCTCGGCCGTGTGTAGGCAAGCACTCAAGGAGCAGCAATGATTCGCGCACTGTATACGGCAGCCAGCGGCATGAGCGCGCAGCAAGCCAATCTGGACACGGTGGCCAATAACCTGGCCAACTCTTCAACCACGGGCTTTCGGCGGCGGAACCTGCAGTTCGAAGACATGATGTACCAGAACCTTGTGACGCCCGGCGCGGCGCAGAGTACGAGCACGGTGTCCGCCGGGCTGCAGATTGGCTTGGGCACTCACGCTGTTTCGACAGAGGTTGTGAACACCCAGGGCGACTTCAACCAGACCGGCAATCAGCTGGACCTGGCGATCTCGGGCCAGGGTTTTTTCCAGGTGACCCGGCCGGACGGAACCATCGCGTACACGCGTGATGGCAGCTTTCACCTGAACAGCCAAGGCCAGATGGTGACCGCGAATGGTGAATCACTGAACCCGGCCATCAGCATTCCAACGAACGCGACCAGCGTCACCATCTCGCAATACGGTGTGGTCACGGCGACACTGCCAGGCCAGTCGCAGCCCTCGCAATTGGGACAGATTCAGTTAGCTACGTTTCCGAATGCGGGTGGCCTGAGCTCCATCGGCGGCAATCTGCTGCAGGCCTCCGGCGCGTCCGGGACCCCGGTGGTGGACGTGCCGGGTGGAGCGACCGGCCTGGGGACGTTACAGCAGGGATCCCTCGAAGCTTCAAACGTCGACGTGGTCGAGGAGTTCGTGCAGATGGTGCTGGCGCAGCGCGCCTATGAGAGCAATTCCAAGGTCATTAAGACGGCGGACGACATGTACTCGCAAGTGAACAACATGGTGCGGTGATGAGGAGACTTCTAGCCTTCATGCCGGTCTTGATGTTCGCATCGCATCTCCATGCGGCGGGCTGCGCCGTAACACCGGAAGCTGCCGTGCACAGCGCGATCGGGCAGTCCAGCCCCGCGGTGCTACAGGTTGCGGACACCGGGTACCGCGTGCAGGACGTACAGGTGGACGCGATAACGCACCGCGTGTGGATACGTGTAAGCCACTGCGGCGATACGAGCAGCCCCTTGGTACTGGTGCCGTTGCAGGCGGCGCTTGTGACGGGCGGCCCGCTGCCCACCGTGCATGAAGCAGAACAGACAGCTCTTGCGAATGCGCCAGTGCAGGTGGCTGCGGTGCATGCCGGAGATGCGGTCAAGGTCTTCTTCGCCTCACAAAGCGTGCAGATGGAAATGGAAGGCAGGGCGGACAGTCAGGCTGCCGTAGGGGGCATGATGGACGTGACGCTGAAGCAAAGAGGAGATGAGCCGCCGCACAGAATCCGTGGTGTCTTGCGTGCGGATCACCGTGTCGAGGTGCAGCCGTGATGCAACTGGCGAGGTCTGTAGCAGGCAAGCGATTCGCGGCTACTCTGCTGTTGTGCGCTGTCTCGGCAACTGCGCAGATCAGGGCGGCCTCGAGCGCGGCAACAGCGCGCTCCTCCAAGGATCCCGCCGCAAGCTCCCTGGACGATTACTTGCGGCGTGTTCATGCGGACTCCGCGGCAAGCCAGCCCGCGCCCGGTGCGCTTTGGACGGAGTCGGGCCGATTCGCCCGTCTCTCGGCGGATGTCCGCGCCATGCAGCCCCATGACCTGATCTCGATCGTTGTCTCGGAAGAACTTGAGTCTTCCACCGACGGC
>CAXUBG010000089.1:0-5813 GCA_964249285.1 uncultured Terriglobus sp. | reverse complement strand
GTAAAAGGCACGCGCAGTTCCTCAGCAAACTCTTCGATTTCAGCTCTCTTTCAAAAGCTGTCGGCAGCATCGGCCGCACAGAACCTCCTGAACATGAACGCGAACTCCGCGCTGAACGCGCAAGGCCAAAGCGCCAACAACTCCAGCCTGAGCACAACACTGGGCGGTGAAGTGGTCGAGGTGCTGCCCAGTGGCATGTTGCTGATCGAAGCGGCCCGGCAGGTGGAGTTCAGCCAGCAGACACAGACCGTGGTCTTGCGTGGACTGGTACGGCCTGAAGACATCTCGCAGGCCAACAAAGTTCTCTCGACGGCCATCTCGGATCTGACGCTGCAGGTGCGCGGGCATGGCATTGTGTCCGATTACACGCACCGGCCCAACGTGCTGGTGCGGCTGCTGCAAAAAGCCTTGATCTTCTGAACCGGATGCCTGCCATGACCCGCAACAGTGCCCTCTCGAAAACCCGCTTATTGCTCGGACTGACCTTTCTAGTACTGGCGCAATCCGTGTGGGCGGAAATCCCAACGGCAGGTCCGCAGCGGCAGGCGCGGTTGAAGGACATCGCAACCATCGAGGGGATTCGCGAGAACCAACTGGTTGGATACGGCATTGTCGTCGGGTTAAATGGCTCGGGGGACAGCCAGCAGACAGCATTTCCCGTGCAGACGCTGGCCGCAACGCTGCTGCGCATGGGCGTGAGCGTGCCGGCAAATGCAATCCGCGTGCAGAACATGGCGGCTGTCTTCATCTCCGCGTCACTGCCGCCCTTTGCGCGCTCCGGAACGCGAGTGGATCTAACGGTCTCCTCCGCCGGAGACGCGCGCAGCCTGGAAGGCGGCTTGCTGCTTCTAACGCCGCTCTATGGACCCGACGGTAAGATTTACGCAGAGGCGCAGGGTCCACTTGTGCTGGGCGGCTACACCGTTTCAGCGAATGGCAATACGAAGCAGATGAACCATCCCACGACCGCGCGGGTGCCGCTGGGCGGATCGGTGGAGCGCGGCGTTCCGCTTGATCTTACCGGTCGCAAGAGCTTTTCTATTCTCTTGCAGGATGCCGACTTCCGCAGTGCGCGCTCCGTGGCCGACGCGATCAATCACGAGCTTGGCCGGACGGCGGCACATGCCAGCAACAGCCGCAGCGTGGATCTGCAGGTGACGCCGGGCGAGGACATCCCCGAGTTGCTGTCACGCGTGGAGGCGGTGCAGGTAATGTTGTATCCGCGCGCGAAGCTGGTCGTCAACGAGCGCACGGGAACGGTGGTGATTGGCGGCAACGTGGTGCTGCAGCCTGCCTCGATTTTGCATGGTGGTCTGGCAGTGAACATCGTAAGTGAATTCCAGGTGTCGCAGCCCAGCGCCCTTTCAAGCGGAGGCACAACCCAGGTCGTACAGCAAACGCAGATACAGGCAAAGGACAAGCCCGTGAATCGCATCGACCTGAAGGCGGGTTCGACCGTCGAGGACCTGGTGCGCAGCCTGCAGATGATTGGAGCGACGGCTCGCGATGTGATTTCCATCCTGCAAGCGATGAAGTCAGCCGGTGCAGTTGAAGCTGAGATCGAGGTGCTGTAGTGGTGACGATTGACACGGCTGCAGCAACTGCGAGCGGAAGCGATCTGCCTGCTGACACCGGGGTACGTCATGCGAAACTGCTCCATGCGGCGCAGCAGTTTGAGGCGGTGATGCTTAGTGAGTTGATGAAGCCGTTGAGCAGTTCCGCTGCGATTGGTGCGGAAGATCACGCAAGTGAAGGCAGCACGCTGAAGAGCTTTGGCGTTGAGGCTATGGCCGGTGCGATGGCGAAGTCTGGTGCGCTGGGATTCGCACAGCGCATCGTATCCTCGGTGGAGGCACATGAGAAAAATCTTAGCGAAAGCGGAAGAATTTACCCGTAATGCCGCTGTCGGTTGCGCCGATGACCACAGAGGAGGGAATAGAACATGTCGAAGACAGCCGGAGTGAACACGCAGATTCTCAACACCAACGTTGCGGCCGCGGACCGCACAAGCCACGCAAAAAGCACGGCACGCCAGACCGCTGTGAACGACGCTGCGAAGACCAGCAAGACCAGCACAACGGCGACGCTGAGCGGCACCGGCAGCAAGCTGGCCGCATCCGCCACGGACACCGATGACGTGCGTACAGATAAGATTGCGGCCCTGAAGTCCGCGATCGACAGCGGGAGCTACAAGGTGCCCGCATCATCCGTTGCTGACAAAATCATCAGCAGCCTGTTGGGGTAGAACGATGCAAGCTCTGCTACGGAGGGCGTCGGTCGCTCTCAGCGTGAATAACGCCGACACGCTGGAAGAGCTTGCCGCGGCGGTGAGCGGCATGACGGCGCTCCCGCCCGGGACGGATGTGCGGCAGACCGCACAAGCGGCCGAGGTGTTGCGGCAGCAGGTGTGCGCCGCCTCTGCGCATCTGTCGCTGCGCCGGCGGCTGGAAGTCAGGGCGAGTCTGGCGGGGGGTGGCCTGTGGGCACTCTGCGCGGATAGCTAAGCGTTACGACCAGCGCTCTGCTGGCCAACCAGACTGCGCTGAACGCGACGGCGGAAAACATTAGCAACCAGAACACGGCTGGCTACACCAAGCGTGTCGTCACCTTCACCGAGGGTGACCTGGTGACGGTGACGGGAAACCAGCCTGGTGTCAGCGCTTCGGTCACGGCAACGCGCGATAATGTGTTGCTGAAATCTGTGCAACAGGCGACGGAGGCGTCATCGGCCAGCAGCGCCCGCTCATCCGCGCTGGACAACCTGCAGAATCTCTTCAAGGTGGATTCTTCGGGCAATGATGCGTCAGGCATCGGTGCTGCTGTCAGCAGCTTCTTTGACGCGGCTGCAGCGCTTGCGGGTTCCCCCAGTGACAGCACGGCGCGGCAGTCACTATATGCCGCCGCGCAATCGCTGGCAGGCACGTTGAACCGCACGGCCGGCCAGATCAGCGCACAGACTGCCGCCCTGAATCAGCAGGTCACAGATTCGGTGCAGCAGGTGAACACGCTGACCACACAGATTGCCGCGTTAAACAAGCAGATCACTGCGAACACCACAAGTAACGTGGACACACTGAAAGATCAGCGGGACGTGCTGGTTACGAACCTTTCGAAGCTGGTGGATGTAAACACAATTTCGAGCCCGGATGGAACGCTTGATCTCGCGCTGTCCAACGGCATACCGCTGGTCAGCGGCTCTACGGTGCAACCGCTGGCGACCGCGACGGTATCTGGTACCGTGCAGATATACGCGGCTGCTGCGGCAGGGGGCGGCAATGTGACGGGTGCGATTCGGGGAGGCAGCCTGGGCGGCACCTTACAGGTGCGCGATAGCGATCTGCCTCCTGTAGAAGCGCAATTGGATGCGCTTGCCTCCGCCATTAGCACTGCGGTGAATACGCAAAATGCTGCCGGCACGACGGGGGCCGGTACGCCAGGCGGAGCCATCTTTAGTGGAGCAACGGCGGCAACGCTCACAGTTGTCGCGACAGACGGTTCGGCCTTTGCGGCAACTGGGCCCGGCGGAGCCAGTAACGCTCTGGCAATTAGCGGATTGCAGGATACAGCTCTGATCGCGGGGAAGACGCCGTCCGATGCGTTCTCAACTTTGATAAGCGGGCTGGGTCAAACAGCTTCCGCCGCAAGCACGCAGAGCACCGCGGACGCGGCTGTGCTGACCCAGACAGGCACCCAACTTGACCAAGCAACGGGTGTTTCGCTGGACCAGGAAGGGTCGAATCTGACGCAGTACCAGCGCAGTTATGAGGCAGCTGCGAAGGTGCTGACAATCGTGGATCAACTCCTGGCACAGGCCATCAACCTTGGCGAGCAGACGACGGTCACCTAAGCACCTCGGAGTACACGATTATGCGTGTGAATGACACCGCAATCCAGAGTCTTGTCACGTCGGTAAGCAGCCTGAATACGCAGCAGGCCGACATATCGAGTGAACTGTCGAGCGGCCTGCGGTTGAACCGCCTCAGCGACGATCCGGTTGCTGCCGCGCAGGCGTCCCGGCTGGCGAATGCGCTGCAGCGGGACGACTCCTTCGTTGCCAGCGCGAGCACCGCCAACAACCAGTTGCAGGCCTCGGACACAGCATTAAGTTCCGTCGTGACGCAGATTACGTCCGCCATCTCGACGGCCACCGGAGCGTACAACGGCGGGTCGAATGCTGCCGCGCGGGCGACGTCCATCCAGCAACTAAAGTCCATTCGTGACAGCATCGTTTCCCTGGCAAACAGCAGTTACAGCGGCACCTACCTGTTTGCCGGAACAGCAGGGAGCGAACCCTTTACGGAAGCAGCAAACGGCGCAGTCACCTACTCGGGCACGGCGAGTACGTCAACGATACCGCTTGCGTCCGGCGGCACGATCCAAGGCTCGCTGGCCGGATCGGCTGTTTTTCTGGCACCCGGTGCGTCGGTGTTTGACTCATTGAACGCGGTCATCAGTGACCTGACCAGCGGCGGTACTGATCCGTCGATCTATGTCGGTGACCTGAAGGATGCGTTGACCAACGTCAGTTCGCAACGCGCCACGTTGAATACAGCCCAGAACCGGCTGTCCAATGAAAGCACCTACGTGACGAACCAGAAGACGAATCTTGCCGCGGAGCAGAGCACGTTACTGGCTGCGGATACGGTTTCGCTGGCGACGCAGCTCAGCGCGGTCACCACGCAGCGCTCGGCCTTGTTAAACACGATCAGCATCGTGGAAAAAGGCAGCATCTTCGATTACCTCCAATAGCGCCGCCGGTACACTGACACCGTGGCCGGTGCCATCCAATTTCTATGGAACGCGACGCGGGGGTACCGCCTGCGGCCATGGCGCAGCCCGTATTTGCGATGGCGCGTGGAAACCTACTCCGGCCTGCACGCGGAAGACGTAGGATTCCGCGGTATGGCGCGCTTCCTCTGGCGGGAGAAGTCGCAATTTTTGCGGTTTCTCCGCTGGACGGAGCAGATTCGTCGCGAAGCGCGTCAAAGGCGCTCGTAACCGCCTGTTCAGCGCTCACCAGCCTCTTTCGGCCTGTGAACGGTGGTACTATTTTGATAGACAACTACGGTTATTTGACATCAGGAGTACCCTACCCTCGTGCTTGCAACACAACAGAAGAACGACATCATTACAAAGTATCGTGTGCACGATACGGATACGGGAAGCCCCGAGGTGCAGATCGCGATTCTAAGCGAACGGATCGGCCAGCTGACGGAGCATTTCAAGACGCATAAGAAGGATCACGGTTCACGCCGCGGACTGCTGATGCTGGTGTCCAAGCGGCGCAGCCTGCTGGATTACTTGAAGAAGAACGATTCCGACCGCTACCGTGACGTTATCGGCAAGCTCGGCATCCGTAAGTAGCTGCTCGCACACACCTCAACAAAGGCAAGGCCACCGTCAACGTGCAGCAGATGCCCACTTCCGTCAAGCTGGGACCATGCGGGCTCGGCAGTGTACTCCCATACCGGAGTGCAAACGGTTGACGCTGCGAGAAGTCACCACTTCGTTTGCACGTGGCCGTTTGCCCGTGCGGGTCAGCTTCCTTCAAATTCTGATTCAAGTGCACGCAGTTCGGAGGAGAACAGCGTGCACTTCGCGCGTTCGCGGCCAAACGCCGCCCGCGCCAAACACTTCCATACAAACGCGAAAAGAGAAAATCAATGAAGCAGGAGATAGCTGTTGAGCTTGCTGGTGGCAAGCGCATCACCTTTGAGACAGGACGCATTGCCAAGCAGGCGTCCGGAGCAGCCTTTGTAAGCTGCGGCGACACCGTCATTCTTGCAACCGCGGTCGGCGCGCCGGAACCGAAA
>CAXUBG010000088.1:5673-12316 GCA_964249285.1 uncultured Terriglobus sp. | reverse complement strand
GCGCAGGTCGAAGTCCTTGCTGGCGGTCATCGCCGTGAACGTTCCGATGATCGCGGCAGTAGCACCCTGCAGATCGCTTGACAGTTCCGCTACTTTTTGTTGCTTTTTTTGCTTGGTCAACGCCATGGAGTTCAGCCCTTAGCTGCTAGCTGTAAGCCGCTAGCTCGAATCTTTTCTGTGCGGACAGCTTGTTGCCGTATGTCCGCTAACTTCCCGGTTCAGTCTGCTTAGGTATAAGAGCGCACAGGCTCATTGCCAGAAGCTGCTGCTACGCCTTGCCCGCAACATCCGCGACGGCCTGATCGATTTCGATCCCGGGTCCCATCGTAGAAGAGATATACATCGCCTTGATGTATTTTCCTTTTGCGGCTGCGGGCTTTGCCTTGACGACGGCACCAATGACGGTCATAGCATTATCCACGAGCTTCTGCGGGTCAAAGGAGCTTTTGCCAACGGGGACGTGAACCAACGCCGTTTTGTCAGCGCGGAACTCGACCTTGCCGTCCTTGATTTCTTTGACGGCAGCGGCAACGTCGGTGGTGACGGTGCCTGTTTTCGGGTTGGGCATGAGACCGCGCGGTCCAAGCACCTTGCCGAGGCGGCCGATGGAGCGCATCATGTCGGGCGTCGCGATGAGGGCGTCGAAGTCCGTCCAGGACTCCTTTTGGATCTTCTCAACGAGTTCTTCACCCCCGACGATATCCGCGCCGGCTTCGGTTGCGAGCCGCTGATTCTCTGCGGTGGAGATGACCGCGACCTTCTTGGTCTTGCCCAGGCCGTGCGGCAGGATGACGGTGGCGCGGACCATCTGGTCGGCGTGACGCGTATCCACGCCAAGGCGCAACGTCAGATCGACATTTTCGTCAAACTTTGCGAATTTGATTCGCTGCAGGAGGGGAACTGCGTCGGTGAGGACGTAAGGACGGGCTTGAACAGCCGCGCGGGCCTTTGCCAGGTTCTTCGAAATCTTGCGTGCCATACGTTTCCTTGTCTCCCACCGCCTGAACCATTGGACAAAGCGGGCTGATGGATTCTTCTAGCCCAGCGGGTATGCCTCGCGTTGTATTTCAAGCTGTCGGCTTGCGCCTCCAACCCAACTGCAACGAGGGCCCCGCCCTTTGTCCGCAGCGCGACTTTCGCGCTGAACCCGCCCCGAATTGCTTTTAGTCAACTGCTGCGAGGGACGAGCCGTTCGGCCGTGGTGTGTGTGACGAAGCTGCTTGCGCAACTTCATGTGCAAGGGGACCGGCGGTACGAGACACGCACGGAAGGCTCAAGCACTATTAAGAGTATGCCTCAAGCCGCGGCATTCCGCAACAGTGACGACGGAAGCGCAGAGCCCCCTTCACGGCACGAGGGTTTCTCCACGGCGATTCCCCTTCCAGGGATTGCGCGTGTTGCTCACCCTCGAGGAGATCATGGGAAAGGTGGGAGGTAGCCGGTCGCTCTCTCGAAAAATAATGGTTGTTAACCTCTGCCTCCTACACCTACCGTACCCGGAACACCTGGAAGCGGGCTGAGTAGCCAAATCCCACGACGTAATCTGGAGCCGATGAGGACAGCCCGAACCCGCAATGGAGGTCGAACTGCTGATGCGTGGACGGCTTGTATGCCGTCCCGAAGTCGATCAGATGTTGCGGATTCCCCCCTTGCGGAAAGACGCCGGAATATTCCACGTAGGCGTCCCACGGTGCGGTCAGTTGCCGGTCGAAATATACACTGGCTTGGCCATCCACGTATCGCTGCCTCGACTGCGTTGGCGCCGTGACGCCAAGTTGTCCGGCGACCGTCCACGCCTTGGTCAGGGCGTGCGACCAGGGCAGCTGCACGGTGGGATCGTATCCATGACTGGAAATGGAGTTTGCGCCTGAGGGCAGGCTGACGGCGGCAATCAGGGACAGGTCGAACCCCGCGATGGGTCCAAGCTGTTGTTTGAAGCCCAGGCTCAAGTCGCCGAATCCATCGGCACCGGAGGTTCCATTCGCGTTTCTGTAATAGTTGGGGACGCCAACGCGAAGCTCTGTTTTTCTGGCAACTCCTAACCGAATGGATGTTTCCGGAAAATCTGGGCTGTGCTGGCCGCCGGCACCCGTCTCTTCAAATCCGTTTTCGAATTGAAGGCTGCCACATGGGACGACTACGCTGGAGTTTGTGATCTGCGGACGGTCGGTTGCAATCTGGCTCTGGGCGTTAGCACCGCAGGTCTGAGCCTTTATTCCCGGCGCGAGGACTGCAGGAATGAGGGTAGCCAACACTTTCACAATGGTTTGAGTGGCGTTGGCAGGGGAGCGGGGAGAGACTCGTCCGGCTCGCATGGGGGTTACAGGTACCACGGAATGTTGATCACCATGATGCGCTGGTTTCCGCGTACCAGCAGCAGGAGCTTGAGGAGTTGCGCCCGCTGATTGTGCAGGGGTGTCTGCCACCAGTGCTTGACGACCAACTCCGGCACAAGGACGGCAATCTGGCGGTCAGGATGATCGTGTTCAATCTGCAGGATGTGCTCGACCAGCGGCGTGAGAACAAAGCGGTAGGGTGAAGGCACGCACACAAGTTGCGGCACGGCCTGATCAGTCTGTGCCAGTGGGAGTGCGACATTGCGCTGCCACATGGCAAGCACTTCGTCGCGATCATCGTCCGCGTCCACATGCACGGCTTCAACATGGTCGCTGAGCTTCATGGCGAAACGAAGCGCCTTTTCCGTAATACGGGACCAGCGGTCGACGGGAATGACGACCAGTGGTTCAGCAAGGTTCTCGATCCTGAGCGGGCTGTCAATAACGATGGCGTTGTCGACACTCGTGTAATGGCGCTTGACGGCGAGCATGAGGAGGATAAACGCAGGAATCAGAATGGCCACAATCCACGCGCCTGCGGCGAATTTGGTTACCAATACGACGGTCAGCGTGATCCCGGTCGCAACAGCGCCGACGCCATTCACGATCATGCGATGGGTAGAACCTTTTCCACCCTGTTTCTTCCAGTGCACCACCATCCCCATTTGTGAGAGGGTGAAGGCCAGAAAGGCTCCAATCGCGAAGAGCGGGATCAGCCTGTCAGTAATGCCGCCAAACGCGATCAGCAGGGTAGCCGTAAGCCCAACCAGTGCAACGATGCCATGTGAGTAGAGGAGCCGCCGTCCGCGAATCTTAAAGACATGCGGAAGGTAGTCGTGCATGGCGATGATCCGGGTCAAGCGGGGGAAGTCGGCGTAAGAGGTGTTGGCGGACAGGGCGAGAACCAGAAGGATTGAAGCGCTGCCCACGTAGTAGAACCAGCCACGGCCGACAACCGCCGAGATGAGCTGCGAAAGGATGCTTTGGTAGCCGGTACTGGTGGGGTCGGTGGCTCCGATACTGTACGCGCGGCAAAGCAGAGCAATGCCGCCGAGGAATACGGCGAGGAGCACGATGATAATGGTTAGCGTGCGGGTAGCGTTGCGCTGCGTGGGCGCGCGAAAGGCACCGACGCCATTCGAGACTGCCTCGACACCGGTCATGGCGGTGCATCCGCTGGAAAATACCTTGGCAAGGAGCCAGAGGGAAAGCATGGACGTGGCAACCGGCATCCGCGGAGGCGCGATGACCGGCACTGGGTGTCCTTGGGATGTAATCACGCGGAACGCCCCCAGTCCGATTACGAAGAGCAGCGTTCCGATAAACATGTAGGTCGGGATCAGGAAGGCCACACCCGTGTCTTTTGTACCCCGGATATTGATCAGGGTCAGAATCGCAAGAATGAGCAGGCAAAACGCAAGTGTGTGCGGCAGAAGCGAGGGAAAGGCCGAGACGAGCGCTTCAACACCGGCGGAAATGCCGACCGCGGCGTTGAGGATGTAGTCAATCATCAGCGCGGCAGCCGCTAACAGACCGGCGGTTTCACCGAGGTTCTCGCTGGCAACGGTGTAGCTTCCGCCGCCATTTGGATAGGCTTCAATGGTTTGGCGGTACGAAAAGTAGACAATGACCAGCAGACCGATAATGGCGAAGCTGATGGGCACGATGTGCGCGATGCCCGCAACGCCGAGCGGGATCAGAAGCGTCAGCGCGGCTTCCGGGCCGTATGCCGCAGAGCTAAGCGCATCCAGACCAAACACTGGGATGCCGGAGATTGGGCCGATGTGTTCCGCACGTTCTTCAGAGGTTGCGAGAGGCTTGCCAACAACGAACTGAAAGATGGACATGTATGCTCCAGCGGCCACGGGACGAGGTGGCAGCGCTCACGAGTGTATGCGAGAAGGTGCTTAAAAAGCCGTTACGGTACGTACTCTTCCACGCACATTACCCTGACAGGCTCCAGGCGAGGTTCGGATCTTCGCTCGCCTGATGGCGCACTGCTGTGAGCTGGGCAGCAGAGTGCATGTACTACCTCAATATTTTCCGCTGCCAGTCTGCAGGGACGAGGTGTTCGGGCGTTGGATAGTAGGGCGGCATGTCGCGCGGGTCCTTGTCCATGGGTGCAATGCCGGTGGTGTTGATGTACCGCTCCAGCAGGCGCAGCGACAGGCCGGACTGCACGTTGTTCAAGCTGGCTTCGCCGAAGCGGTTGTGGCGCTCTTTCGGATCGCTCGCGTACTCGTACAGTTCGCTTTGGCCCTGCGGCCGCACGATCAATTTGTGCGTTGCGGTGCGGATCATGGAACTGCGCGAAACGGTTTGGGGCTGCTCGTTTTCCAGCCGCACCTTGGCTGCGTAGGGTCCCCCGCCCGCGCCTGCCGGCTCAAAGCACTGGGGTTCATAGACGTTATAGCCTCCTTCGGTGAAGGCTGCCCGATCCGGATCGCCCGGTTCGCCACGCGCTACAGGCAGGAGACTGCGGGAAAAATGCGTATGCCGGGCTGCGGTGGCGGCCAGATCCAGGGAGCTCTGCATCAGGTCAAACATTTCGACCATGCCCGGCGCGCGGACACCAGGCTTGCCCCCGGGGATGCGCAAGACCATAGGGACGCGTGTGAGGCAGTCTTCCAGGCCGCTCGGCCACTTCTCGACCAAGCCGAAGTCGCCTGCGTAGTCGCCGTGATCGGAGGTGACGAAGATGGCTGTGTCGCGATCCCGTCCGGTTTTGGCCAGCGTCTCCAGCAGCTCGCCAAGCAGCCAGTCCGTGTACGCGACCTGGCCATAGTACACCGCACGCACCTTCCGCAGGGTGCCTGCATCCAGCTTGTCCAGACCGTATACCGTACGGATTCCAGCATGGAAATCCGGTTTGTTACGCAGTCCGGGTTCGACTGGATCGTCCACAGCGGAAGCTGGATAGAGGGAATAGAAGTCAGCGGGAACCGTGTAGGGCGGATGCGGTTGCAGCAGGGGGAGAAAGACGCAGAACGGCCGGCCGGCTTCCCGGCGCGACAGGATCTCCTGCCCCATCTGCAGGAGTTTGTAGTCGCTCGTCTGACGGCGATCGCCTCCCGCCGTGTACAACATGGAGAAGACACCAGGGGTCGCGTCCTGGACGTTCATTCGCATGGCGGGGATGTCGGCCCAGCGTGTCACGCTGGTGTAAAAGCTTTGGGCGGCGAGTGCGTCGTTCTGCCGAACCAGAAGACATCGTAGCCAGCCTCGCGCAGGTAACGGAACAGGTTTGGCTCTTCTGGCCGCAGGAAATAGTACAGGCTCCTGTGTCCTCGCACGCTGGTGGGCCAACCCGTCAGCATGGCGCAACGGGAAGCGCCGCACACAGGATATTGGACGTGGCAGTTCTCAAAGAGGCTGCCGTCCTTTGCCAACTGGTCGAAGTTCGGCGTCTTCGTGACTGGGTTGCCGTAGCAGGCGAGTGCATCGGCACGCATCTCGTCGGCAACGTAGATGACCATGTTCATCTGCGAAGTGATCGTTGCACCAGGGTGACCCTGCAAGCGAGGTGACTTTGCTGTCTGCGCAGCGGGTAATGCGGCACCCATCAGCCCTGCTCCCGACAGTCCAGCGAACTCGCGGCGATTCATTGCGTTCTCCCTCTCTTGCAGCACAGGTTTGATGTGATGCGGAGAGCGGCCGTTCAGCGCAGCGCAACGGCCCCAAGTTCAAAGCCGGAACACGGGCTCAGTCCGGTCAGCCATACTGCGTCAATCCTGGGTGGGCACGGTGTTCCGTGGCATGTGCATTTAGGTGAAGATGCGGTCCAGTGGGAGGACGAAGCCGGCGACTGGGCCTTCGCCACTGACGTGCGAGATGCTGTCCAGCTTCTCAGGGGCTTGGCCTGGGCGGTAGATGGTTCCGGTGCGCTCTTCCGGATCGATGAGCCAGGCGAGCGTGACGCCGTTGCGCATCCACATTTCCATCTTCTGTTCCAGATCGGGTCTGCTGCCGGTAAGGGAACGCAACTCGATGACGAAGTCAGGAGTGATGCGCGCGAAGCGCTTGCACTTTTCTGCCGGAATGGCGTTGAAGCGAGCCGCTGCTATCCAAGCGGCATCGGGTGCGCGGACGGAACCGTCCGGCAAAGTGAATCCGCCGTTCGATTCGGTCACAATACCGCGACCTTCGCGGCGGTTCCAGAGCATCAGTTCGAAGAGGATTCTGCGTTTCTACCAGAACCTTCCAGGCCAGTGGGACTCATGACGATGACATATCCTTCCGCATCGCGTTCAACTGGGAAGCCTTGGTTGGCCCGCGAAAAGTCCATCATCTCCTGGTCGGACATGGAA
>CAXUBG010000088.1:0-5663 GCA_964249285.1 uncultured Terriglobus sp. | reverse complement strand
TCCATGGCGCCAGTGTATCGCCGTTCACAGCCAAGCGGAACTGTACGATGCTGGGGCGCTGGTTAATGCCGGTGCGGCGTATGCCGATCCAGACTGTGATACCGGTTGCAAGGATTGGCTTCTGATGAAGATGGACTGGAACGCTTCACGGCGCGGGCACCTGTACGCCTGGACGCCGGCGCTGCTGGCGGTAGCAGCTATTTGCGTGGAATCGACGAACGGCATGGGGCTGGCGCATACCAATGCCATGCTGGCGAACGTGGTGCGCTGGACGGGACACACGCCAAACGCGGTCGATCCGTTTAACCGGTTGTTTCGCAAGTTGGGGCACTTCACCGGATATGGGCTGCTCGGCGTATGTTTTGCGCGGGGATGGCTGATGCTGCTGCGCAGACGGATGCACCCTTCGTGGAGGGCGGTTTACGTGCGCGCCGGGCTTCTAGGTGCAGCGTGCGCTTGCTTTGTGGCGAGTTGCGATGAGCTGCACCAGCGTTTCCTGCCGTCGCGGCAAGCGTCGATGCACGATGTCTTTCTCGATACGTGCGGTGCGGTGACTCTGATTGCGGCGGCGGGGCTGTTTGCGCTGCGGCGAAAAGCACTGGCGAAACTGCTCGCGTCCCCTGTACTGCAGGCGGGTTACTCGATGCAGGGGACAGCACCTGCATACGGCGGAAGCTGACCCTAGTCGAAGATGGAGCGAAGCGGCAGGACGAAACCGTGTACAGGCCCTTCCCCGTTCACCTCCGTGATGCCGTGCAGACACTCGGGTGGTTGTGCGAGACGGTAGACCGTCACTGACTTCTCGATGGGGTCGATGAGCCAGGCGAGTTCGGCTCCGTTCGCAATCCACATGTCCATCTTGCGTTGAAGGTGAAGCAGGGCGTCGGACGGAGAGCGGAGTTCGATGATGAACTCTGGACAGACGGGAGGAAATCGCGCCTTATCTTCCTGAGAGAGTGCCTGCCACCGTTTGGCGGACACCCATGCGCTATCTGGCGAACGCATGGACCCGTCGGGCAGCGTAAAGCCTATGTTCGAACCGAATGCTATGCCGCGACCGTCTCTCTCGGCCCACTGGGCGAGACAGAGGATGAGTTGCGTGTTCTTACGCCCGGTGCCTCCGCCTGCTGGTGCCATGATGCTGAGTTCTCCGTCCGGTTCTTGCTCGATGGCGTAAAAGTCGTTCTTTGCGCAGAAGACCAAGAGTTCGTCGATGGTCATGGCGGTGAGCGGGCGAATGCGGAGTGGCAGCGCAGGCCTTTCAGTTGGTATTCCATGCGGGCAGTTTAGTCCCAAGCGGGTGCGGCGAGCGGCTGGACAGGCCGCTGCAACCAGGTCAGAGCGACGCAGAGGATCATGACCGTCGCTCCGGATGTGTCGAGCCAGATGTC
Organism: uncultured Terriglobus sp.; assembly: GCA_964249285.1. Taxonomy (GTDB): domain Bacteria; phylum Acidobacteriota; class Terriglobia; order Terriglobales; family Acidobacteriaceae; genus Terriglobus. The sequence goes on along the minus strand of CAXUBG010000088.1, from coordinate 4,272 downwards.
ACTGACGAGGCCTGTCCGTCGGGGACTGTAGCTGTGGTTCAGGTCGGCGTGCGATGCGGTTGCGACCGTGGAGAAGGCGGCCATGGTAACGGCGTAGGCCCGCCATGCGGCGGCGGTCATCAGACGCATGGGCGCAAGCCATGTGAGCAGCCAGGCGCGCAGCCAGGCCAACCCGGTAAGGCCGTACCAGAGGAAGTGGCCTGTTTTGCGAACGTGGTGGTTGATCAGCGCCCAATCCGCGTTGGCGATGGGGCCGAACAGGTACTCGGCGGAGTGGCGAATCCAGCCTGCGGTGCGCTCCGCGGAGAAGCTGTCCGTTGACTCGCGGCAGACAACGAGCAAAACCAGGATCACTGGCCACCAGACCCGTAGAGACCAGGCAATGGACGACTTTGCATGCATTGCCACGCGGCTGCCGGTGAGGACGGAGCGCGTCACCGGACACTGCCCGGGTTTCGCTTGCGGAGCGGAACCTTGCCGCTCACGCCATCATCCAACTGCCTGAGGTGAGCGCATGAAGGTACTGGTGATTGGAGCAGCGGGTAAGACAGGCAGGCTGGTTGTGGACCGCGCGCTGGCGGCTGGACACTCCGTGAAGGCACTTGTTCATGATACCGAGCCGCTGGCGAAGGAGCCGCTTAGCGATGGGGTGCACATTGTGCAGGGGGATGTGCACGATGCCACAACGGTCCAGGCAGCGATGGCCGGATGCGATGCGGTGCTGGATGCGCTGGGCGGCAAGACACCCTTTCTGAAGACGGATATGGAATCGAGCGCCGCACGCGTGGTGCTGGCGGCAATGCGCGAGACCGGTGCCAAGCGGCTGGTAGCGATCTCCGTGCTCGGTGCCGGGGAGAGCGGAGCACAGGCACCTTTCTGGTACGAGCACATTTTTCTGCCCACGTTCCTGCACGGCGCGCTGCCGGACAAGAACGCCATGGAGGCCGAGGTGAAGGCCAGCGGGGTGGAGTGGGTGCTGGTGCGTCCTCCCATGCTGACGGACGATGACGCGACTGGCGTCGTGAAGGTGATCGCCGGGAACGAAACCGCCCACAAGATCACGCGCGGAGATCTGGCGCAATTCATGGTGGACCAGTTGACGGGCAGCAGTTATGTGGGTCAAGCCGTGGTGATTGCGAACAGCTGATTGCATGAAAAAAGCGGCGCATCTCGTCATGCGCCGCCTTCAGCATCTGCGTTGATTTAGGCTGCTGGGTTTTCGGCTTCCCCTTCGCCGCCCTGTTCGGCGAGTTGCTTTTGCATTTCTTCCCGCTTTTTAGCGCGGGCCTCGGAACGCTTCTGCTGCTTTTCGTTCAGCTCCTGTTCCGCACCAAGGAGTTCGATGACAGCCTTCTCGCCGCCATCACCCTTGCGAAAACCCGCTTTGACAATGCGCAGGTAGCCGCCGCTACGGTCACCGTAACGCGGAGCGACCGTGGCGAAAAGGCGTGAGACGGAGTCCGGCGTCATGAGGAACGCGGCGGCCTGGCGGCGGCTATGCACGTCGCCCCGCTTGCCGAGTGTGATCATCCTTTCGACGAGCGGACGAACTGCCTTGGCCTTGGCGGTGGTGGTCTCGACGCGGTCCTCCACGAGAACAGAGGTGACCAGGTTGCGCAACAATGCGCGCCGGTGGCTGGTGTTGCGTCCGAGTTTGTTTCCTGCTTTGCGATGGCGCATACGGCGACCCTTTCCACTTTCGATTTAATGGCTCGCACCGGAGCGCATCGTAGAGATATGCCTCCGGCTGTTCGCCGAGGTGAACAGCCGGAAGACTTTGCGATTAGAAGTTCTCTGTTTCCGGCATGACGAGATCGTCCTCGTCTTCTTCCTCATCCTCTTCATCATCGAAGTTGCCGAAGGAGGCTGCGAGCGTTGCGGCCGGCAGGACCGAGGTGGGACCAGGTTGCGGATTGCCCTGCTCGTCGATCTTCATGCCGAGCGAGAGGCCCATCTGAGCAAGGATTTCCTTGATCTCGTTCAGGCTCTTGCGACCGAAGTTCTTGGTCTTGAGCATTTCAGCCTCTGTTTTCTGAATGAGCTCGCCGATGGTGGCGATGTTTGCATTCTTCAGACAGTTGTAGCTGCGAACGGAGAGTTCAAGCTCCTCGACGGAGCGGTTGAGGTTGTCATTGCGCATCGCCGGGCCGTCGTGCAGTCCGTCGTGACCGGCTTCCATCTCCTCCTCGAAGTTGATGAAGATGGTCATGTGATCCTTCATCAACTTGGCGGAAAGGCCGAGAGCGTCGGCGGGCAGGACGGTGCCGTTCGTCCAGATCTCGATGGTGAGCTTGTCATAATCGGTGATCTGGCCGAGACGTGCTGCTTCCACCGCGTAGTTGACCTTGCGCACCGGGGAGTGGACCGAATCGACCGGAATGAACCCGATGCCAAGGTCCGGATCGAAGTTCTTGTCGGCGGAGACGTAGCCACGGCCACGCTTCAGCCGCATCTCCATGTCCAGCTTGCCACCCTCAGACACGGTCGCGATGTAGACATCTTTGTCCAGGATTTCGACGTCGCTATCCGCATCGATCATGCCGCTGGTGACAACACCGGCCTCGTCGGCGCGCAGGTAGAGTGCCTTCGGACCGTCACCATTCAGTTTGAACGGGATCTGTTTCAAGTTGAGAATGATGTCGGTTGCGTCTTCGACGACACCGGCTATGGACTGAAATTCGTGCAGCACGCCTTCGATGCGAACCGCAGTGACCGCTGCGCCTTCGATCGAACTGAGAAGGGTACGGCGCAGGCTGTTACCTACCGTTGTACCGAATCCCCGTTCAAAAGGTTGAGCACTGAACTTACCGTACTTTTCGGTCAGGGTATCGGTATCGACCGCGAGACGCTTGGGTTTTTGAAAACCTCTCCACAACATAGGGACTCTCCTCATTTCCTGGCTCTAACATGACCGCGAAGCAGTTTGCGGTACTTAGAGGTCGGTTCTTCGGTTGAGTCACACCTGGCTAGCAGGTATAACTTGCGGCCATGGTGTCGAGTGGCCGCGTCTCGATGGGTGAAATGCACTCGCTCGCTCTCGTACCCCCGTTGTTCGTTGCCTCGTATTGATTGAAACGAGGAGACGAATCCCGAGGTGACAAAGGGCTTACTTCGAGTACAGTTCGACGATCAGCTGCTCGTTGACCGGCAGCTGAATCTCTTCGCGCTTAGGCAGGGCAATCACTTTACCGGTCAATGCCTGACGATCGATCTGCAGCCAGGATGGCTGAATGAGCGAGGCGGCAAACTGCTCGGAGCTTTCGAGAATGGCCAGTTTCTTCGACTTTTCGCGAATGTCAATCACATCGCCGATCTTGACCTGAAAGGACGGAATGTTTACCTTCCGGCCATTCACCGCCACGTGCCCATGGCGCACAAGCTGGCGGGCCTGGCGGCGTGAGATCGCATAGCCAAGGCGATAGGCAACGTTGTCGAGACGGCGCTCCAGCTGCTGGAGGAGGAGTTCGCCCGTCACGCCGGTCTTGTTTGAAGCCTTCTCGTAATAAGAGCGGAACTGGCCCTCAAGCGTGAAGTAGATGCGCTTTGCTTTTTGTTTCTCGCGCAGCTGCAGACCGTAGCCGACGATTTTCTTCGCGCGCGCCTGGCCATGCTGGCCCGGCGGGAAGTTACGCTTGTCAATCGCGCACTTGTCGCTGAAGCAGCGTGAACCCTTTAAGAACAGCTTGACGCCATCGCGCCGGCAAAGGCGGCAGACAGCTCCTGTATAACGTGCCATGATCTACTCTCCATACTTCAGGTGACGACCGGTTTACACGCTGGCTGCGCTTCATCCCGGTCCATAGTTTCCAGGCGCTTCGTTCTTGAATTTCTAACCGATTGCCGTTCCTTAAGAAGAGCAAGCAGAGACTTAGCGACTGAGTTATACGCGGCGGCGTTTGGGTGGGCGGCAACCGTTGTGAGGGATAGGCGTGGTGTCGCGGATGCTGCGGACGTCAATGCCTGCCGCCGCAAGCGCTCGCACCGCGGATTCGCGGCCGGAGCCGGGACCGGAGACGCGCACGTCCACGGAGCGCAAACCGTGATCGCGCGCCGCTTGCGCCGCGTTCATAGCAGCCTGCTGTGCCGCGAATGGCGTGCCTTTACGCGAGCCGCGAAAGCCGAGCGACCCCGAACTCTTCCAGCTGAGCGTATTGCCCTGCTGGTCCGTAATCGTCACGATCGTGTTGTTGAAGGTTGCCTGAATGTGGACCAAGCCATACGGGACATTTTTCCGTTCCCGCTTCTTGAACTTCTTGCCTTTGCCGGACTTAC
>CAXUBG010000087.1:11277-12368 GCA_964249285.1 uncultured Terriglobus sp. | reverse complement strand
TTGAGGATGAACTCCAGCCGTTCCAGGTCTTCGTCGGTGTACAGGCGCGTATTGCCCTCGGAACGTGACGGACGCAGCAGGCCCTCGCGCTCATACAGCCGCAGCGTCTGCGGATGGATGGCGTACATCTCCGCGACAGAGGAGATCATGTAGGCACCCTTCGATCTGCGCTTGGTAGCCATTACGTTTGCTGGTCCTATCTTAATGGACCGCAGCGGACGGCGCAGTCTCCGGGTGCAATCGCCGCAGCCTGCCGTGTTCCGCCTTGAGATATTGCGAAAGCAGCCACCCAGTGATCGCTGAGCGTCAGACCAGACATGGTCAGCACACTTTTGAGCATGGGCAGCAAGGCCGCATGGCGGTATGCAAAGCGCCGCGTACGAGCGAACAAAGCAGAGAGCAGCATCGCGCTTGGGATGTTGGGGGCGGCCCTCACCGCCAGCCAGGTATACAAGTCAAAGCAGCGCAACACTTCCATGCGAGGCAAAGTTGTCGTGATTACAGGCGGCAGCCGCGGCTTGGGGCTGGAGATTGCACGGCAGTTCGGCAAAGGCGGAGCGCATCTCGTTCTGGCCTCCCGCAACGAAGAGGAACTGCAGAGCGCTGTCGCGATTCTCGAGCGGGAAGGTGCGATCCCGAACACCAGCGCGGCACACTTCGTCGTCACCGACGTTAGCAAGCAGGACGACTGCAACCGCCTGATCGCCAGCGCGACCGAACGCTATGGCCGCGTGGATGTCCTGGTGAACTGCGCGGGCATCATGCTGGTCGCGCCATTTGAAGATCAAACCACCGAGGCATTCCGGGAGGCCATGGATGTCAACTTCTTCGGACAGCTCTACACCATACAAGCTGCACTCCCGCAGATGCTGGCGCGCGGCTCCGGCAACATTGTCACCATCGCATCCATTGGCGGCAAAATTCCCGTGCCGCACATGCTGCCGTACGTCGCCAGCAAGTTTGCACTTGCCGGTTTCAGCGAAGGCCTGCGAGCGGAAATGCGCTACAAGGGCGTGCGCGTCACAACGGTTTGCCCGGGCCTGCTGCGCACAGGCTCGCACATTCAGGTCAAGTTCGCGGGAAATCTGGAA
>CAXUBG010000087.1:3078-11267 GCA_964249285.1 uncultured Terriglobus sp. | reverse complement strand
GTGGAAAAGGAGTACCGCTGGTTTTCGCTCGGCGCAACCCTGCCGGGCGTCGCGGCTTCGTCGCGCAGCGCCGCACGCAAAATCTACAACGCAACGGTCGCTGGCAAGGCAGAAATCACCATCACGCCGCAAGCGTGGCTGGGTGCACGCTTATTCGGCCTTGCACCGAATCCCTCGCTGGCCTTTGCGGCTACGGCCAACGCTCTTGTCCTGCCGGAGGCTAATGGCAATAAGGAGGTGACCGAAGGCAGCGAGCTCGAGCGGCAATTGGGTGGACCGCTACAGAAGTGGAGCGCGCACCTTTCAGAAGCCAACAATCAGACGGGGAGCTGACTTAGACCCTTGCAAACATCTCCGCACGGGGATCAGTGGGGTTCAACTTCGCCAACTCCCGCAGGATTTCCTTGGACCGCTCGTCCTGAATCTTTGGCACCACAATTTGTACTTCGACAATCTGGTCGCCGCGCGCACCTTCGCTCGCAGCGGAGGCTACACCCTTCTCGCGAAGACGCAGCTTCTGCCCGGTTTGCGTTCCGGGCGGAATTTTAAGCTGCGCACGGCCGTCAATCGTCGGCACATCGATCTTTGTTCCAAGCGCGGCCTCAAACGCCATCACCGGCACCGTCACACGGATGTCGTCTCCTGACCGGGTAAACACCGGGTGCGGGCCCGCCTTGATAATCAGAAAGAGGTCTCCCGCAGCCCCGCCGAGGTGCCCCGCGTTGCCCCTGCCTGGCAGCCGTATGCGTTGGCCGTCGCGCGTCCCCGGCTTGATGCGAAACTCCAGCGACTCGCGCTTGCTCACGGTTCCCTCGCCATGACATGCCGGGCAAGGCTGCTGAATTTTTCCGGATCCACCGCAGCGCGGGCACTGCACGTTGAACTTCATACGACCGTTCATCTGTGTGATCTGGCCGCTCCCGTTGCACTGCGGACAGGTCTGCGCGGGGCCGGCCGTTCCTTGCCCTTTGCATGTCGTGCACTGCTCCTGGCGCGTAATCTCAATGCGCGTCGTTCCGCCACGGATCGCGGTCCAGAAGTCAACTTCGACCTGGTACTCAAGGTCACTACCTGGCTGCGGTCCGCGCGCCTGTTGCTGCTGGCCGCGCCCGCTACCAAACATCCCGCCAAAGATGTCCTTGAACGAAGAGCCGAAACCACCGGCACCGCCCTGCTGCGCCGCACCGTTTCCCCCGGAGAAATCAAATCCGCCGAAGTCAAACGGCACACCTTGCCCTGAAGCTGGAGCGCCGCCCGTGTACGTACTTCCGCCATATCCGGCAGTGCTGCCGTAGGCGCCCCGCGCTGCTGCCTCCGCCTGCGCGGGGTCAATGGAATCGGAGTAGAAGCCAAGCTGGTCGTAGATCTTACGCTTCTTCTCGTCAGACAGGACATCGTTGGCTTCTGAAATCTCCTTGAACTTCTCCTCGGACTTCTTGTCACCGGGATTCACATCGGGGTGATACTTGCGCGCCATCTTCCGGAACGCTTTGCGGATCTCGTCCGGGGTAGCCGTTTTCTTGACGCCGAGCGCGCCGTAATAGTCCTTTTGTGCTGTGCCTGCCATATGGTCTCTCTACAAGTTAAAACGCGTACTCGGCTCTTGCCGAATTGCCGGGATCCGCGATACACATCCAGGACACGGCCGTGTGATCTACTAACGTATTCCTATGCTCCCGAGTCTTGTACATGAAGAGCCCTCCGGGCCTCGTTTTTACCGCCCAGAGCTGGACATCCTCCGCTTCTTTGCCTTTCTTCTGGTCTTCTTGCGACATATTGAGACACCGGCCCATCATCCTGTCCTTGCGGCCATCTTTTCATCGGGCCGGGCGGGCGTTTGCCTCTTCTTTCTGCTCAGCGCCTACCTCATCACGGAACTCCTCGAACGTGAAGCCGCCAAGACGCAGACCGTGGACCTTCGTGCCTTCTATATGCGTCGCATTCTTCGCGTATGGCCCCTCTACTTCTTTGCGCTCTTGATCGCGCGCCTAATCGATTGGCACGCACCGCACCTGCAAATGTCAAACGGGCGTCTGCTCGCCTCCGTGCTCCTCGCTGGCAATTGGTACACCTACGTCTACGGCCTTCCAGCATCCTTCGCGCTGGTGTTGTGGAGCATCAGCGTCGAGGAGCAGTTCTATCTTATCTGGCCTTCTGTTCGACGTATCTCCGGTTCTCGCGGGCTCCTGTTCATCAGCCTTCTCACCTTTCCAATTTCCTACGCTTCCATGCTGTGGCTCGCGTCTAGCGGACACAAGGATCTGCAGCTATGGGTAAATACCTTTGTTCAAGTACAGTTCTTCGGCGTCGGCGGTCTGCTGGCGTTGCAGCTTCGTGGCTGGACACCTCATCACAGCCGCATGACGCGCGCCGTTCTGTTTGGTGCAGGCCTTTTCACCCTCTTCGCAGGCCAGTACTATGTTCACGATTCCTCTGAAATACCCAACGTACATACAGTGGCGCTCGAATACGGCCTCATGCTACTCGCCTCGCTATTGATCTTTTTTTCCGTGTACAACTTCGAAGAGCTACGCAGAGAGAAGACATTGATCTACCTGGGAAAAATCTCCTATGGACTTTATGTCTTCCAGATCCTTGGTCTGCGCCTGGCGCTCCGTCCGGCCACATGGCTGGGTACCCACCTTCGTCTTTCGTCCGGCATCTTACAAACCTTTCAGGACCTGCTGGGATTGGTCCTCACCATTGTCTTAGCCGCACTCTCCTACCGCTACTTGGAATCCTATTTCCTGCGTCTGAAAGAACACTTCGCGATCATCCGGACGCGCTCCGTTTAGCGATCACAAAGCTTTGAATCACCTGCCCGGTTGGATGTGTGCGCCCTTGCCGATGCACGCGCTCCTGAGGCGTCTCCTAAGTCCCTGGTTCGCTCCGTCACACCGGACTTTGTTACTCCGGGTTGCAGGATGCCGGGATCAGTTCGCCTGCAGCGTATACACATCGAATCCATCGATTGCCTGCAAAAAGCGATATTGCGACCAAACCTGCGCAAACTCGTGACTCTGGGAGAACCAGGGTACAAAAGCCAGGGGTCCCTGCAGACCATCACATATGGCAGTTCCATCGCATCGCTCCACAAACACCGTTGCTGGCTGCGTCCGCCGCAGATCCTCTGTAAGCTCGCGACGCTGAAGCTCGGCCAATTCCTTAACCCGGGTGCCTGGCAACGGTTGAAACCGGACCCCCTTCCCACGAACACCCGATTCATTTTCCACAATGGCTGGCAACATCCACAGGTGGGCAAAGCGGCTGCCCCACTGCAAGTGCCGCTCCAGCACCACTGGAAATGCATTCAGGCTAATGGTGAACACATATACCGTAGCTCCTTCCGGCAACTGCTCCATCCGTGCCTCAAGGCTATTGGGACGAGCTGCGGCGAGTGGCCTCGCTTTCCGCCAACCAGCAAAGACAAGCATCGCGGCCAGAACAAACGCCGTCAAGACCAGCGCTGACACTGGCCTTGCTTCACGTGCGGACGAATAGAACACCAGCAACACATCCAGCGCCATGCAAAGTGCAGCCATCTCCATCAGCGCCTTGGCCGGGAACTCCTGGTGGTACCAGCCAGTGTGTTGCACGAAGTAGGCCATCGCGGCACCGGAAGAACTTGCCAGGAAAACTCCGCTTAACTGCTGGAGACGGCCTCGCAGCCGCAGCCACAACCACACGCACCATGCCAGGAGCAGCACCAACGAAAGTCCGCGACCAATGTGGAGGATCATCTCCATCAAGCTGTATTGGCCAAGCGCAGGATACGTGCTTGTGAGTAACGGCACAATCTGCAGCAGATACGCGGGCGTAAAAAGGCGAACTGCGGCGACATAGACGAGGCCCACCGCAATCGCGAAGATTAGTTCAGGCGACGCCAGCCGCCGCGCGCTTCGCCGGTACACGAGCAGGAAGAGTTCCACGGCCGCAAGCGTCAGCACATGGTGTGGCTTGAAACACACCCCGAGCCCAGCCGCCGCTCCAACCCCGACGCGCTCCCAGGAATGAAAGGTGGTGATGGAGCCCGTACCGACGGCAAACACATACGGCAGCAAGAGAGCCAACAGCAACTGCTCCCGTTGTCCAAATTCCGCGGGATGGATCGTCAACGCCGCGAAATAGGTACTTGCCAGAAAGAGCAATAGTAGCCGCTTTCCGGCCAGGTCACGCACGTACGATCGTTGCACCGCACGCCAACTCCAAGCGGCGCTGCCTCCCATGATGGAAATTACTACGAGCCGCACCATCAGCACCGGGCTGCAGTGAAGCAGCGCTCCCAAGCCGGCTGGAATGCAGGAAAACCACACAATCAGAGGCGGATTCGTCTCAACCAGCTGCGATCCGTCCAACGGCACCCCGGCCAACACCCGCTGCGCCGCATACAGAAGATAAGCCTGGTCGCCCTCTACATGGCTCGACAGAAACTCGTAAAGCAGGTAGAAAACGTATCCGGCCAGCAGCAGCGGTACGAGAAGCCCAAGCAAGAGGCGCAGGCTCCGGTGCGTGCGCCGGGCTGTGTTTTGCGGCATGGAAACTCAGTATACGATCCGGGACTTGCGAAACACCTACGTGCTCTTCTCCGCTTTGCGGCCTGCGCGCAAGCTCATGCCGGGCCTGTAGGCCGACGCGGTTTGCTCAGCCGTCGTTCGCTGATCCTTGGGACACCAGTAGAGAGTGCGGCCTGCAACGTCTTTCCGCACAATCGCCTCCCCGCAGACAAAGCACGGCTCACCGTGGCGGCGGTAGACATAATGCGCTTCGCCGCGCGGCGCTGGTTCCTTTTTGCTGGGGCGGTCAGCGCGCCTGGTGCAGACGATGCGTCGGTCCACCATGCCCGCCTTCAACAGCGGGATGGAGTCCTTCCAGATCGCTTTGAGCGTCTTGAGGTCCATCTCCTCGCCCGGCGTGAACGGATTGACCCGATGCCGAAAGAGCAGCTCGGCGCGATAGATGTTGCCGATGCCTGAGAGCACCGACTGGTCCATCAGCAGTTCGGCAATGCTCGTCTTTTTCTTCAGGATTTTTTCGAAGGCACGATGTGGGTTGTCGTGGTCTCCTGGTTCGTGTGCCAGCGGGTCGGGACCAAGCCGGTCCAGCAGTGCCTGCCACTTTGCCTGGTCATACACGCTGCAATCCGTCGGCCCACGCAGTTCGCACCAGTCCACATCCTCAGGAGGGAACGGCTGCGTACCGTCGTCATGAGCACAGGTCAGGTTATGCGGCTGGCCCTTCCGCGACCGCGCGGGCTTGCCCGATCCAGCCCGCTGCAGGATGGCACGCAAAGCGCCCTTGGGCGACGGCAACTCCCCGCAACCCTCAGTGAAATCGCCGAATCGACCCAGATGAATGTGGAGGTAGAGCTGGCCGGGGAACTCGTAGCCCAGATGCTTGCCCACGGCATGCACCTTCAGCAGCTTCTTGCCATCCACTACATGCGCATCGCTGAAGCGGTGGTTCGGCCCTGGCAGCACATTCAGCTTGCGCCCCGCAAATGCCGCCGTATGCCGCTCCGCCCAGCGATGTACCTCATTCCCTTCCGGCATCCGTAACACTCTCCCGAACGTATGATGCCGGCGAAAACGCCGGCATCTGGCTGGTACTTTGCGCGCTTTGTCAGTTCCAGACGTGCTGGATGGGCATCGGCTCGATGCGCAGAATGGTGTCCGGTCGTACGTTGTACAGCTTGCGGGCGAAATCGCGTGCTTGCTCTTCGTTGTCGAAAATTGTCTTCTCATGGAGCTTGCCCGCGAGATACTGCTCGCATTTCCAAAGTACGGTATTCATGGCAACTCTCCTTTGCGAGCTATTGTGCAGGCAAAAAGGGCGTTTTTTCGAGCGCCCTCATTTCCTGCTTCTTATTTCATTAGACACAGCAAGCTGCGTATTGATGCGAGGCAATCATCCGCGTCTCAGTGCGAAAGGCTAGCCAGTCATCAGATTCGATTGCAGCTATCCGGTCTCCGCAATGCGGAGGGAGCGGACCGGTAACTCAGTCCGCTCACCCTCCACTTACTTATTCGCTACGTCCACATACTCCGCGTCGATTACCCCCTCATCGTGCTTGGGAGCTTCGGTGGTGGTTCCCGCCGCAGCAGCCGCGCCGTCGGTGGGAGCAGAGCCGGACTTGTACATCGCCTCGGCTAGCTTGTGGCTCGCCTGGGTCAGGCGGTCGTTCGCGGCCTTCAGTTCCGTCGCGCTGGGCGATCCGGTCAGCGTCGTCTTGGCGTCGCTCAGGGCAGTTTCCACCTGCTGACGCTCATCGCCGCTGATCTTATCGCCGTTCTCGCGGAACATCTTGTCCACGTTGTAGACCATGCTGTCGAGTTGGTTCCGCGCTTCAATTTCGTCGCGCTTCTCCTTGTCCTCGCCCGCATGCGCCTCAGCCTCCTTCGCCATGCGCTCGACCTCATCCTTGCTCAGGCCCGAGCTGCTGGTGATGGTGATCTTCTGGTCCTTGCCCGTGGCGTTGTCCTTCGCGGTCACGTTCAGAATGCCATTCGCATCGATGTCGAACGTGACCTGAATCTGCGGCACGCCACGCGGAGCCGGAGGAATACCGCTCAGCTTGAACTTGCCCAGAGTGCGGTTCTGCGTCGCCAGGGGACGCTCGCCCTGCAACACATGCACTTCCACTTCGGTCTGCGAGTCAGCCGCCGTCGAAAACGTCTCCGTCTTCTTGGTCGGAATCGTCGTGTTGCGCGGGATCATCGGCGTTGCCACGCTGCCCATCGTCTCGATGGCCAGGGTCAGAGGTGTCACGTCCAGCAGCAGCAGGTCCTTCACTTCCCCGCCCAGAACGCCACCCTGCACCGCCGCGCCAATCGCGACGACTTCGTCCGGGTTCACGCCCTTGTGCGGCTCCTTGCCAAACAGCTCCTTGACCAGCGCCTGCATCCGCGGCATACGCGTTTGCCCGCCAACCAGCACCACCTCATCCACCTGGCTGGCCGTGATCCCTGCATCGCTCATCGCCTGCTTGCAGGGTCCAACTGACTTCTGCAGCAAGTCCTCGACCAACGACTCGAATTTCGCGCGGGTCAGCTTTTCCACCAGGTGCTTCGGTCCGGTTGCGTCCGCCGTGACGAACGGCAGGTTAATCTCCGTTTCCATGGTTGTGGAAAGTTCGATCTTGGCGCGCTCGGCTGCGTCCTTCAGGCGCTGCAGGGCCATTTCGTTGCCTTTGCCGCGCAAGTCCAGGCCTTCCTTCTTGCGGAACTCGTCGATCAGCCAATCCACCAGGCGCTGATCCAGGTTGTCGCCGCCCAGGTGCGTGTCACCGTTGGTGGCCTTCACCTCAATGACGCCTTCGCCGACTTCCAGCACCGACACGTCGAACGTGCCGCCGCCGAAGTCGTAGACCACGATGGTCTCGTCTTTCTTCTTGTCCAAACCATAGGCCAGCGCGGCCGCGGTCGGCTCATTGACGATGCGTTTCACATCCAGGCCGGCAATCTTACCTGCATCCTTGGTCGCCTGCCGCTGCGAGTCGTTGAAGTATGCCGGGACGGTAATGACCGCCTCGGTCACGGACTGGCCCAGGTAGTCCTCGGCAGCCTTCTTCAGCTTCTGCAGGATCATGGCCGAAATTTCAGGCGCGGTGTACTCCTTGCCCTGCGCCATGACAACCACGTTGTCGCCCTTGGGAACGACTTTGTACGGGACCATCTTCATCTCTTCATTGACTTCGTTGGGCCGGCGGCCCATGAAGCGCTTGATGGAATAAATGGTGTTCTCCGGGTTGGTAATCGCCTGGCGCTTGGCCACCTGCCCCACCAGCCGCTCGCCACTCTTGGTGAACGCGACGATGGACGGCGTCGTCCGGCCACCCTCTTCATTCGGGATCACCTTCGGCTCGCCGCCTTCCATTACGGCAACGCAGCTGTTGGTGGTTCCCAGGTCAATTCCGATGATCTTCCCCATCTGTCGATCTCCTCTGGCGGCACGGTGGGCCGCGAATCCTGTGACGCGAGTCGCTCAGGCATGTCCAGAATCACATGTGAGTCACTTGCTGTCAATCTATCTGATGCAATACGTTGCAGGGAGATGCGAAAGGAACCAAGTATTTAGGGCCCCGGCGATGACTGCACCGGCGTCGTGGAACTACCGCCCGCTGCCGAGGGTGCTGCTGGGCCGGTACTGCCAGTAGCGCTTGTGCTCGGGTTAAATGTTTGCCCCCCGCCCAG
>CAXUBG010000087.1:0-3068 GCA_964249285.1 uncultured Terriglobus sp. | reverse complement strand
TTCGACTCGTTTGACCAAATCCAAGTCCGGTACTGCCGTCCACCGGCTTGAATCCGCTGCCCAGCGACCCGGTTCCCGACGCAGCCGGTGATCCGCCAAAGAGGCTGACCTTCGCCTTCAGCTGCTCAACACGCGGGTCGTAGAGGAACTCCCAATTCTCAATGTCCTCTGAGCCATTCCACTCCACAAGGCCGTGGCCCTTGGCTTTGCTGGCCACTCCGACGATCGCACCCTTGCTGCCCTGAAACGAGGTTGCGCTTGTGCTGCCGCTACTAAAAGAACCGTAGCCCAATGTTGGTGCACCAGAGCTGTTGACGGGTGCCGCACCGCTGCCCGGTATACCGTTCCGGAAACATCCGCGCCGGTTTAGTTTGCTCCAGAAGCGGGAGCGTGTAGTCCGGTTGCGAAACCGCCAGTGCCGTTGGATCCAACGGTGCCTCCCCCTGGGGAGAACCCTTGCGACCCGCTCTGCGCGCCGTTGCTAAATAAATTTGGCGTCGATCCGCTCACGGGACCTGGAATGCCGGTGGCATTTGAAGCAGAAGCAGCCGCTGCGCCTAAATTCCCCGCGGCGATGCCTTGTAGCGGCTCCCCAAAGAACCCTTTCACCTCGGTCTTCGCCTCCCCTTGATAAATGAGGCGGTAGTCATCGCGGGTGAGCGGATCCTTGTATTGCTGCCGCAGATATTTCACGTTGAGGGCGCTGCTGAAACCTGTGCCGCCCGATCCGGCCAGCTGCTCCATGGATGAAGGGTAACGTCCGTTTTTGCGATAGTAGAGCTGAATGGCGCGGACATATTCCTGCGCGCGGTGCTCTGATTCCACCTCGCGCTCCCGCTCCAGCTGTTTGGCAACGCGCGGCGCAGCGATGCCGAGCACCAGCAGCAGCAGAAAACAGACAACAATCAGACCAACAAGGAAGTAGCCCTCCTCGCCGGGACCAGGCCGGACCGCACGCGGCGTGGTGCTCATTGCGTGCTCATGGGCAGCCGCTGCGTGTTGTTGTTGGTCAGATCGGTGACTTCCACGCTGTTCAAGCTGATCGTGCCGACCCGGTAGCGGCGGCTGACAATGTCTCCCGTTGCCGCTTCGAAAACATCGTCTCCACGCAGAAAGAAGGCCTGCCGCTTACCAGCAGAGTTCGTCGCAGTGCCAAAAAATCGAAGTTGAATGGGCGGTGCAGGTGGCGTCATGTTGCTGACGACGGCGGAAGGAACGTATCGCGCGGAAGCTACGGGCACGGGTATTTTGATCGACGCAGGCATTTCCGCCGCCGCACCGGGGGGAAGGAAGATGTTGCGCCCGCTGCCTGAGTAGACCAGCGATTCGGTCAGCAGCATGCCTTCAGGATGGAGCGCCGGATCAAGACGGGAAGACACAGCGCGAGAGGTTGGCCGAATGGTGGTTGCGGCCGGAACACTCACGCTCACAGGCGCTGCGGCCGGCGGTGAGGCGTCGGATCCGCCGGAGGTGCCTACGAGGGTATAGATCAGGTATCCGGCGGCGAGCACGCCGAAGGAGCCTGCGGCAATCAGCTTCTTACGGTCTTCGGCGCCAATCTTCATGGCTGCGCTCCGTTCCCCCCTGCTTGCGAGACCGCCATCGGCTCGCGAATGTAGGTTCCAAGGCGCATCTGCACGTTCACCAGGCCGTTCTGCGCGCCGCTTAACGCGAGATTTTCGATCAGGAAGAACGTATGGCTGCGCTCCAGGCCGTTGATGAACGCTGCCAGCGCGCGATATTCGCCAGTTACGGCCGCATCAATACGCAACTCCGTCACACCGTTATCCGGCACAGCCTGTACGTAGGACGCCCGGCTGAGGCGAACGTTGTTGTGTTTGGCAATCGCTCCCAGTTGCGCGGCGACATCGGAGTAGGCGTACGGCAGACGTTCGGTGTAGAAGCGCGCTGCTTCCGTGTCGGATGCGGAGAGCTTTGCGTCCACGCCGCGCAAGGGCCTGGCAGCGGATTCGGCCGCCACGACGCGCGATTGGGCCGCCGTGATCGCATCGGCACCTCGGATGCCGCTGCTGCCGCTGATCGCCAGCAAACGGACGCCGAGGTACACACACAGCAGCACCAGCATGGCCGCGGCGGCTGCGTGCAGCACCAGCGGCGAGAGGATGCCTCCGCGCTCCCGGTTGCCGGTAAATGGCGGAACAGTGATGCCGGACGGCAGTCTCACGGTGCAACCCCTAAGGCTGGCGATGGCATACCCGCAGCCGGCGTGTGCGCTGCGTCGCCTTCGCGTATGCGAGGTTGCAGGGGGTTGTAGCCTGAAGCGATTTCGAACTCCACCCCGGCGATGGGCGGCAATCCATTTACGCCAAGGTTCTCACTTGCGGGTTGTGGCAGGCCGTTGGCCCCGAGCGTGGGCGGCGCACTGCCGCGTTCCGCCGTTTGCTGCGCCTCGCCTGCCAGCCGTGGCGAAAGGAACCGCCGCGAGCTTTCCAGGTTGCGCACCAGTTGCACCGTGCGGTCGCGGTCGCCCAGAACGCGCAAAAGTATACTGACCTCACCGGATGGAGCAATCACCGGCTCGATAGAAGAAACCTGTACACCGGTCGGCATCACTTCTTCCAAATCCATCAGGACCGCCGTCCAGGAGAAGCTTTTTCGGGCGAACAGGGCGTTTAGAAATTGATTACGGCTGAGCGTGGCGGCGTTGACGGGTTGCCGCAGCCGCGCCTCGTTACGCGCACGTTCCTGCTGCAACGCGTCCGCACGTGCGCTGAGCGCAGCAAGCTGTTGCTGTTGCGCCTGTGCGCGAACGTTTGCCGCATGAAGCCATACACCGAGCGCCACGGCCAGCAGCGCCATCACGCCGACGGCGATGCGTAGTTGCCGGAGCAGACGGTCCAGCTCTACATAAGGCCGGGTTGCGAGATTGATCTGGATGCGCACGCTAGCTCTTCAATGCTCCCCGCAAGCCGGCCAGCAACCCACGCGAGACCGCCGTTCCGGTGAGCATATCTTCAACCTGCACGACCGGTCGCACGCGCAACCCGGAATCGGCAAGCATCGCTTCCAGAGCGGCAGGCGCAAGGGTTCCCGCAACCAGGACCTCG
>CAXUBG010000086.1:11347-12540 GCA_964249285.1 uncultured Terriglobus sp. | reverse complement strand
ACGCGCGGCCCGACGCGCACGTTGAGGTGATCCCCACGCGCGGTCAGCACGTCCCGCACTCCTAGGCGGAAAACAAGTGGATGTTCGGCTCGATCCCGGAGGAGCGCATCTTCGCGCACGACTGGCGTAACGGCTGCACCCGCATCGGCACCATTCCCGCATCGCTGGTCAAGGAGACGACGGGCGGCGTGGCCGACTGGGACATCCCCGTCGACCTGAACTCCAAGCTGATGGACGAGCAGTGGGACCTGATCATCAACGTGGGCCACGTCGTCCCGCACGAGGTGCTGGGCTTCGCGAACCACAACAAGAACTACTACATCGGCCTGGGCGGCAAGGACACCATCTGTGCCTCGCACATTGCCGCCGCCGTGTACGGCATTGAGAACAATCTCGGTTGCCTGGTGACACCGCTGCGCGCCTGCTACAACTGGAGCGAAGACGAGCACCTGCGGCATCTGCCGGACGTGTACCTGCAGATCGTGATGCAGCGCGATGCCGAGAACAAGCTGGTGACCAGCGGCATCTACGTGGGCGACGACCTTGATACCTATCTCGAAGCCGCTCGCAGGAGCCGCGACCAGAACATCACCCTCTTCGATAAGCCGGTGAAGAAGATTGTGGCCGTGATGCAGGCCGACGAGTTCCGCGCCACATGGGTCGCCAACAAGGCCGTCTACCGCACCCGCATGGCGCTGGCCGACGGCGGGGAACTCCTCATCATCGCCCCCGGCGTGGAGCGCTTCGGCGAGCAGCCGGAAGTGGATGCGCTCATCCGCAAGTACGGCTACAAAGGGACGCCGCGCACCCTGGCGCTGTACAAAACCCAGGCGGACATGCAGGAGATTCCGCACGGCGTCGCGCACCTCATTCACGGCTCCAGCGAAGGACGATTTACCATCACCTACGCGCCCGGCCACCTGTCACAAGAGGAGATTGAGCAGGTTGGCTACCAGTATGCCGACGTGAATGAAATGCAGCAGCGCTACGATCCCGCCGTGATGAAGGAGGGCTGGAACACCATGCCGGACGGCGAAGAAGTCTTCTATATCAGCACACCGTCTGCCGGTCTCTGGTCCATCCAAGAAAAGCTCGACAACCCCTCACGCAAAGACCTCTCGCGCGAACAGGTGATGGCGGGCGACATCGTCTGATGGATGGCGATGTACAGGCCGCACGGTCCGCGTTGCAGC
>CAXUBG010000086.1:0-11337 GCA_964249285.1 uncultured Terriglobus sp. | reverse complement strand
TTGCAGCAGCAGTTGCGCCGTTACGACCGCCTTGCTGTCGCTTTCTCCGGCGGCGTCGATTCCGCCTATCTCGCGTGGGAGGCGCACCAGGTTTTTGGCGCAGACATGCTCGCCGTCATCGCCGATTCGCCCAGCCTGCCCCGTACGCATCTCGCGTTTGCCGTGCACTTCGCACAACAGTACGGCATTCCGCTTCGCATGATCCAGACCGCGGAAATGGAACGTCCGGACTACGTGCGTAACGACGGCGCACGCTGCTTCCACTGCAAGGATGAACTCTTCGCGGCCATGGAACAGGTCCTGCGCGCGACGGGCCTGACCACCATCGCGTACGGGCGCAACCGCGATGACAGCGGCGACTTCCGCCCGGGCCAGCGCGCCGCAGCGCAACACCGCGCCGTCGCTCCGCTGGCCGACGCAGGCCTTGGCAAAGCGGAGATCCGTGCCCTGGCGCAGGCCGCTGGACTGGAAGTTTGGGACCGGCCTGCCTCAGCCTGTCTTTCCTCGCGCCTGGAGTACGGACGCCCGGTCACCGTCGAAGCGCTGCGGCAAATCGAAGACGCGGAAGAAGCACTCCATGCGCTGGGCTTCCGCCAACTGCGCGTTCGCCACCATGGCGAACTTGCCCGCATCGAGATCGAGCGCTCCGAGCTAAAGAAGGCGTTGCAGATGGACATGCTCGCCCGCATCACCGCCGCCGTAAAAGGCGTGGGGTTCACCTATGTCACATTGGACACAGAGGGCTACCGCAGTGGCAGCATGAACGCCGTGTTGCCGGTGACCGCGCTGACATCTCATCAGACCGTCTGAATGGACAGAAACCAACAACGCGGGTGCCCCACCTTCACCGCGTGGCGGTTGAGGCGGGTTTCTCTTTCCTGTAAGATGAATGCCGCTTCAACCCAGGTTAGCTTCGCGAACCTGGGGCACCCGGTTGGGACCGCTTCGATCCATCACGTGGTGCTTCGGTGACGCGCGACGCCTTGCTCGCTCTGCTTGCTGAAGTTCAGGCGGGCCGCTCGACTCCCGGCGAAGTCGCGGACAGGCTCGCTTCCTTGCCATTCGAAGATCTTGGTTTTGCCAAGATCGATCACCACCGTCCTCTGCGCAGCGGCATGCCGGAGGTCGTCTTCGCCGAAGGCAAAACACCGCAACAGACGGCTGCGATCCTGGCGCGCATCCACGCCAGCGGCGCGCCCGCCATGGCCACACGCGCCTCACAGGAGGCATTCGCGGCCACCCAGCAGTCCATTCCTGAAGCGCACTACCACCAACTCGCCCGCATCATCACGTGTGGCGAACCGGCATCCAGCACCGGGGGCCGTGTCGCAGTCGTTTGCGCCGGAACCAGCGATCTGCCGGTTGCTGAAGAAGCCGCCCTTACCGCAGAGTTTCTGGGCGCAGCGGTGATCCGCGTGACCGACGTAGGCGTCGCGGGACTGCACCGCCTGCTCGCGCACCTCCCGGCAGTCCGTGAGGCAGACGCGGTCGTCGTTTGCGCCGGCATGGAAGGCGCTCTGCCCTCGGTCGTTGGCGGCCTCGTTGCCGTGCCGGTGATTGCCGTGCCCACCAGCGTCGGCTATGGAGCGGCTTTCGGCGGCGTCACGGCCCTGCTCGGCATGTTGAACAGCTGCTCGCCCAATGTCACGGTCGTCAACATCGACAACGGCTTCGGCGCAGGATACGTCGCGACGCTGTACGCAAAGCCGCTTGCGCGGTGATTAATGGGTTCAAGCTGCGGCAACTTTCTGGGCAAAGGCACCCACCTTAGCTTCGCGAAGGGGGGGCACCCATCTGCGGCTGTACGCCAACCGTCTGGCGCGGTAAGGTTAGGTGCGCGGCAACCCGCAACGGCAACCGCAAGGGGCAGCATTTGACAGCACAGTCATCAACCCGGCCCCGAAGCCTGCGCGCGCACCAGGGCATCACACTGTCCCTCCTCTTTGCCGCGGGTCTGGTCAACTCGCTCGACCGCTCCTCGCTCTCCATCGCCAACACAACTGTACGGGGTGAGCTGCACCTCTCCGCGACGCAGATGGGCTGGCTGCTCTCCGCCTTCTCCCTTGCGTATGGGCTTGCCCAACTGCCCTTGGCGGCGCTGCTGGATCGCGTTGGAACCCGCGCTGCTCTGGGTGCGGGCCTGACGGTCTGGTCCGGCGCGCAATTGCTCACAGGCCTGGTCCGCGGCGCGCCCATGTTCATCGTCTTTCGCGTGCTGCTGGGCGCGGGCGAGGCACCATTTTATCCTTCGGCGGTGCGCAGCGTGCGCGAGTGGTTCACCAGCAAAAAGCGAGGACGCGCGACGGCCATCATGAGCAGTTCGCAGCCATTCGCGCAGTCCATCGCACCGCCGCTGCTTACCGTGCTCATGCTTCGCCTTGGCTGGCGCGCCATGTTTATGCTGCTCGGAGGTGCCGGGCTTGTGGTCGCGGCCCTTTGGCTCACGCTGCACCGCGGGCGGGGCACCACCATGTACAGCGACGACACCTCCGGCCCGCCGCCCGGCAACGCCGTTGCAAGGCTGCTGCGGCAGCGCACCGTCTGGGGCATGATGCTTGGTTTCGGCGGCATCAATTACACCAATTGGCTCTACACGGCGTGGCTGCCTGGATACCTGGAAGGGGAACGCCACCTTTCCCTGTCAAAGAGCGGCTGGCTGGCCGCCGTGCCGTTCCTTGGGGGCGCTTGCGGGATGCTGACCAGCGGCGTCTCTGTCGATCTCATCGCCCGGCGCGGTGTCCCACTGACCACGGTACATCGCGCGCAGCTCGTGCTTGGCATGGTGTTGTCCGCCTCCGCCACGCTTTTCGTGGCACAGAGCACGACGACTGCCATGGCGATCACCGGCATCAGCTTTGCGTTGTTCTTCATCCACTTCGCGGGAACGTCAGGCTGGGGGTACGTGCAGGCGGTCAGCCCGGCCGGCTATGTTGCCTCGCTGAGTGCATTGCAGAACTTTGCCAGCTTCCTCATTGCCTCCGCCGCGCCGGTGATTACTGGCTTCTTCTTCGACCGCACGCACTCTTTTACGATCGGCTTCGCGGTATGCAGTGGGGTCACGCTGCTGGGCGCGCTCAGCTACGCAACGCTGGCCGCGCCCAGCGGCATGCCGGCGGACGAGCTTGACGCATAGTTGCGAGGCGTTTACCGCAGAGTGCCTGCCCCGGCAAGCTTCGTCTGCAGCATGAAACACTGTGGGCACGATGCCGTACTACCTGGCCATGGACGTGGGAGGGACCCGCACCACGTACGTCCTTGCGGACGGCACGCGTATTCTGGCGCGCACGGAGAGCGGCACCGTTAAGCGCCTCCGCACCACACCGGAAATCGCATCCATCAATCTTCACGGGGCGCTGCGTGAGATCGAAGCTCTAAGCGGTGTCCCGTTACACGAGGTGCAGTGCGTCTGCGCGGGCGTTGCGGGAATTACGATTCCGCTGGTAACGGATTGGCTTAGAGATGCGCTGCGGCAGCAGGTGGGCGGCGAGTTGCTCCTGCTGGGGGACGTGGAGATCGCGCTGGACGCGGTATTCCCCGGCCAGCCGGGCATTCTGGTGCTGGCGGGAACGGGATCGAACGTCGCAGGCCGCACAATGAATGGGCACGTAACTACCGCGGGCGGCTACGGCCCTGTGCTGTCCGACCAGGGATCCGGGCACCGCATTGGATCGCAGGCGCTTCGAGCAGTGTTTCTAGCCATCGATGAAGGCAAAGAGAATCTAATGCTCGCTTCGATTCTTGACTTCTGGAAGTTGGATTCGGCCGGCGACCTCGTGTCCTACGCAAACACCTGCCCGGCATCAGAGCTGTCGTCGTTGACGCCAGTCGTGCTGCGGTGCGCGCAGGCAGGCGATGCGCTTGCCCTGCGTGTACTCGAGAACGAGGGTGAGGATCTCGCGTACCTTGCGCTTCTGATCCACAGCCGTCTTCTCCAAGCCGACGGCGCAGCCTGGCAGCCCAAGGTGGCCTTTGCAGGCAGCATTCTGCAGCATGTCCACCCGGTGCGCGACGCACTTCTCCGTGCCTTGCGCCGCGATCTGCCGGGGATCGCAGCCGCGCCGGACATTGCCGATCCTGTACTTGGGGCACTGTGGCGAGCACGTCGATCAAAATCGCGCAGGGGAGAATGAAGCACGAGAGGACGGCACGCGTGTGGCCCAATGTGACGCAGTGCAGATTTCCTGATCGCAGGTTACTGAATGCCCTGGAAGCGAGTGACCGGATTGCTGCTTTGCAGTCGTGCAATCGTGCATCCAACAGAACAATGCGTTCGTATACTCAGCAGAACGCCACCCTGTGACACTAACAACATTTAAGAGTAAGCCCTTTCGTGTTCGCGGCTTCGAACGCCTGCTTTACTTATCCCGAATGCTTGGTGCGTGATTGACTGACGGAAGTGAACAGAAACATCCCCTGGGAGGGGAGGCCTGGCCCATCAGTCAGGTTTTGAGCGCCACGGCGGTCCTGCTCTACGCGGTGCTGCTCGCGTGCTTTTCGCAGACAGCGTTTCCCGTCGCGGTTCACTCGCACGCGCACTGGCCATGGCTGATGGACAAGCCGGTCGGCGAAGACGGCTACTACATGCTGACCGTCGCCGACAACATCGCGGCGCACGGCACCATCACCTACAACGGCGGTATTCCGGCTACTGGGATCCAGCCCTTGGCGACCGTTGTCTTCGCGGCTCTTGACGTGTTCGTTCGCATCTTTCAGGGGGGCCCTCTCGCGCTCATCCGTGTGGTGTTCCTGTTCAGCAGTGCGCTGTTCGTCTTCTTCGCATATCAGATCAGCCGCATCGCTGCATCTCTCTGCAGCCGGGATGTCGCCTCGCCGGCAGCGGCACTGGCGTTTCTTCTCACGCTATTCGACTACACCCTTTTCCGGCTGTTTACGTATGGGCTGGAAACGGGGATTTACCTGGTGTGCATCGCCGCGTGCGTCTCCATTACGATCCGCATCGGGAAGGTGCGCGTGACGGGCACGCGGAACATGGTGTGGCTCGGAGTTCTCGGGGGACTGGCAGGCGAGGCGCGGATTGACTTTGGATTGCTGTTTGCGTTCGTGCTGGCCGTGCTGTTGTACAGGCGTTGGATCACCGTGAGCAAGGCTTTGGGTGCCGGTCTGATTGCTCTCCTGCTGGTCAGTCCGTGGTTCCTTTTCGTGCACCGGGTCAGCGGCTCATGGCTGCCGTCCTCGGGTGCCGCGGAATCTACGCCGATTGCGTCTGCTACGGCGCTTCCTCGTCTTCAGGCCATGTTTGTCGCTGTTATCAGTAATTTTGCGCCATGGTCATTCGGCGTAAGTTCCAGGACAACGCTGGCGGCGGCCGTTGTTAGCTGCGCCATCCTTGCAGTGGGCCTGCCGGCGTACCGCAGGAAACGTGCGGCGGGGACTCACACGCAATTAACGGAAATCCTTACGCTCTGGGCACCCGGTCTGGTTGTTCTGGTGTTCGCGTACTATCTCCTTTTTAATTCAAGCCAGTTCTACTACCGGTACGCCTCACCGCTTGCGGTGCTGACCATTCCGGCGCTCGCGATCCTGCTTGCCAAGCTGCCAACGCCCCGCCGGTGGGTTACGGGTGTGACTGCTCTGATGGTGTGCTCGTTCGTTTTGTGGACAGCGGGATCCTTGCACATCGGCAACGTCAGTAACAGCCAGGCCGTGGCAGCCGGGTATATTCAGCGTAATTTTCCCCGCGCTCACGTCGCAGCCTTTCAGAGTGGCGTTCTTGGTTACTTCAACCGCAACGTCGAAAACCTTGATGGAAAGCTGAACGGCCCAGCCCTGCAAGCAACACGCCACCATGACTTGCCTGGATTTCTCGACAGGGAAGGTGTTGATGTCCTGATCGATTGGCCCAGCCTGATCTACCTTAATCTTCCCACTGATTACCTTGCCCGCTCATGGGTGAAATGCCCCATACCGGTCGGGCAAGCTGAAACCGTTTGCCTGGTGCGCAAGAATTAAGCTTTGCTATCTGAGAGAACATCGTGAGCGTTGCAACGTCTACATCAGCATTGCCGCCAGAAATCACGCCGGAACTTGCCGGAACGGCACCCGGTGCGCGCCAGCCGCTTCAAGGGCGTGTGCGGGAAACCGTGTTCTGGATTGGCGTTGCGGTCGCGATGTTTGCGGGTGTGTTTGTTCTGCAGTTCATGCTTCCCCTGAAGGCGCCGGTCTACTCTCCGGCATACACCGCCGGTGCGAACAACCGTGTTGGCGCGGTCATGGCGGCACTGATTAGTTGTGCGACGGCTGCGGCCTGCCTCCGGTGGAAGTTTGGCACTTTTGACCGTCCGGCGGCACCAGCGGGCATACCTGTCTGGAGAGGATATTTGTATGGTGCAATCGCCGCAGCCGTAACGGTGGCGGCACTGCTTGGCGTGCTGATGACGCGGGCAGATTACTACTATGCCGATGCCGGATATTTCCTGACGCAGTTACGTTCCGGCATGATCTTCCATCGGCACCTATACAGCGAAGTCGAATTTGCCTATGGCCCGTTCCTGTACATCTGGCCGGCAACGTTCGTCAAGGTTTTGGGCGCGTTCGGTGTGTCCATGAACGCCGCCTATGTGCTGTCATTGATCTTGCTTGAGGCGATCGGGACGGCCCTGCTGTTCCTCACCGTTACGGCCATGCCTCTCGCGCGCCGCATGAAAATCGCGGCATTCGGCTTTTTCGTCATCGTCACGTTGGATCCGCAGGAAGGCCTCAACTACACGGCATTCCGCTTTATCCTGCCCGCGCTGGGCGTGGTGTTGCTCAGCAGGCAGCGCTCTTGCAGCCGCGCCGCGTTGTTTGCCGCCGCTGCCGCCGCTTTCCACTTCGCGGTGTCGCCTGAGTTGGGCGTGGCGTTCACCGCGGCTGCGGTTGTCTTCGGTCTGTACCGCGCGTTCTTATCTGGCCGCCACTGGATGCTGGTCGCAGCCGGGGGTATGGCGGGAGCAGCAGCGTTTCTTCTGCTGGCGGGCCCGGCATACCTGCATACCCTGCGCGAGTTTGCCAAGGGCGGCTACAACATGATGCTGGAACCCGTGCCGCACATCTACCTGCTGTTGTTATGTGCCGGCGGTCTTGCTCCTATCGTCGTTGCTGACAGCGTTCGCCGGGAAGTTGCACTGGCACGTGATCCTCTAAGTTCCCTTGACGCAGCGGGGATGCTGCTGGGCATGTATATCGCGGGCCTGGCATTGCTGCCTGCGGCGCTGGGCCGATGCGATCCGCTGCATGTCGCATATAATGGCTGGCCGCTGTATCTGCTCAGCTTCCTGGCGCTCGACCGCGCAGGCCGTTCCTGGAAGGCAGCAGGGGTAAGCATTGCGGTGCTCTTTGGCGTGTACAGCGTACTGCAGGAGTGCGCGCTGGGTTCAAACGAGCTTCGCACGCTTCTTCTGCGCCGGACGGATCCGTACGGAAATGCCGATCTGCGGCGGCTACGGCAGGCGGTGCAGGGAGGCACGGTTGCCTTTCCCTTCAACAAGCCGCTGCAGGTGATTGACGGACTGATTGCGGCCGGAGAGTACCAACCGCTGTACCTTGCCATTCCGCCGGTGGACGCTGCGGCGGACGCCCGTACCATCGCCGATATGCGGAGCTCACGTAATGTGGCCGTGCCGCTCGGCATGAAAGTGGTGACGGAAAATCCCATCAATAATACGGGTATTAAGTTCCGGTTTCGCTTCGGCTATGTGTACAAGCAGCGCTACGCGCCTTTTTTTCAGAATCTGGCTGAAGTGCGGGAGTTGAGCGCCAACTGGCACCCGGCCGGCACCTTCGGTGCGTACAGGATATATGCAAAGAATCCATAGCGGCGCAGGGTCCGGGCGACTGGATGCCAGGCTTGCCGCGAATGGCAAGCTCACCCGTTGCCCCTCGGCCCGCGTCTTTTCTCAAGAAAGTGCGTCAACAACGATATGAAGGCAACTGTCACAGTCCAGGCGGACGTGCTCGCGGCCGCGGAGCACGAGAATCTTGAGATTGCGCATGGCCTGAAGCGCCAAGACCCTGAGTTGCTGGATCGTCTGATTGACACCTATCAGCACCGCCTGATGCGTTACCTGGTGTTTCTGACGGGTCGCCGCGATGCAGCGGAGGACCTCTTCCAGGAAACCTGGATGCGCGTCCTGCTGCGTGGAGCGCAGTACAACGGCAAGGCTCGCTTCGACACGTGGCTCTTCACGATCGCGCGAAATCTGGTGATCGACCGTTCGCGGAAGCGCGTGATGGCGTCGCTGGATACCCTGCTTGATCCGGAGTGCGACGACCGCGCCTTCGAAATTGCGGAGGAGAGACCGTCGCCGTACGAGCAGTTTTGTTCGCGCGAGAACGCCGCCGAGGTGAACGCCATCCTGCTGGAGCTGCATGCCAGCTATCGCGAGGTGTTGGTGTTGCGCTTCCACGAAGATCTGGCGTTGGAAGAGATCGCCGCCGTAACGAAGGCACCTCTTTCCACGGTCAAATCGCGGCTGTACCGCGGCCTTGCTGCCCTGAAGCCGTTGTTAGAGCAGCTGCGGCGCGAACGCAACGCGGCTGCAACGGTTGAGGGGCACACGGGAGGGCTCCTGTGAACGGACCTTCACCTGACGTTCGATTCACCGGTTCGTCCGGTGATGCGCGGTCTGCCATCGTTAACCGCACGCACCGTGTGGTGCGCGAGCGCGCTGTTGCCATGCAGGCACGCAAGCGCCGTGTACGCGATCTGCTGCTGCCGTTCTGCATCTGCTCGGCCGTGCTGTGGATGATTGCGCACGCGGTGTGGTCCACGGCGGATCAGCGTCTGGCGGGCATTGAAGGCGGCGTGCAGCGAATCCTGTCCGAAGTTGGTAGTGACGCAGGCGGTTCGCTTACGATGCTTGTCGTGTGGTTCCTGCCCATCTCTGTGATTACGGCGGCGTCCATCCTGCTGCGGAGGTCACGTTCCATGGCCGGCTACGATGAGGCGTCGCGGTAATGGCGTGGTCCAGCGATCCAGTCTCGCGTCCTGATGTGGGAGAGAACAACGACGAGTTGCGGCTTATTCCGCTCTGGTCTGTCGTTCTTTCGCTCATTATCTTTGCGGGTATCCAGATCCTCAACTTCAAGGTGTTGCCCCCGCCCCCGCCCCATCACAACTTTCTGCCTTTCCGCATGTTGGGCAGTTACAGCTGGGGTATGGCGCTTGCCAGCTACGTTCTGCTGATTGGCTATATCAGCCGTGATGTGAAGCGGCGCAACATGAGCGCGGGCATCTGGATGCTGATTGTTCTTGTCCTGCCCGGTGGCATCGGTGCGGTCGTCTATTTTCTGTTGCGTCAGCCCGTGATGACGCGCTGCCCCTCGTGCCGGACGGAGCTTGCCAATTCCTTCCACTTCTGCCCGCAATGCCAATTTCAGATGGCGCCCGTGTGCGGCCAGTGCTTTCGTGGCGTGCACATCACGGATGTGTATTGCGTTCAGTGCGGACATGATCTGACGCGCGATGAAGTGCCCGCGCGTCTCCGTTCCTACAGCGACTAAGCTCACTGCTGCTGCTAAGCAGTCCCGCGCAGGCAACAATCGCCAGCAACCTTCGCTCCAACATAGTGTTTCTTCCTGTGTGTGGAAGAAAGGGAGACCACCCATGAAATCGTTTTCAATGTTCGCCGCCGCGGTACTTACGGCGGGCCTGCTCATACCGCCGGCAACACTTATTGCGCAGGGACCACCACCGCCTCCGCCGTATGGTTATGGGCAGGGTGGATGGGATGCGCCGCCCTCGGAGTTCACGCGGGACGTCCAGCGCCGCGGCTTCAGCGATGGCATCAATGGTGCTCGCCATGATGCGGAAAATCGCCGCATTCCAAACGTGATGAACCGTGACGAGTACCGCAACTACCGCGGGCCCGAGCGCCGCGTTTACCGTCAGGCGTTTGAGCGCGGGTACAACGTCTTCTGGCAGCATGAGGGTGGACAAGGACCTCGCCCGTACTAACGCAGATCTCGCAAAGGAGCCCGCTCGCAAGCGGGCTTTTTTGTTGCCGTGAAGAACACTCTAAAACTTGGAAACCATCCAAATTCCGAAGACCATGAGCGCACCCCCGAGCACACGCAGAGGGGAGGCCGCATGTTGTTTCACACCGAGCAGGCCGAAGTGATCGACCGCGAGGCTGACGATCACAGACGCCGTGATGCTGATGCCGGTGAAGATGCCGGAGCCGAGCTTCTGTGCCAGCATCAGTCCCGCGAACGTCGCGATGATTGAGATCATGCCGCCCGTCCACGCCCACCACGGTGCCGCACTAGCTTGCGGTCCTGAGGGCAACGGTTGCCGGACAAATGCCTGCACCAGCAACACGCCAATTAGCCCGGAGGCATACACCCAGAGCGTAGCCCAGAGCGGCTGCGCGAGTTGCGTTTTTAACTCTGCGTTAGTACCTGCTTGAAACGGATTCGCGGCACCCGCGAGCAACGCAAACAAAATCGCGATCAGTTGCATACCGCGTTAGACGGCTGCGGATCGCACAGTGCGTGAACTCACGCTGGATCTTTCCACCACGGCTACGACATTCTGCGCTTAGCTCGCCCGGTACTTCTCGTGGAAACGTTTGCCTGATTCCAGCATCGCGACGGCTTGCCCGATGCGGCGTTCTCGCGTCCCGGGCCGCTTTGCGTTTGCAATCCAGTCGAGGTATTCCCGGCGGCAGCTTGGCGCCAAAGCTTCGAAGACGGAGCTGGCGGGCTCGGATCTCGCCAGCGCATTCGCGAACTCTGGGATCATGGGAACAGGGATTTTCGCTGACGTGCGCGGGCGTGCTTTCATTGGACTGGCAGCGTCACCCGTGCGCGCCCGGCGTGCTGCTTCGCGAAAGTAGCGCTGAAGATCAGCGCGGGTTGGCAGGTCTTCCAACGCCGTGATCTTGCCAACAGAACCAGAACTGCTCCCGCCGTCGACACCGTCGCTCTGCAGTATTGCTGTCATTTCAGGGGACCAGAAGCCCAGACTGCAATGCCTGGTAAACGCCGCGACGTAACAGATGCTCGTGCCGTTCACCACGAAGAAGGGCCGTCCCCACTTGATCTCCTCGACCGCATCCGGGACGGCCTCGTGAATCAAGTCACGCAGGTATCGCAGAATGGGTTGCGCAAACGGCGCCGCGTTCGCGATTACCTGATCCACCCGCGGATCGCGAGCCACCGGTTGCAGCAGGGCAGAGAGAGCGTGTGCAGTCCTGGCAGAGGCCATGATGGGGAAGTATAGAGCGAGATGGAGCACCCGCCCAACAGAAAACGGCACCGCTTCGACAGCGGTGCCGCAACCTCGATCCCAGCAACCCTACTCTTCCTTCGGTTTCGCCATTTTGTTGTGCATGGCGG
>CAXUBG010000085.1:6899-12545 GCA_964249285.1 uncultured Terriglobus sp. | reverse complement strand
CGCTCAAAGATGGCGATCTTCTGCGCCCGGCCGTCTTCCAGTACCTTGAAGTCGTCCTGCGACAGGCTGGAGACAGCAACGCCATGGGCGTCCGTCACGTTAACTGGCACGTTGACCAGACGCGTATCCACGCGGATGACTGGAACGTTTTGCCCTTCCTGCGCGGCACTCTGGGCTTGCGCAGCGTTGCTCTGCGGCGTCATGGGGAAAATTAGCGCGACAAGCATCGCGACGCCGCGCACGTTAACTTTGCTCAACATCGTCAATTACTTGGACTGAGACGAGGGATGCTGCGTAAGCGGCTACACGTCGCCAGAGACACTGTTAGTTCGCCTGGAATGCGCGTTCAGAAGCACTTGCGTTTGCGGCTGGCCCAAGCAGCAACGATGCTCCCAACGTTTTGGTCGAGGGCCTCTGTCGTGTCGACCTCGATGTCGTACGTGCAGAACGTGTGCGTTTTGAGATGGAAAAGACCTTCTCCTTGTTGACGGTCTCCGCGCAGTCCCTCTCTGCGTTCGATCTCTGCAAGCGGTGCATGGACGCCCACCCAGAAGACGTCGAATGGTGCAAGCAGAAGCTTTAGATCGTCTGCCCAACTCTGCTCCTCGACGATATGCTCCACCAGCAGATCAATCCCGGCACTTGCAAAGGCTGGTATGCTCCGGTGAAATCCGGCAAAGAATGCCTGCCGCCAACGATAGCTGGTCTCCTTATCCAGAGGGCGAAAGCCTTCATCGGCAAGCTGGTCCGACGCGTAGAAGTGGAATTGAGGTTCAAGCCCGGACCGAAGTGCGTGGGCAAGCGTCGTCTTCCCGGCGCTTGATGTTCCGTTCAGCAGGATGATTCTGCCGCTGCTTTCCGCCATGCTTCAGCCTACCAACAAAGCATCACGCAGCCACGAACGGCTCACCTGGAGCCCACACCGCGCCGTCCACGAAGACTTCTTTCTTCCAGATGGGCACCTGCTGCTTCAGCGTGTCGATGAGCCAGCGGCAGGCTTCGAAGGCAACGCCCCGGTGAGCCGATGCTACAGCGATCAGGATGCTGGTCTCGCTCACTTCGAGGCGGCCCAACCGGTGGACCATGGCGACATCGCGCACGCTGAAGCGCTGGATGGCTTCTTCCGCAAGGGCGCGCATCTGCTCCAGCGCCATGGGTTCGTAGGCTGTGTAGTCCAGGTAGAGCGTTTGCCGGCCGTGCGTGTTGTTGCGCACGATGCCATCGAAGACCGTGACCGCGCCGTCTTCACCGGCCTTGATGGAGTCGACTATGGTGGGCGTGTCGATAGCTTCTGTCACAAGTTCAATGCGCACCGTTGCCTCCGCTGACAGGCGGCAGCAAGGCGACTTCGTCATCGTCGGCCAGCGACATCGTTGCAGACGCGTACTGCCGGTTGACGGCGATGGCGACGGAGTTCCACAGGTCACCCAGCTCCGGCGCGATCACACGGTAGTAGCGCTGGAGATCGCTGACTGTCTTACCGGGGAACTGCTCCAGCCGCTCCTCTGCGCCGAAGCGCTCACGCAGTACGCCGAAAAATAGCACTGTCAGCCGCATGGCTTCAGGATAGCCTCTGCTGACGACGTTTATACCTTCATCAGACGCCGGAACTGCGTATCACTCGTTCATCACTTCTTCGCCGTGGAGTCCTTCGGGCGCGGGGCATCGCCCATCTCCTTATGATATTGCTCCAGCAGTTTGTGAGCTTTCTGCGCCAGTTTGTGCGCGGCGGCGGCGTCGGCGGGAACTTTTTCACCCCAGGCATGTGCGCTCAGGGCAAGGCGGGTCGGTTCGCCCTTCTCATCTTTCATGGGGCCGCGCGGATGCGTGAAAGTACGCACCAGGAAAGAGCCCTTGCGCTTCATCTTCTCGGGCGTGTCCGCCGGTCCAGTGACGCCGGCCTTCAGCCGCGAGCCATCATGCTGGGCGAAGAAGTCGCGGCCGGCTTTCGTAAGGCCGCCCTGCGGATTGCGGCCCTCCTTTGGCATCGATTTCGGCGCGGTTGTCTTTGTCGCGGCTTTTCGTGCTGGACTTTTGCTTGCTGCTCCCTTGGCCATCGGTCTCTCCCTACAAAGCATGAGAGCGTGTTGATGTCGCACGCGCTGCTCGCCGCTTCCGTGCACCTTGCAACACATGTAAGAACTGGCAGCGACGTTCGACGACATGGTAAACGCGTGAGGGCACCCAGGTGCATCGGATTAAAACGTTCAAGGTCTGCTCCCGACCACTCTACAGACAACTCGAAAGGTTTACTTCATGTTCTTCCGCTCTGAGAAGCTGCTCATTCCGCTGGAAAAGCCATCCAGCCCTGATCCAAATGGTGCCGCCGCGATCCAGGAATTACTGGGTGGCAAGTTTGGCGAAATGTCTACACTGAACAACTACCTGCACCAGTCCTTCGGCTTCAAGGAAAAGAAGAAGCTGAAGCCCTTCTACGATCTGATCGCGGCGATTACCGCGGAAGAACTGGGCCACGTGGAGTTGATTAGCACAGCCATCAATCTCATGCTGGAAGGCTCCGTCAAGGAAGGCGATCCGGTCTCAGCACCTCTGCAGGATGCCGCTAATCTTCGCAACACCCACCACACCATAGTGGGCGGCGGTGGCCATCAGGTGATGGATTCCATGGGCCACTTCTGGAGCGGCCAACACGTCTTTTCCAGTGGCAACCTGGTTACCGATCTCCTGCATAATTTTTTTCTGGAGACAGGCGCGCGCATGCACAAACACCGCTGCTATCAGATGACGACCAATGAAGCAGCACGCAATGTCATTGGCTACCTGATGGTGCGCGGCGGTGTCCACCAGGCGGCATACGCGCTGGCGCTGCGTAAAATCACCGGCGTTGAGGTTACCAAGATGCTGCCCACCCCCAACATCGACGACGCCAAAATTCCAGAGGCACGCAAATGGCAGGCGATTGGAAGCCATCGCAAGATTTACACCTTCTCCGACACCGACTATGCAGATGCGGCAGGTGTCTGGTCTGGTGCTGCGGACTGGGCAGATGGAGAACCGCTCGAGGTGATCCAAGGCGGGCCGGACTATGCCGCCGAAGGTCCAGTGATCAGCGAGTGCCCGACGTTGTTTTCTCCGGATTACGCGACGGAAGAAATCTACGAGATCGCAGCGCAACTGATGCAGAAGGGCGGCATTTCGCCCCTCCAGCCGGGCGACGGCCTGCACTCCAGGTTCCAGGGCAGCGTGCCAGATAGCCCAGGAGCCTCCGCGCAGGAGGGCCGCAAGACAACGGCAACTCCCGGGGACAAAGTGAAAGGCAAGAAGAAGTAGATTCCGCCGGAAACAAAGAGAGGCAGCCTGCGTGGCTGCCTCTCTTTGCTTTTGTTTGAGGTATTACGCTGCCTGCTGGATCAGTTCCTCGCGGACCGCCTCATCTTGCGCGACCTGGCGCAGGGTGTGCGGCAGGGCGACGGCAAGCACGTCCTCAATGCGCGTCGCGTAGTGAATGGTGACACCTTCGGTCTGATCGTCGGTGAGGTCTTCCTCGACGTTCGGCTTCACATCTGCCGGCAGAATGACGTCACGAACCCCGGCCCTCTTCGCGGCAAGAAATTTCTCCTTGATGCCGCCGACCGGCAACACATTTCCGCTGAGGGTGATCTCCCCAGTCATGGCCAGCAGCGGACGCACCGGGCGGTCCGTAAGCAAGCTGACGATCGCGGTTGCCATGGTGACGCCAGCGCTGGGGCCGTCTTTAGGAATGGCACCCGCGGGTACATGGAGATGGAGGTCGATATCCTTCAGCACATCCTCATCCAGGCCAATAGAGGCGGCATTGGAGCGGACCCAGGTCAACGCGGCCTGCATGCTTTCCTTCATGACATCGCCGATCTGGCCGGTGATCTGGAAGTTGCCCTTGCCTTTCATCTTGTTGGCCTCAATGAAGAGGATGTCACCGCCGACCGGTGTCCACGCCAGGCCCACGGCGACGCCGCTGCGCTTGGTGCGCTCCGCGATTTCCGTGTCGACGCGCACCTTGTAGCCGCCCAGGAACTGGTGAATGACAGCATCATCGACGACGAGCTGCTCATCCTTACCCTCGGCAATGCGGCGTGCCTGTTTGCGGCAGACCGTGCCGATCAGCTGTTCCAGCTTGCGCACGCCCGCCTCCCGCGTGTAGTGCCGGGCAATGATGCCCAGCGACTCCGTTGGGAAGACGATGCGTGGCTCTCCTCGCGGCACCTCAGGCGTATTCGCCTCGGGAACCGCGCCTTCGGCAGCAGGTTCGCTGCTTGGGTTAGCTTCGGCAGAGGCGGCAACAGGTTCGATGCCATTCTCCTTGATCTGCCGGGGAACGAGGTACTTCTCCGCGATGTTGGTCTTCTCTTCTTCCGTGTAGCCGGTCAGTTCGATAATTTCCATGCGGTCGAGCAGCGGCGCAGGAATGGGATCAAGCTGGTTCGCCGTGCAGATAAATAACACCTTCGACAGGTCAAACGGCTGGTCAAGGTAGTTGTCTCGGAACGTGGCGTTTTGCGCCGGGTCCAGCGTCTCGAGCAGTGCGCTGGCCGGGTCGCCGCGGAAGTCGCGACCGAGCTTGTCGATCTCGTCCAGCATGAAGACAGGGTCATTGGTTTCGACACGCTTCAGGTTCTGCACGATCTGGCCGGGCATGGCACCGATGTAGGTACGCCGGTGCCCGCGAATTTCTGCTTCGTCATGCATGCCACCCAGCGAAATGCGAGCAAACTTCCGGCCAAGCGCGCGTGCGATGCTCTTGCCCAGCGACGTCTTACCAACGCCTGGAGGCCCGACAAAGCAGAGTATCGGACCCTTCATATCTGGCTTCAGGCGGCGAACTGAGAGGTAGTCAAGAATACGGTCTTTGACTTTCTTAAGGCCATAGTGATCCTCATCCAGGCACTCCGCGGCTTTCTTGATGTCCACGTTTCCGCCAGAACTCTTCGCCCATGGCAGGACGGCAAGCCATTCAATGTAGTTGCGAGCCATGCTGTAGTCGGGCTGTGCGGGATTCATCCGCTGCAGGCGGCCAAGCTCCTTCAAAGCTTCTTTCTTCGTTTCTTCGGGCATTCCGGCAGCTTCGATCTTCTCGCGGAGTTCCGTGATCCCTTTGTTGGAGTCGTCGCCCTCGCCCAGCTCCTTGCTGATCGCTTTCATCTGCTCGCGCAGGTAGTACTCGCGCTGCGATTGCTGCACCGCATCCTGCACCTCGCTTTGAATCTTGGAGCGCAGTTGCTGGACTTCGATTTCTTTCACAAGGTGCTGGTGCAGGCGCTCCATACGTCCGGCGACATCAGTCATCTCCAGCAATTCCTGCTTGTCGGCGGTTGTCAGGAACGGCAGCGATGATCCGATGAAGTCGGCTAGGCGACCCGGTTCCTCAATGTTGAGAGCAATGGTCTGCAGGTCGTCCGAGAGTGTGGGCGACGCGGTCACAATCTGCTGGAACTGTGAGACGACGTTACGCTGCAATGCCTCGAGTTCCGGGGTCTTACTCGGCTCTACGTCCGCCAGCACATCATAATCGGCCGTGAGGAAGGGAGTACGCTGATCGTACTCGCCGAGCCGGACACGCTCGGTCCCCTCAGTAAAGACGAAGAGGGACTGGTTCGGCATTTTGACGACCTTGTGAATCGTCGCCAGCGTGCCGACGCCGTGCAACTC
>CAXUBG010000085.1:0-6889 GCA_964249285.1 uncultured Terriglobus sp. | reverse complement strand
CGAGAGCGCGCTCGCCGAGGCGGGCATCGCGCTGCGCCACGACGAGGATCGTTTTCTCTTCGCCGAGCGACTGAATTAGCTGGATCGAACTGTCGCGGCCAACCGTGAGCGGCAAGACGGCGTGGGGAAACAGGACCGTGTCGCGCACCGGCAGCACTGGGAGGGCACGGTGACCCCTCTTGCGCCCTGGGTCGGAGGCGGTGGGCTGGATGACGCTGACGAAATCGTTGGGCATGTGAGTGTCCTTCCATCAAATCTTCACACATCTGATGCATCAGCTTTGCCGGATGATGCAGCTGCGCAAATCAGAAGCGGTTACGGCGTGTCTTGTCTTCATCAGCTGCACCCATTTCAGAACATAGGCCTTCGAGCAGCATGTCAGAAACGACCCGCCTCGTCCTGCTGATTGTTGGCGGCGGCATAGCGTCCAAGTTCCGTTACGAAACTACAGAGACCCCGCAAGCTCTCTAGCGCGGAATCGGCAGCCTCGGGACGGGTAAACCGCAGATCCAGAAAGAAGATGTATTGCCAAGGTTTACCAGGTACCGGGCGGGACTCGATCCGCGTTAGATCCGCACCGGCACCGGCAAGCAGGCCGAGCGCCTCATGCAGCGCTCCGGGACGGTGTTGCAGGCCAAAGGCAAGGCTAAGTTTGTTGCAAATGGAACCATTCGGTCGAATCCCTTCGACGTTCTCTGGCCGCACGAGTAGCAGGAATCGCGTAAAGTTCCGCGGGTCATCTTCGAGATCGCCGCGTAGTATGCCGGCCCCGTACATCTCTGCCGCGAACGGAGCCGCGATGGCGGCAGCATCCTCCTCTCGCGTCTGCATGAGGTGCTTGACGGCACCCGCAGTGTCATAAAATGGTATCGACTGCAGCCCCGGCCTGTTTGCAAGAAAGCGGCGGCATTGCGAAAGCGCCACCGGATGCGAGAAGACCCGGCGGACGTGCTCCAGCAGCACACCGGGCCGTGCGATGAGCGCATGGCGGATGCGCAGGCACAGCTCGGCGGCGACGACGACGCCGTGCTCCAGCAGCAGATCGGAATGGTCGGCGACCGCGCCATGCAAACTGTTCTCAATGGGCAGGACAGCAGCGTCTGCTAAACGGGTGACGGCGAGATGTTCAAAGACCTCTGCTGAAAGGGCGCAGGGGATAAGCTCCGCGGCGCCCAACAGACGCTGGGTCGCAAGATGACTGTTTGAACCGGGTTCTCCCTGGATAGCAACTTTCAACTAGGCTCCTCGCTTGCACGCTGGGTGAAGCGCGCAGGATGCAATGTTTATGTACAAAGGGACAACCACAACAGTGTAGGGGGCAACTGATGTTTGTGTGACTGAGAGGTCGCACAAATCACGCCCGGGCCGCGCGCCAGGGCATCTGGGAGAATGATGATGCTTTGGACTATCACTGTGGTTCTACTGATCCTGTGGGCTGTGGGTTTCTTCGGATTCGGCCAGGCGGTCGGCGTCTGGATCCATATCCTGATCGTGCTTGCGATCATCTCGCTGATCTTTAATTTGATAGGCGGACGCCGCAGTCTCTAATTGCTCCCCGGCTGGATGAGCCGTGACCGTTGTACGAAAACGAGGAGGAATCGTGGATACCGATCAGATCAAGGGAAAATTGCAGAACGCATTCGGCAAAGTGGAAGAATCCGTCGGTGAGGCTGTGGGCAGCCAGAATCTTGCGAACGCCGGTGCCGAAGACCGCCTCAAGGGTGCTGCCACCGAGACCTGGGGCAACACGAAGGACACTGTCCATAACGCCGTTGACACGGCCCAGACCTCAGCAGCGGTGCACGAAGATCGTACGGTGGATCAGAGGGCTAGCCTGCGCGATCGTGTCGTCAGCGGCGCGGAGCACCTGAAGGACTCCATTAATGCGAAGATGGAACAGGTAAAAGATAACGAACGTGCAGAGCGGGACGACCTTCACCGCACTGTTTAACTGACCATCCTGCTTAAGCGACGGGTCCGCTGTGATGCGGGCCATTCGCTTTGGCTGATGTCAGCGAGTTGCAAGGGGTATGTGCGATCTGCGCACAAGTACGTCAGCCGCTACGGCACAGAAGAATACAACGGAGATCACGCCATTCAGCGTAAAGAAAGCCGCGTTCATCCGGCTGAGATCGTCTGGACGCACAAGGCTGTGCTCGTAAAGCAGAAGGAGCCCGACCGAGACGGCACCCGCGATGGCCAGCGGTCCCAAGTGAAAGAGCGCGACCAACCACCCCAGCAGAACCAGCATGAAAATGTGCATAACGCGTGCGAGCACGAACGCGCCACGCAGTCCGAACGCCTGGGGCAGGCTGTTGAGGCCGTGGGTGCGATCGTGTTCAAAATCCTGGCACGCGTACAGTACGTCGAATCCTGCAACCCAGAGCAGCACGGCTCCCGTTAGCACGATGATGCGCGGATCGAGTCCGCCGCGGACGGCGATCCAGGCGGCGGACGGTGCCATGCCCAGCGCAAGGCCAAGGACCAGATGCGACCAGCGTGTGAGGCGCTTCATGTAGCTGTAGGCAAGGACGACAGCGGCAGCAACCGGGCTAAGAAGCAGCGTTAAGCGGTTCAGATTAGCCGCGCCCACGGCAAAGAAGATGAGAAATATGAGGGTAAATACAGCGACGAAGCCCTTGGTTAACAGGCCCGCCGGTAACGCTCGCGAGGCAGTGCGTGGATTGGCTGCGTCAATATCCGCATCCACCAAGCGATTGAAGGACATGGCTGCGGTGCGCAATGAGACCATGCATACGACGATCCACAGCAGCGTGGTCCAGCGTGGCCACCCCCCCGCCGCCAACACGGCGCCGGTAAGCGCAAACGGCAGAGCGAAAATCGAGTGCTCCCACTTGATCATCTCCAACGTCAGATGAAAGCTGCGAAGCACGGTGTGAATCTTTGCTGCCATTGGTCCAGTGTAGGTCCTGGGCAGAAGCGAAGGTTACTTCCCTTCACCCCTGCTGCTGGCGACCTGCAGATTGTTCGTGACTTTGAACGCGCCCGGGACTCCGTTGGCGCGGACGCCAGCGGCATCCTTATCCGCCTGGCGGTCCACAACGCCGGTCAGGGTAATGTTGCCGTTCACGACGGTGATGCGGATCGGCTTGGCCGGGTCAATGGCGTAGCGCTGGAGCGACGGGAAGCCATAGATGGCGCGTGCGGCTTCAATCCGGATATGATCGTCGTTGGGCGAAAGCGGCGCAACTTCAATGTCGTCCACAACGTCCTTGACGCCCGGATAGTGTGAGACCAGCGAAACTGCTGAATCCTTATCCGTGGGTCCATACGCAATACCGCCCAGAGTCACAACGCCGTCCTGCACCCCGATGGTAAAGCTGTTGAATGCAGTGGTGCCATAGCCCACGCGGTCATACGCCAGCTTCTCCGCGAGTTTGTTGCGCAACTCCACGTCCGGAACTTCCGCATTGACACCACCAACCTGCACCCGTAGTTCGTTATCCACGGCTACAACGCCATGCTTGTGGTGGATCTTGTGCTCGGCGTCCTCCTTGGTGGCGTACAGGTCAACGGCACCGGTCAGGGTGACGACTCCGTTTTTGACGGAGGGATGGACTTCCGCAAACCGCTTGTTGTCGAGCGATTTCTGTACTTCGGCGAGCACCTGCGCGTCGTTGTTCTTATCCTGCGCATAGGTCAGCGGAGCCGGCAGGGTAAGTGCCAAGGCAAGTGCGGCTGCTTGTTGATATGTATGACGTGCTTTCATGTCAGTTCTCCAATACATTACTCAGGCCATCTTCGCCCAAGGGCCTCAACTGTTAGATGGAACACGTGCGGCGAAGGTAGCAGCATGACGCGGCGCCCGGAGAAGCAGTTATTCCT
Source organism: uncultured Terriglobus sp. (assembly GCA_964249285.1). GTDB lineage: Bacteria > Acidobacteriota > Terriglobia > Terriglobales > Acidobacteriaceae > Terriglobus. The sequence goes on along the minus strand of CAXUBG010000085.1, from coordinate 3,043 downwards.
AACTTGTCTGCATTCAGACACAACGTCCGCGGATAACTGGCTGCAACGCGTATCTAGCGGTAGCGCTTGCGTATCTTGTAGACGATGGAGAAGACGCCGTTCTCATCACGCGTGGCAACGATAGATTTGTTGTCGCTGACTTGATATTGCAACTGGATCAGCTGCTGCGAGGAGGAATTCACGTTCGTTGCGAACGTGACGGTGACTTGACGGGTGAGTTGCTGCTCCACCGTGATGCGCGCGGACGATGTGCCGAGCGCTCCCACGAAGGCGGGGTCAATCTTGACCTTGCCCGCGCCGCCAAAGAGCTTGTTGACACGGTTTGAAACGGTTGCATTCAGCGCGCCGCCAAGCAGAGCGGTCGTAGTCGGGTCCTGTCCGGCCTGCTGCAGCTGCTGGGTGCTGATCTGCGCCTCCTCTTGGGTGCGGCCAAGCGCGAGCAGATTGAAGATGTCGGCCTGGGACAGGGGCGGCTCTGAACGGTAGGTGAGCTTGAAGTTCTTAGCCGTGCCGTGCACGCCGATGGTGACATCGTAGTTTTCCACGCGCGCCGTCGCATCCAGGTCGATCACAGGGTCGATACGAATGGGATTGTTGAAGTAGATCTGGCCGCGCTGCAACTGATAGTTGGTGCCAGCGAATGTTGCGGAGCCGTCGGTGACGGTGACGCGGCCGAAGATGGCGGGCACGGCAAGCGTGCCACGGGCGGTCAGGTCCACGGTACCCGCGATGTGGGCGTAGCTGTTCTGGAAGTCCAGTGCGGGCGAAGACTGCACGCGCACGTTGAGCGCGATTTTGTTCAACAGCGAATCGGGCGAGGGTGGCGGCGAAACATCTCCGGCGCTGCCGGCGATGGAGGCGAAATCAAAAGTCTCCGCCAAGCCGAACCGGGTGATTAGCACGGTCCCGGAGAGTGACGCACCATCGCCCGAACCCTGCAGATGGATGTTGGCATTGGCGGTCGCGGAAACGCCGTAGTAGCGCACGCGCACGGCGGTCGCGGTGGCGGTCATATCCGCGAAGAGACCATTCTGGTATTGAACGAAGCCGCCCAGCTTGATGCGGCCGCCGCCAGACGTCGCGGTAATGTTGTCGACCTGGAGCCGGTTTTCCGTAAAGCTGGCAGTTCCGGTGATATTTGACAGGCCGTTCGGAACTTCGGCGTAGGCCAGGTTAGTGTTCGAAAAGGTAATCTCGCCACCGAGATTCGGCTTGGCCGTCGTGCCCGTGGCAGAGACGTTCAGGTCGATTCTGCCCGAGGAGACAATCTCCGGGTTGATGCGGTGCGCGATTCCGACATCCAGGCTACCCGTCGCCTGGGCGTTGAGGGTGCCCCCCTGCGCTGGGAGCGGCTTGCCGTCAGGGGAGAAAATTTGCGCAGAGCCGGACGCGCGCAGGTCCGTGTCCGGGCCGGTGATGTGCAGTTCCTGGAGGTGGACGGTACCTGTGTCCAGAGTGGCGCGTACAGGCCCTGCCGATGCGAAGGTGAGACCCTGCGTGGTAACGCTGAGCGGGTTGATCGTGAGTGTGCCGTTCAGCATCTGGGGCTTCTTGGCGGGGCCGCTCACGGTCAACTCGCCCGCAGCCTGAGAGGTCGCCTCGACGGTGGAGCCGGTCAGCTTCAGCACGGGTGCGATGTCGAGATTGCTAAAGGTGGCGTGCGCCTGGAGGGGGTAGTCTCCGGTGAGCTGCACCTGTCCGGTCACGTCGAGCTTGGCCGTAAGCAGGTTACTGCGCGCGTTAAGGTGGACGATGTCCCGGTCGCTGGTGACGTCTGCGTTCAACTGACCGAGTGGCTGTTTGTTGTACGTGGCATTGGCCAGCGCGAGGTGGGCGGTGAGGCCGGGCTGCTCCACGGTGCCGTTTGCGTCAGCGTTGAAGGTAAGCAGGCCATCGACAGGCGTTCCCGCCTTCTTGACCGATTGCAGGTTGGACAGGCGGATGTTGTTGCCTTGCAGGTGACCGCGGAGGTGCTTGGAGGTGAGATTGTACCCGCCGTTGCCGCTGATCTCGACGCCCTGTGCCTTTACGTCGAGCGTGTTGGCAGTGATTTCCTGGCCGCGCACGGTGACGCTGGCCGTGACTGCGTCGTACGGCTGATCGTAGGCGACGCCGTTGCGAAGCGTCAGCGCGCCGTCCCCGGTCAGGTTGCCGAGCGTTCCGGCGGCGTTCGCGTTGACGTTGATGATGCCGGTGACGGGCAGCGCCCCCTGGCCGGCAATCTCCAGAACGTCGTGTATCTGTGCATCGGCCAGTTGGACCCTGGCGTTGACCTGTGCGTCGTTGTCGAAGGCGTAGGTGACGGCCCGGCGGCGCACAATGCGATGCGGCTTGACCGCTCCGGAGACGTTGAGGACGGCGGTGCCGCGACGGATGGTGGAGGTGGCAACGGTAACGCCGGCCGGGGAATACTCCGCGTCGGCAACGATGGAGTCAATCGCTACGTCACCTGCGCTGCCAGCGTGCACCTGCAACGCATTCGCCTGAAGGTGTCCCTTGATATCAAGACCAGCGATGGGACCGGAGGCGGTGCCCTGGAAATGTGCGTCGCCGTGCAGGACGACAGGCAGAGCGGTGCTGCCCTGCTTGCCATTGCTGCTGTAGCCGATGGCATTCAGCACGGAATCGAATTCGCTGAGATCGCGGAAGTCTGCGGTGAGATTGAGGCGGGTGAGCGGATCACCGTTGTTGACGCCCAGCGTGCCAGTGGCGTGTACCGTGCTGGCGGGCGTGCGCGCATCTACTTGTTCGATCTGAACCGTTTGATCGGAGCCGCGATAGGTTGCTTTGACTACGCCGGAGAGGGGCACGTCCTGGACGGCACCGTGCCGCTTGATTCCTTGCGGCGCGAGCTTCAGGTCGGCGCGCGCGATCACTGAGCTGGGGAGGTCGGAAGTCGTGCCTCCCCATTCGACGTGCACCGGTCCATTGACGGCGGTGTCAAAGCCGAGATCCTGGTACTTCTTCGGTTCCGTTACCTCATTGATCGTGCGCAGTGAAATGTTCGCCAGCTTTACGTCAATGTAGGCGTGCGCCGTGTTGC
>CAXUBG010000084.1:9504-12715 GCA_964249285.1 uncultured Terriglobus sp. | reverse complement strand
AACGGCAATGCGATCCGCGCGGCGGGCGGTCGAAACACGGTGCGCAAGCAGGATGGTGGTGCGGTCCTGCATCACCTCGCGAAGGCCGCGCAGAATCTGCTCCTCCGTGTAGGTGTCGACGCTCGCGAGGGCGTCGTCCAGAATCAGAATGCGCGGATCGCGAAGCACGGCGCGCGCGATGGCGGTGCGCTGTTTCTGCCCTCCGGAGAGGGTGATCCCGCGCTCACCAACAACCGTGTCGAAGCCATGAGGAAAATCGAGAATCTCCGCGGCGATGTGGGCAAGGGTGGCGGCGCGTTCCACCTGCTCGTCCGTGGCGGACTCGACGCCAAAGGCGATATTGTCCCGTATCGTGCTCGAAAACAGGAACGTCTCCTGCGGCACAAAGCCGATAGCGCGGCGCAAGGCATCGAGAGGCCACTCGCGAATGGGGATACCGTCGATCAGCACCTGTCCCGGAGCGGCGTCGATCAGACGTGGGATGAGATTGACCAGCGTCGACTTTCCGGAGCCGGTCGGGCCGGTGATGGCAAGGCTGGAACCCGCGGGAATGCTCAACGAAACATCGCGTAGAATCTCAGGACCGCTGCCATAACGGTAGGTCAGATTGCGAAACTCGATGTCGCCGCGCGGTGCCGCGTTGATGGCGATGCGCTGGCCGGCTTCGTCCCAAATGGATGGGGCCCACTTGAGTAGTTCGTCGATCCGGACGACTGACGCGGTGCCGCGCTGGATGAGATTGATGACGTAGCCGAGTGCAAGCATGGGCCATGTGAGTTGCGTCATGAAGACCATGTACGAGGTGAACTGTCCGGCAGTAATGCGGCCGGATGCAACCTCGTGTCCTCCGAAAAGCAACGTGAGCACGAGCGCCGCGCCGAGGACGAATTCCAGCGTGGGCCAAAGCATCGCCATGATGCGGACAAGAAAGAGGGAGCGGCGGATGTACTCGTGATTGGCATCCTCGAAGGAGCGGATTTCGGCAGTCTCCTGCGAAAAGGCACGAATAAGCCGGACGCCGGAGAAGTTCTCCTGCGCCTTTGCTGAAATTTCTGAGAACATGGCCTGAATGCGCTCGAAACGGCTATGGATTCTGCGGCCCATGAGTTGCACCACGACAGACGCGATCGGCAACGGGAGAAAGGCGAGCAGCGTGAGGCGGGGAGAAATGCGCAGCATGAACGGAATGGCTGCCGCTGTGAAGACGATGGTGTTGGCCGAATACATGATGGCGGGGCCGAGGAGCTGGCGAACGGCGTTCAAGTCATTGGTGGCGCGGGCCATGATGTCGCCCGTGCGGTGCTCATGGTAGAAGGACAATGACTGCCGCTCCAGATTGCGGAAGAGGTCATTGCGGAGATCAAACTCAATTTCACGCGACGCACCAATGATGATCCACCGCGTGGCATACAAACATACCGCGGACACAACCGCCACCACCAGCAGCAGGAGGGCGTTGCGGACAACGATATGTTCTGTGCCATGGCGGGAGACGTCGTCAACAGCGTGGCCAATCAGAATGGGCACGGCAACCTTCGAGCTGTTGTAGAGCAAAACCGCAACCGCGCCTTGCGCCAGTTGCTTGCGGTAGCGCTTCAGGTACGGGACGAGCGGCTTCAGCTTTTCTAACAACGGGCTACTCCTGATGCTCTTCGGGACGCTGGGCCGGCTTCACCTGGGAAGGCTGTGCGGGTGCATTATTGCCGGCTTCAGTGGGCTGGTTGCCGGTGACGGGCTGCGGCGTATCGCCCTGGCCAAGCAGTTCCACGTCAAATATCAGATCAGACTTCTCCGGAATATCCGGCGGATGGCCTGGCGCACCATACGCGAGCTGGTAGGGAACAATCAGACGGCGCTTGCCACCAACGCGCATGCCTTCAAAGCCGGTGTCCCATGCTGTAATCACGCGGCGGGCTCCGACAGGAAAGACAAAGGGCTGGTTCCGGTCGACTGACGAGTCGAATTTGGTGCCGTTGGTCAGCCATCCCGTGTAGTGCACGGTGTAGAACACCACGGCACCCGGAGCGGAGACACGTGCTAACTCGCCGGTACCGAGCTTCAGATCGACGTACCGCAGGGTATACAGCGGGACAGGTGTGCCGGTCGCGCCGGGCATGGTACCCACGGCTGCAAGGCCTTCCTTTGCTTTCGGGTCGTCAGGCACGGTCACTCTCGGCACGTGGGCGGTTGGACGATGCGTGGTGGACGGCGGCTTGACCTGCGCGGTGATTGGCGGCATGGCAGCAAGCAGCGTGAGAGTGGCGAGAAGGCGCATGCGGTCTCCTTCTTAGATTCTACGGTGCAGGTCTGCGGCGCGGACTCCGCATCTGGATGAGCCCAGGTTGTCCGTGGACGCATGAGCAGTTCGAAACGGGACTAACGGCTGAACGGTCCTGTCCGATGAGGTGTTTGAAGAACGTGTGCGGAGTCGAACATTAGTACATGATGCCCAATCAAGACCTACAGGAACGCTCTGCTCTTACACCGCACATGCCGGAACTGGATGACATCGTTGCGGTTGCCGCCGAGATTTGCGGCACATCGGCGTCCGCCGTTACGCTGATTCACGACGGACGGCAGTCCCGCCTGAGTTCAAACATTGAGGTCCACATCGACGTTCCCGCGGAAGAGAGCTTCTGCAGCCGCACGATCCTTCAAGACGACCTGCTGGAGGTGGAGGACGCACGCGAAGACGCGCGCTTTGCCAAGAGCATCCTTGTGGATACGGAGGATGGCGTTCGCTTTTATGCGGGGGTTGCATTCAGCAGGCCCGACGGCCATCGCGTGGGAGCACTGTGCGTCTTTGACCAGCAGCCGCGAACTCTTACCGATGTGCAGCGTAAGACTTTGACCGTGCTGGGCCGCCAAATTACAGCCCGGCTGCGTGATCATGAGCGCCGCTTGCAGTTGGAAGAGGCCTTTCGTCAGACAGAGGCAGCGCGCCGTGAGATGGAGGCCAGTGAAAGCCGGTTCAATGCCTTCGTGAACGGCGGTCCGTTCATCGCGTTTGTAAAGGCCGCGGATGGACGAATGCTCTACAGCAACAACACGTACCAGAAAACCTTTCAGTCCATGTTTCCCGGCATGCAGGGCGAAACGGACACCGAGATCTGGGATGCGGAGACGGTCGCGAGATTCCGCCGCATTGATGCCGAAGTGCTTACCTCGGGTCAACCACAGGTAGGTGACGAAGAAAACATCGGGGTAGATG
>CAXUBG010000084.1:2475-9494 GCA_964249285.1 uncultured Terriglobus sp. | reverse complement strand
CATTGGCGCTTTTACAAGTTTCCCATTGAGGACGGGACCGGGAAGAGGTATTTGGGCGGGTTAGCAATCGACACCACGAAGGACCGGGAACGCGAAGCGGAGTTCCGCCGCATGCAGGAGCAACTGCAACAAGCGAACGACCTCCTTCAACAACTCGCCATGACTGACGCTTTGACCGGTGTGTGGAACCGCCGTGCGTTCGACGAGCGATTGGAGGAGGAGAGCGCTGCGGCCCGGCGTCATGGCAAGCCGCTGACCACGTTGCTGTTGGATGTCGATCATTTCAAGCGGCATAACGATTTGTTCGGGCATGCCGCAGGTGACTCCGTGTTAAAGGAGTTTGCCCACGTTCTCAGGACGGTGTCGCGGCGCGAGGACGTTGTGGGCCGGTTGGGCGGAGAAGAGTTCGCCATCATCATGCCGCGGAGCAATGAGGGAGACGGTCAGCATCTGGCGTCACGCATTCTCCGTGCGGTGCGCGCATTCCCTTGGCAGCATGCGCCCGTAACGGTGAGCGCAGGCGTCGCGCAACTGACGCCATCGCAGACGCCCGCAGAGTTACTCCATGCAGCGGACCAGGCAATGTACGCGGCAAAGCGCCAGGGAAGGGATCGCACCGTGCGGGCCAGCGAACTTGCACAGGTGCCGGTGTAGCTCCGGTGCGCTATGTTTGGGAGCGCAAGAGAAGATAGGCTCCGGCCATGGCGAACAGCAGGTCGGGTGACCACGCCGCGAGCATGGGCGGCAGCGCGTTGACATTGCCCATGGCCTCAAAGATGCTCGCCACGACCGTGTACGCTACTGCCATGCCGATCGCTGTAGCAACACCGGCAAGCGAGCCGCGTTTTCCCATCATGAGCGCGAACGGAACGGCGACAATCGCCATCACCAACGTGATCACAGGGTAGGCCAACTTGCGGTTTAGTTGCACGCGCAGCCGCATCGTATCGAAACCGCTTTGCTGCAAGTCGCGAATATAGTCGCGCAACTCGCCAAAACTCATCTCTTGCGATTGGCGGCTCTCCTTTTTGAAGTAACCGGGCTGCTCGCGAATCTCTGCGAAGGTATTGACCGTGTAAGGCTGGTAGGTGGAGACGGATTCGCCCTGAAACGTTCGCTGCCAGCCATTCTCGAAGACCCAGCGCTGCCCCATCGCGTCCCAGTAAGCGGAACCGGCGAAGATCCTGCGGCTCAGATGGAAACTGCCAGGCTGGAACTCAAAGACCGTCAGGTTGGCGAAGACATTCTTGTCCGGATCAAAGAACTGGTAGTAGAAAATGCGGGCGGGTTCACCGACGGAATCCTGTTGTCCGCTGATCCATTTGCGGTCCGGACGCAGAAACGTCTGCGCCGGCTTCCCCTTAATAACAGAGCGCAGCGACTCCTGCTCGCGATTGGCCGTTGGCAGGTAAAACTCGTCAAAGGCAAACAGGCCTGCTGCCAGAAGAGCGGTCAGGGCAAGCAGGGGCGCGATTAAGCGGTAAAGGCTTACGCCGCTGGCCTTCATGGCCGTTAATTCGCTGGAGCGGTTGAGCGAGCCAAGCGTGACCAGCACGGCGAGCAACGCGCAGAGCGGAGTGAGGTTGTAGAGCATATACGGAATCAGGTTCAGCAGGTAATCGCCGACGGTGATGAGCGGTGTGCGGTTACGTATGATGTCGCCAATCAGTTCAAAGAAACTGAAGATCAGCGAGAGTGCGAGAAACGACGCCAGCACCACGCCGAAAGTGGTGAGGAACTCGCGCATGACGTAGTCATCAAAAATAAGGGGAAAGCGGCTGTTGCGTTCCCGTCGCAGGGGAGTGCGACCGGTCCGTGCGGCTGCTGTCTGCACACCCGGTGCACTGCGGAAGCGGGCGGGCAGGCGGCTCTCCAGCGCTGCGCCGAGGCTGCTGAAGTAGTGCATGATGCTTGCGCCCACCGGCGTAATATCGCCTGTGGACATCTGGCGCAGCAGCAGCACTCCGATGAGGAAGAAGATCAAGTTGGCAGCCCAAACGCCCAAATTCGCGGGAAGCTTGCCCTGTTTTGCCATGGCGATGCCGACCGACGACAAGAAATAATAGACAAAGACCAGCGCTACCGTGAGGACGAAACCCGTGCTCTTTCCACCGCGCCGCGACATGAGCCCGAGCGGCACCCCGACAAGCATCAGCACCATGCATGCAACTGGATACGAAAAGCGCTTATGTAACTCAATCAGATAAGTTCGGCTCTGCGTGGTACGCCGCTGTTGCCACAGATCGCGCACGGACATGGCAACCAGCGGCGTATCAGCGTGGCCGATTTTTAGATCTTCCTGCGCGCCCGTTTGGATTGGCGTGTCGGTCTCGGAAAAGGTGGAGATGTCATACTGATTGGCGTCCTTTGGCGAGATCTCATGCTTGGAACCCTCCCGAAAGTGCAGCCGCAACGTGGACTGCGGCCCAGGCAGTACCAGTGCCTGCTCGGCGGTGGTAATGCGCGGCGTTGCCGGTTCTGTCAGATCGGCCAGAAAGACGTGCCGCCAAAGGGTCGCGCCGTGCACCGGCTCAGAATCCTGAATGTATAGAACGTAATCCTTGAAGTCCTCGTAGAAGACGCGCGGTTGAACCTCGAAGCTGGCCTGCTGCGTCTTGAGGGAGGCCTCCAGTCGCAGCAGAGCGGCGGCGGACCGTGGTGCGATGTACAGCGAATTGAACAAACCGAGTGCCAGCGCCGCCGTCGCCGCAAGGGAGACTACGCGGACAAACCCCATCACGCCCATGCCGGCCGCGCGCATGGCGGTGACTTCGCTGTCAGCAGACAACCGGCTTAGTCCCAGCAGGATGCCGACCAGCACCGCCATGGGAATCGTTAAGAGCAGCGTGTTCGGCAACGTGTACAGGAAAACCAGCGACACCTGTTGCAGCGTGGCGGACCCGCGCACCAGCAGTTCCAGGATGCGGCCCAGATCACGCATAAACAACACAAACGTGAAGAGCACGCCGCCCAGCAGAGCGTGCGACAGCACCTCGCGCAGGATGTACCGCGTCAGGATCCGCATTGTTGCCGCACTGCTTTGGTCATCGTTGTAGCCATTGGACGCTTTACGCCTCGGCTACGGTGCGTCCGCGATGAACCGGTAGCCAACGCCCCGTACCGTAAGGAGATGCTTGGGCTTCACGGGGTCGTCCTCAAGATACCGGCGCAGGCGGACGACGAAGTTGTCGATGGCACGCGTGTCCGTGTCTTCCCGGACGCGCCACACCTCTTCCAATATCTCCTTGCGTGAAACGATGCGGCCTTCGCGTTGCAGCAAGTACCGCAAGAGGTCCGCTTCCATCAGCGTCAACCGTATGATGCCGCCGTTCGCGTGTACTTCCAGAGTGTCGAAGCGGATGATCCTACCCGCGAACTCATACACTTCCTGTACCGGCGGTTGCATAGCGCCGGCGGTGAGCACGGCAGTCTGCTGTTGCCACTGCATCCGCCGCAACAGGCCATGCAGCCGGGCCAGCAAAATCGAAAGATCAAACGGCTTATTCAAGTAGTCATCTGCGCCGGACTCAAATCCTTCCAGGACATCTTCTGGCCTGTCGCGCGCGGTGAGCATCAAGATTGGCACGTAGTTGTTGGCGGCTCGCAACGCTTTTGCGATGCTGAAGCCGTCCGCACCCGGCAACATCACGTCCAGCAATACCGCCGCGGGCCGTTCCGCTGTGTGCAACAGCCACTCCAGCGCGGCTTCGCCATCGCCTTCGTGATGCACGCGATAGCCCTCCGCCCGCAGATTGAACAGCAGCGCATCGGCGAGGTGCTCCTCATCCTCGATCAGCGCGATCAATGTTGCTTCGGCGCTCATCCCGCGATGGCCTTCTCGCCCACTTCGGCAGCTCGTACCAACAGTGGCAGTTGCAGGGTGATGGTGGTGCCGCGGCCCTCTCCATGGCTTTGCGCGGTGGCATCGCCGCCGTGCTGCCGTGCAATGGCGCGCACAATGAAGAGACCTAATCCGGTGCCTTTCACCTTTGCCACGGCATGGCCGCCCACCCGGTAAAAGCGGTGGAACACGCGCCGCAGTTGTGCGGGCGGTATACCGACGCCCGTATCCGTGATCCGCAGGACCACCTCTCCACGGCGTACGGTACCCAGTTCCGCCGTGATGTGCACGCCGGCCGGCGAGTACTTCACCGCATTGTCCAGCACATTCAGAACAGCGGACTGAAGCCCGTCCAGATCGCCGCGCACAAGCAAGTCCGCGCCCTCCGTTTGATCGTCCAGGTAAACGGCGCTGGGCGGCAGGTGGTGGCGGCGAACGGTCTCCTCCAGGCATGCTGCCGCCAGCACGCGCAAATCGACCGGGACCCGGGATTTCAGGTTGCGCTGTACGCCTTTTGCACCAGCTTCACCGGCCCGAAGAATCTGCTCCACCGTTGCAAGCAGCCGGTCATTATCCTCGCGCATGCGTCCATAGAACTCCTGGCGTTGCGCTTCCTCGAGCGGCCTGCGCTGCAGCGTGTCCAGATAGAGGCGGATCGACGCGATGGGGGTCTTCAATTCGTGCGTGACGGCATTCAGAAAGCTGTCCTGCCGTTCATTGCGGCGGATTTCCCGGACCAAAAAGATGGTATTCAAAATCAGGCCGGCGATGAGCACGCCGAAGAGAATGATGCCGAACACCAGAAACGCGATCCGGCGCTGGTGAACATTCAGGATGATCCACCCCACATTCAACGCAACCGCAAGCCCCACCAGGCAGATACCCAGCGTAATGAAGAAAGCAATTGCACCGCGTCTGCGTGTGATGTTCACCGCCACCATTGTAGGGCGGAAGGTCGAAGACATCCTTCCGCGAGATCCGATGACGCACGACGTTGCTATCCGCCGGAAACGCAGGAGACCTCCACTTTTCTGCTAACGATCACCTGCCGCAGTGCAAATCCGCTGAAAGGCGGAATCGGCTATATTGCATTTGTAAACGGAGAACCTTGGTGAAAACTTTCGCTCATCTTCTCGCAGGTCTCGTGCTCACGCCCTCGGCCGCCATGTTCGCACAGGACAAAGCGCAAGGCACGGAGCCAGTCATATGGGGAGCTCTTTCGGGCAATTCGTCCTGCGTCATCTTTGCAGAAGGACGCAAGACCAGCGGCAGGTTCTATGGCGTTGCGATTACCACCAAGACAGCGGGGAAGCTCACCTTACTCGAGCAGCAGAACTACGCCTTTACTCAGAAAGAAACGCTCGAGACTCAGGAGAACATGGACAACTTGATGCAGATGGCTCGCAAGGATCACGTCAAATTCGTCAAGATACCGGAGAAGTACTCGCCTGAGCTGCTTGAGAAGGCCCGCGCATCCTGCAAAGCCGATGCTCCATAACCCTTCATCACGGAGTTTCCATGCTCGCCAGGTAGGGATTCTGTAGTCTCGAGCAATAATGGGCGGTGCGGAGTGCTGAATAAGGCCGGACGGCTTGTACAAAGGTTTAAGACGCGACGCCAGTACTCAGCAGCCCTGCTCTCCCACCTTGTTCGCTTCTGAAGGAGAGCGGGGCTTTGCTGGGCGATGTTGCCTGCGTCACGCGCCGGCCGGTTTAGGGTTAGACGGATCCCACTTGGCGATCTGCACCTTTTGTGCCAGTCCCAGCTTCTCCATGACCCAGATGCCGTAGTAATTCACGTCGAATTCGTACCAGGTGAGGCCGTGGCGGACGCTGACGGGGTGCGCATGGTGGTTATTGTGCCAACCCTCGCCGCCGGTCAGCAGAGCGACCCACCAACTGTTGCGTGAGTCATCCTTCGTCTGGAAACGGCGGCTGCCGAAGAGGTGAGTCGCGGAGTTGACGAGCCACGTGGCGTGAAGTCCGACGACGACGCGGAGGAAGGTTCCCCAGAGGACCATGCCAAGCGCGCCCTTTACCCCGGCACACGCGTAGCCAATGCCCATCTGTACAAATCCGGACAGGGTGAGGGGCAGCCAGTGATATTTGCTAAGCCAGCGCTGCGCGGGGTCGCGGGTCAGGTCCGGAGCGTAGCGTCCCAGCAGGGCAGTTTCAGAATGCATCGCGCGGCCGGACAAAATCCAGCCCGCATGCGCCCACCAGGTGCCTTCGTTGGGGGAGTGAGGATCACCGTCATGGTCGCTGTGCTGATGGTGGACGCGATGGGTGGCAACCCAGAAGATAGGTCCGCCCTCGAGCGCGAGGGTGCCACAGGCGGTCATGAAAATCTCAAGCCAGCGCGGCACGCGATATCCGCGGTGCGTCAGGAGACGGTGGTAGGTCATGCCGATACCAACGTTGATGGCGAGGAAGTACATTACGGCGAAGGCAGCGACGTTACGCCATGAGAAGAAGAAGAGCGCGGCGATGGCCCCAACGTGAAAGAGGCCCATGAAGATGGAAGTGATCCAGTTGATGCGTCCTTGCTGCATCTCGCGTCCCAGGCGGAGGTCTTGTTTCACCTTCTCGCGCTCGGCAACGGCGGCGGGCACGATGCGTGTTGGCAGCGTGGCGGGTACAACGGCGGTGCGGTCTTCAGTAGCAACAGGGGACATTCAAAACACTGCTTTCCGGGCGGTTGCGGCACGCCACTACTTCACGCTACCCCGTACGCCAAGGGCCGGTGTGTAACAGTTCTGTAAGCCTGTGCCAAGCCGCAACATGACGTTCCTTGTTTGATACGGCTGTCGTTTTCTGACGCATCCGTGCACCGTAAGAACCACCGCACGCTGAACAGCGCAAGCCGGTACACTGGGCTTATGCGCGTCTTTGGCATCGATTGCGGTACGGAGCTCACGGGTTGGGGCGTGCTCGAAGTTGTAGAAACGGCTCGCGACCGCAAGCTGCTGCCCATCGCAGCCGGTGCCATTCGTCTTGAGAAGAAGCAACGCACACCCCAGCGTCTGCTGCAGGTGTATACCGAGCTGACTACCCTGATGGCTCTGTACACGCCGGATGCTGTCGCAATCGAAGATGTTTTTTTTGCGGCAAACGCTAAAAGCGCGTTGAAGCTGGGGCATGTCCGTGGCGTGGCCATGCTGGCCGCGGCAAGCTGCAAT
>CAXUBG010000084.1:1961-2465 GCA_964249285.1 uncultured Terriglobus sp. | reverse complement strand
CTGCTCAAGCTGCACCGCCCGGAGGTGGTGGCCATCGAAGAGGTCTTCCACTCAGTGAATGCCAAGTCGGCAATCAAGCTCGGCCAGGTCCGCGGAGTTGCGCTGCTCGCTGCAGCCGGGCAGGGCATTGCGGTGGCGGAGTATGCTCCACTGAGCATCAAGTCGTCCGTTGTGGGATACGGCCTTGCCAGCAAGGAGCAGGTGCAGTTCATGGTGGCGCGCCTGCTGGACCTGGAGTACGCGCCGGAGCCGGCCGACGCAGCCGACGCCTTGGCAATTGCCATTTGCCACGTGCATACCGCCCAGAGCCACGACGCCATGGGAGTTCGATGAAGCTGTTGCATGCAGTGGCCGCGCCCTTGTGCGCTTTGTGTCTGGCCATTCCAACCCATGCTCAGGCAGGCAGCGATCCGTATCGCCTGATCGTGGACTATGACCGGCCCGGCCTTCTTGTACCGCACTGGCGCATCCCCATTCCGCCACACGGACAGGGAGAGTACACCG
>CAXUBG010000084.1:405-1951 GCA_964249285.1 uncultured Terriglobus sp. | reverse complement strand
GCTGGGAGCCTTGCTGGATCGCAGCAAGGGAATGCAGCCCTGCGAGACCAAGAGCAAAGGTCTGGCAAACATGGGTTCCAAGGCGGTGACCTATGCACCAGCGAGCGGCCCTGAGGCGCACTGCACCTTCAACTACACCGACAACAAGCCACTCGGCGAAACTTTGGACTACATGTTAGCCATGGTGAACACGCTTCAGGCCGGCCTCGAACTTGACCGGCTGCACCGCTACGACCGGTTAGGGCTTGATCCCGTCATCATTCACCTGAGCGAGGACGTGAAGGAGGGGCGCGCAACGGAGATTGGTGCAATCCGGCCAACGCTGGAAAGTCTCGTGACAGATGACGCCCTTTTGGAGAGGGTTCGTACCCGCGCGCAGCAGCTGCTTACCATGGCGAAAATGCAGGAAAGCAAGACGGCATCAAGATAGGCCCAGTTCGCGCCGGCAGATTTCCAGCCCAATGCACCTGCCGTACATACCGCCAAATTTGCGGAGTGAGGGCTAGGTTTTGCTGCCACGTCGCAGATAGCGCCTGCCTTCCGCCTCATAACGTCCGCTCAGGACACGCTCGATTGCCGCCGGATATGCAAGGTGCTCCTCTTCCAGGATGCGCGCTGACAGCGTCTCTTCCGTGTCATCCGCGCGGACGGGAACGGACCTCTGCAGAATGATGATGCCTCCATCCACCTCCTCATTCACAAAGTGGACGGTGCACCCGGCCACTTTCGCGCCGTATTCCAGCGCCTGCCGTTGCGCGTGCAGCCCTGGAAAAGCGGGCAGCAGCGACGGGTGTATGTTCAGGATGCGATCCGGGAAGGCCCGGATAAACCCGGGCGTGAGAACGCGCATGTACCCCGCCAGGATGACGTAGTCCACTGCATATTCAATCAGACTCGCGATCATGCGTGCGTCATGCTGCTCGCGAGGCACGCCCCTGGACGGCAGTGCGAGCGCCGTGAGACCGCGTGCGCGCGCCGCGAGGAGTCCGGGTGCGCTCTCCACGTTGGACAGAACCACGGCAATGCCACAGCCACGAAGCGCGCCGGAAGCGATGGCATCTGCGATGGCAACGAAGTTCGATCCACGCCCGGACAGCAGGACACCTAAACGTTTCGGTGGACCTTTCATGTGTACTGCACGCGCCGTTCGCCCCGCGCGATGCGGCCGATAATGCAATGCCGCTCGTTGGCGCGGTTCAGCACAGCCTTCGCCTTCTTTGCCAGCTCCGCCGGTACGACAACGATCAAGCCAATGCCCATGTTGAAGGTCCGCATCATCTCGTCGCGATCGATCGCACCGAGTTGTTGAAGGTGCTTGAAGATGGGCGGCGGCTCCCAGGCATCGAGCTGCACCTGCGCGCACAGCCCCTTTTGCAGGATGCGGGGCAGGTTTTCCGTGATGCCGCCGCCTGTGATGTGCGCCATGCCGCTGACCACCCCCGCGTTGCACAGCTTGCGGATCACGGACAGGTAGCTGCGGTGTTGCCGCATCAGCGCGACACCGGTCTTGTCCTTCAATTCGTTTACATACTGGTCCGGCCCATAC
>CAXUBG010000084.1:0-395 GCA_964249285.1 uncultured Terriglobus sp. | reverse complement strand
TGGAGGGCAGGCCGAACAGCACGTCACCCGCTTCGATCTTCTCGCCCGTGATGATGGCGTCCCGGTTGACCGCGCCGACAATAAAACCCGCCAGGTCGTATTCACCATCGGCGTAGAAACCGGGCATCTGGGCCGTCTCACCGCCGATCAGCGCGCAGCCATTGCTCTTGCAGGCTTCGGACAGGCCCTCCACCACCTTCTCCATCACGCCGCCTTCCAGTTTGCCGGTCGCAAGATAGTCAAGGAAGAAGAGAGGCGTCGCGCCCTGCACGGCGATGTCGTTGACGCAGTGGTTCACCAGGTCGCAGCCCACCGTGTGATGGATGCCTAGCTCAAAGGCGACTTTCAGCTTGGTTCCGACGCCGTCGGCGGAGGAGACCAGCACCGGGTCCGGA
>CAXUBG010000083.1:3072-12821 GCA_964249285.1 uncultured Terriglobus sp. | reverse complement strand
GCTGCGGCATCTCCCGGCTCGCCGCGTAAGGGTGAGGTCGTTCCCTTTCCGGTCAACTCTCAATTGAATGATGTGCGGCAAGTGGCTCCTGACGAGAGGCCCATCGCGTTTGGTAAACGTGCCGATGACAGTCTGAAGACCGTTACTCTGACAGCCAAAAGCGTCCATGGATATGAACTGCCGCCGTCGTCACTGCTCTACCGCAGCGAGGAACACGCCGCCGTACGGGAGGAAGCGTTGCGCACTGAAGCGCGTGTGCTGGTCGAGAAATGCGGCGAATTTGGCGTGGACGGCCAAGTGACGCAGATCAACCCTGGGCCGGTCGTGACCACGTTTGAGTTCCGCCCCGATGCCGGCGTAAAGTACAGCCGCGTAACCGGCCTGGCGGACGACTTATGCCTTGCCATGGCGGCGGAGTCCATCCTGATTGAGCGCATGGCCGGCAAAAGCACTGTCGGCATTCAGGTGCCCAATCACGAACGTGAGACCATCTGGCTGCGCGATGTCGTAGAGAGTGAAGGTTTTGCCAACAGCAAGAGCAAGGTCGAGATGGCGATGGGCAAGGACATCAACGGCCGTATTGTTACTGCCAACCTCGCCGCCATGCCGCACGTGCTGATCGCCGGATCCACTGGCTCGGGTAAGTCGGTCGCCATCAACGCCATGATCATGAGCGTGCTGTTCAAAGCCACGCCGGAGCAGGTGCGCATGATCCTGGTCGATCCTAAGCGCGTGGAGCTAGGCATGTACGAGGGCATTCCGCACCTGTTCACGCCGATCATCACGGAGCCGAAGCTGGCCGCCAACGCCCTGCGCAATGCCGTCCGCGAGATGGAACGCCGGCTGAAGCTGCTGGCCTCGCGCCACGTGCGCAACCTGGACCAGTACAACCGCCTGTTCGAAAGCGGACAACTCTTCAACGAAGATGGCGAGGAGCAGCAGCCGTTGCCCTACATCATGATCATCATCGACGAGCTTGCCGATCTGATGATGCTGGACAAGGCCAACGTGGAAGAGAGCATCACGCGTCTGGCTCAGATGGCGCGCGCGGTGGGCATTCATCTGGTCCTGGCGACGCAACGGCCCTCGGTGGATGTTATTACCGGCCTCATCAAAGCCAACGTACCCACACGCATGAGCTTCCGGCTTGCGACCAAGGTGGACTCGCGCACGATCATCGACAGCAACGGCGCGGAAAGCCTGCTGGGACGGGGTGACATGCTCTTTCTGCCGCCGGGCACGTCGCGCCTGCAGCGGGTGCATGCGCCGTTTGTCACGGAGAAGGAGATCAGCGACGTGGTCGCGTTCTGGAAACAGCAGGGCGAGGCAGAGTACGCCGAAGGGTTCCTTGAAGGTCCGAAGGATGACAAAGGCAACGACCTAGCGGCCGCAGGCGACGAAGGTGAAACAGATGCACTCTTTGATGATGCAGTCAGGCTGGTATTTGAGTTTGGCAAGGCCAGCACATCGTTGCTGCAACGCCGGTTGCGCATTGGCTATGGACGTGCCGCCGCTCTGATCGACATGATGGAGCGCGACGGCCTCGTGGGACCCGCAGACGGCTCGCGACCGCGGGAAATCCTGAAGCGGCCGGACTTCTATCGCGAAGTGGACGAGACGCTGCGCTGAGAAGTTCTGTTTAACATCTCTGCGCTGGAGGCGTAGATCAACAACCTTCGAATGATTGCGTGATTGACGCCGTCCGTCGGTTCTCTTGTACTCGTGGTGTCGGCATGGATTTACACAGATCGCGTGTCACCCTCTTGGAGCACACAGTTTGATCAGCAAGGGGCCTCAAGGCGCGTATTAACGGCGGAGATGCGCGTTATGCAGCAAGATGACTTCGCTTCGGATGTCGTGTACCACGAGATGGTTACATTGCATGAGCGTGCCGCTGCCGTCGAAGCCAAGCAGCGATACGTTTGCTTTACAGATCCTCTAGTGCGCCTGCTACCCTGTTTCGCATGAAAGCGCCCTCTTTCGTCCTGCTCCTTGCATGTCTCGCGTCTGTCCCGCCGCTGCATCCGCAGTTCGGCGGCGAAGGCAAGCCGAACAACGATACCGCCACCATCCACAGCACCTGTGCACCGGATGGCACGCAGACGATCAAGGATGACTACTCCGGCTCCACTTACATCGACCACTCCGCGACGAAGAAGTACATGCTGCCGATTGATGGCGCGCGGGCACGCGGCGAGTGGAACGAAGTCCTGAGGCTTTCAGACATGAGCATCAAAGCCGCGCCGAAGTGTTACTATGCGTATTTCTCGCGGGCGCAGTCGCTTCTGTATAGTTGCCGGTTGTCAGAGGCCGAAAGTGCAATGGATGCGTTCGTCACTGCCGCCAGATACACCGCACCGTACCAACCGCTGGTCGTGGTCGCAAAGGACCTGCAGGATTCGCTAAAGAGTGGTGATGCGGCGGCACACTGCCGGTAGCCGGTCAGCGGCGTTGAACGGCTGCGCGAACCAGGCCGGTGAAGAGAGCAATACCGCAGGCACACAATACAAGCAGGCGCTGAAGCCGCGTCAGCCTCGGTGTCCAGTGGTCGCGCGCGACCTGATACGCAGGATTGGGCCGCACGGGTCCCAGAGTTGCTAGCAACGGTGTTGCGCTGGGGTGGAAGTGCGCGGCGTAGTCGAAGTGCACCGGCCGCGCGTTTTCGTTGCCGGCCAGCAGCAGCAACGGCGAGGCCGAGAGCGGCTGAAAGCAGAGTTCCCTTCTGCGCATCTCCAGAACGAAGGCCTGGACGAACGGCATCGCGCCGTGCACTCCGATGTTGATCCCGGCGGGGACCTGAAGGTTCGCACCGATCGTGAAGTCCGCCGAGGGCCGTTGCGGGGTTAGCACCGTATCAAGTTCTTCGCGGTTTCTCAGGTCACCCTGCTGCCATGCGGCGAGAGCTAGGTAAGCGGTCGTCACGGGACGGGGAAGGATGCCGATACGCTCCACGGGAACGTGCGCTGGCAGTTCGCCCTCACCGTAGAACCAGCCAGACGCATGATCCTGCGCGTTCAGATTGAAGGGCTGAGGTCCTGGCCAGTTGGATGGAAGTGCTGGGATGATGAGAGAAGTTTCATACAGCGCCCGGTCACCGGGTTCTCCGCCGCCCGCACGGATTGAAGACGCGCGGTCAAACGCTTCGTCATGGCTCTCGTCCAGCGCGTAAGCGATCTCGCGGCCATCCTGCAGCAGGCGTAAGTCCCGCAGCCCGGGAGCGGCCTGAGCAAAGGTTGCAACATCGAGGACAACGCATTGCTCAGCTTCCGGTGCCTTGCCGGCGAGTGTCACAGTGCGCTCGTACTGCCAACCGCTGTACACATGCGGTGGTTCCACTTGACTGACCGCCGCTACTGCTCCATAACTTACCGCATTCAGCGCCGCCACCGTCAGGAGAGAACACTTCATCGTTGCCACACGAACCTAGGCATAGCCTTCCGCGATTGTAGCGACTGTGCTCCTGGTCTCAATACTCGCATTACTGCGGAGCGAAACTCTCCGTACGACGCCACAACAATGTCCCAGATTGGACCGGCCGTATCTTGCTCTAAGGCACCTCTGTTCCTGCCTGGTGCGTCGAATATGAGGACAGCAGATGAGCGCGTTGTGGAGACGCGCAGACTTCATCCCGTTCAAAGGACACGAATGACAATGAAGCATCCCATGCATAAGGCCGCGAAGCTTGGTGCGGCCGCAATTCTTGCCTGCCTCGCGCAGCCTGTGTTCGCACAGGAACCCAACCCCACCGCCGACCCCCGGACAGCGAATCAGCGAGGCATCCAGAACGGCGGCCGACCCACCGGCGAGCTGAACGGCGTCCCGCTCTATCGCGTCAACGTCGTGCAGCGTGACCTTGACGCAGTGAATTACTTCCATCGCAGCGGTTCTACTCGCGTCTCCATGGACGGCACGCTGCTGCTCTCCGGCACCAAGGGCTACGCGAAGGTGCAAAGTGAGAAGGGCAGCCTCTCGGTCGACCTCCATGTGGAGGGACTGACTCCGGCTAACGGTTTCGGCCCGGAGTATCTGACGTACGTGCTGTGGGCCATCACCCCGGAGGGTACACCCTCGCGCCTGGGCGAAGTGCTGCCGACTGGTGGCGGCAATAAAGTTGATCTCCATGCAACGACGGACCTGCAGGCATTCGGCCTGATTATCACCGCTGAGCCGTACTTCGCGGTTAACGTGCCCAGCGACGTTGTCGTGATGGAGAACCACATCATCGACGACAGGACGCAGGGTGTGCTAACCAAGGTCAATGCGCATTACACCTTGCTGCCCAAGGGCCTCTATGCGCAGACGGACGGATCCAAGACGGTCTTCAATCCTGTCACACGAAACGAGCACAGCCCGCTGGAATTGTACGAGGCACATAACGCCTACAACATCGCGCTAGCCGCCGGCGCTGACCGGTACGCGCCGGACATCATTGCCAAGGTCAAAACCGACCTGCAGAACGCCGACGACATCGACATGGGCAAGAAACGCAGTGGTGACGCCAAGAAGGAAGAAATCACCTTCGCCCGGTCTGCCGTGCAGGGTGCGGAGGATGCCCGCATAAGCACGCTGCGCAAGAAAGAAGCCGAGCGGCAGCAGGCACAGGTCGACGCCCGCCAGGCAGCCGAGGCGCAGGCAGCGCGATCCCAACTTGCCGCGCAGCAGGAAGCTCTTGCTGCCGAACGTGCACGCGCCACAGCGGACCGCGAAGCTGCCGAACGAGCCCGCGCTGAAGCACAGGCCGCACGCGCCAACGCTGCGGCTGCCGACTCCGCAGCACAAGCGGCTGCGGCACAGCAGTCTGTCGTTGCCATGCGAGAGAAGCTACGCACGCAATTGAACGCCGTACTCGCCACGCAAGAGACACCACGCGGCCTCGTTGTGACGCTTGGCGACGTGCTATTTGACACTGGCAAAAGCAACTTGAAGCAGGACGCACAGATTTCGCTGGCCAAGGTGTCGGTCATCCTGCAGCAATACCCTGACCTGAAGTTGCAGATCGAGGGCTACACCGATGCCGTGGGCGGCGACGAGTACAACCTGAAGTTGAGCCAGGATCGTGCGAATGCCACACAGGCCTTCCTGGTCAACAACGGCGTCAGTCCCAGCAGCGTCACCGCTACCGGCTACGGCAAGTCCAGGCCCGTTGCGGATAACTCCAGTGCTGCCGGCAAGGCCCTCAATCGCCGTGTGGAGATGGTCGTCTCCGGGCCGTCCATTGGCGTCGCGACACAAGCTCCTGACACCGGTCAGTAGCTGTAGATCACATCGAGAAAGGGGCTGTCTTCTGGCAGCCCCTTTCTCCTGCCCTACGATAGAAATAGAGAGGCACGCCATGGGCATCAGCATCAAGGGGAAGGTCGCATTCATCACCGGAGCAAGCGCAGGCATTGGCCGTTCAACCGCAGTTGCGCTGGCTAAAGAGGGTGCAAAGCTGCTGCTCTGTGCACGATCGGCAGACGCGCTCGTTGCCATGCGAGACGAGTTGCTGCACGCCGGTGCTGCGGACGTACATAGCGTCGCCATCGACGTGACGAAGCGGCTGGAAGTCGAGTCTGCGGTCGCGGAGCTGCCCCCGGCCTGGCGGAGCATCGAGATCCTGGTGAACAACGCAGGCCTGGCGCGCGGCCTTGAGAAGATTTACCACGACGACCCCGACCACTGGGACGAGATGATCGACACTAACGTAAAAGGGCTGCTGTACGTAACGCGTGCCGTTCTCCCCGGCATGGTGGAGCGCAGTGCAGGCCACGTTGTCAATCTCGGCTCCACGGCGGGATGGATGGCCTATGCGGGTGGCTCGGTCTACTGCGCCACAAAGGCGGCGGAGCGCATCCTGAGTGAGGGCATGCGCATCGACCTGATGGGCACCCCGGTCCGTGTCACCAGCATCGACCCGGGCATGGTAGAAACGCGGTTCAGCGAGGTCCGCTTCGGTGGTGACAGGGAACGTGCGGCCAAGGTTTATGCCAACACCACGCCGCTTACGCCGGACGACGTTGCCGAAGCCATAGTGTGGGCGGTCACCCGTCCCGCGCACGTCAACATCTCTTCCGTTCTGCTGACGCCGATAACACAGGCGAATGCTGTCACCATTCACCGCACGGCGTAACTGGCCGCTGTTTGCCGCCACACCGAGCTCTACCGGCAATCGCACTTTATGCTGAAAAGATGATCTTTGGTTCACGGCAGGAAGCGAACGATACGCGAAAGCGCTTTGCGTATTGCACCGTTGCCGCGCTTGCGGTGCTCACTACCTCCGTCGCCGTTGCGCAAGGGTCGAATGCATCGCTCTCTGGCATTGTGCGAGACAGGGCGGGCGCGCAGATCGCGCACGCTCGCGTGACTATTACGGAAGAGAGCCGGACGGCGCGGCGTGCGACAGAAACGAACGATGCCGGCCTGTACGCCGTTCCACAGTTGCCCGCCGGTCTGTACCGCATTACGGTCGATGCGCCGGGTTTTGCGCAGCAGCACGGGAATATCCTTTTAACCGTCGGCCAGCAGGCCCACCTGGACCTACAGCTTAATGTGCAGGCCACCGCAGCGGAAGTTACGGTCAGCACGAGCGAAGTGTCGGTCGAGAACCAGGATGTCTCGCTGTCCGCAGTGACCAACCTGCGTTCCATTGAAGAGTTACCGCTGAACGGGCGCGACACCACCCAGCTTGCGCTGCTTTCCCCAGGCGTGGTGCCCTCGCGCCGTGTCAATCCCGACTCCCAGGGGCAGGGCCGCCAGATTTCCATCGCTGGACGCAGGCCCAACCAGGTCGAATTTTTACTGGACGGGACCGACGTCAATGACGCGTATAACAACACGCCCGGCGGTGCTTCCGGTGTCATTCCCGGCGTGGATTCGATCGCGCAGTTTCGCGTGCTGACCAACGGGTATGGCGCGGAGTTTGGCCGCACTGGCGGCGGCATCATCGACGAGATCACCCGAGGCGGCACCAAAGATGTTCACGGCGCACTCTTCGAGTTCGTGCGTCATTCCTCCCTGGACGCGAAGAATTACTTCGACTCGAAGACGCAGCCGATCCCTGCCTTTCAGCGCAACCAATTCGGCGGCGCAATGGGCGGTCCCATCACGCATCGCGGCACGTTCTACTTTGGCAACTACGAGGGATTGCGCCAGAACCTCGGCATCACTACGCAGGCACTGGTGCCCAATGGCGCCGCGCGCTCCACTGCAGTCTCAGCAGTGAGGCCCTACCTGGCCATCATCCCCGTATCCAACAGCACCGTCTTCACCGACGGTACAGGCATTTACCAATCCACGAACACAGCCGTGACTGGAGAGGATTTCTTCGTGGTCCGCGTTGACCATCAGCACTCGGACAAGACGTCGTACTTCGCCCGCTTTCACTTTGACAATGCCAACGTGCGCACCCCCGACTCGCTGCAGCTTTCGGCGAGCCACAACCGCTCGCGCTCGCAATACGCCACGGCGCAGCTGACGCACAGCTTTTCGCAGCGGCTGGTCAACGAGGCGCGTGCCAGCTACAACCGCTCGTACTACACGCTGGAGTACAACATCATTCCCACGCTCGATCCTTCGCTGTCGTTCGTGACGGGCAATCCGTTTGGATCGATCAGCATCACCGGCCTTGCCATGATCGGCCCCATGCGATTCGGTCCAAATGTGAACGTTCTTAACCTCTTTGAAGGCAGCGACGATCTCACGTTGATCGCAGGCCGGCATACCATTGCCATTGGCGCTGATGAGAAGCAGATCCTCTTTCCACAGGAGGCCGCGCAGTCGCAAAATGGCTTCTATCAGTTCACCTCGGTGGCTAACTTTCTTGCGGCAAAGCCATCTGCCGTTGAAGTCGCGCTGCCGGGCAGCCACCCGCGCCGGCATTGGCGGCAGCACATGGAGGCGGCATACATTACGGACATTTATCGCGCCTCACAGACGCTGAGCGTGACCTCCGGCCTGCGCTATGAGCGTGCCAGCGTCCCGGTCGAGATCGACGGCCTTCAATCCACGGTCCGCGACGTCCTACACGACAGCAGCGACACTGTTGGCCCGCTCTACACGAATCCGGCAAATCTAAACGTCGCGCCGCGCGTTGGCGTGGCGTACTCACCGGGCGCGCGCACCAGCGTCCGCAGCGCCTTCGGCGTCTATTTTGACCCACTGTGGACGGATTTTTACCTGAACGCGGGCAGCACGCAACCGCCGTTCTACACGGTGGGCAGCGTGAATAATCCAACGTTTCCGCACGTGACTATCACGCCCGCCAACTTCGTGCTGGGACGGATTGACGTGGTGCAATACCGCCCCGCCAGCCCGTACGTTATGCAGTGGAATGCGAGTGTGCAGCAGGAGCTGGCACGCGGCATGTTGCTGACGCTGGCCTACTCCGCCGATCGCGGAGTGCATGACCAACGCATTGTGGATGAGAACCAGGCCATTCCGCAGATTGTGAACGGCCGCAAGTTTTTTCCGGTGAACTCAGTCGTTAGGAATCCTAACTTTACGTCGATTCGCTACAAGGAAACCAACGGACTCTCGACGTATAACGCTCTACAGGCCACGCTCGATTACCGGCTGGGCAACCGCGTGCAGATGCGCTCGACCTACGTGTGGAGCAAGGCGCTGGATACCGGCTCGCTGGTGACGGCGCAGGGCACGGAGAACGACCTGCCACAGGATCCCGACAGCCTTGCCGCCGAAAAGGGCCTGTCGAATTACGATCTGCGCAACTACTCCAGCACCTCGGCCACGGCAGACCTGCCACGGCTGCGTGGGCCGCAGTGGTTTGCCGCAAGGTGGCAGGTAAATGGCATCATGCTCCTCAGCTCCGGTGCACCCTTTTCCACGCTTATCAGCTATGACAACGCACGGGCACGCATCGGCACCGGACCGTCGCAAGAGCGCCCTGACCTCGTGCCGGGACGCAGCGCCAATCCCATCAAGGGCGGTCCCGTCCAGTACTTCGATCCAATTGCCTTCTCTTTACCAACTCCTGGCTACTTCGGCGACCTGCCCCGCAATACGCTCATCGGCCCAGGTCTGATTTCGTTAGATGGCGCGGTGAACAAGACCTTCCTCCTTGGCGATCGCGGCCGTCTGCAGTTGCGCGCGGAAGTCTTCAACATCCCGAACCGCGCAAACTTCGCGATCCCCAGCCAGCGCAACGTATTCACCACGTCTGGCCGCGTCGCCAGCGCGGGCCTGATCACGAATACGCTGACTAGTTCCCGGCAGATTCAGTTTGGCGCACGGTACGAGTTCTAGCGTGCATCGAACAGCCATGGCCAAGAAGGCAACAAAGAAGAAAGCCGCAGCGAGGAAGGCAGCTTCGAAGTCATCTCGCCCGGCAAAGGGTCCGGCCTCGAACAAGAGAGATGCAGGTGTGCGTTGCGGTGGCGACCTGCAGCACCGGCTTGACACGCTGCTGCACACCATGCGATGCATCACGCAACATGAGGATGAACTCTGCACGTTGCTGCACGATGCTTGCCGTACGGGGCGCGTCAGCGTCGCCCTGCGGCGTGAGCTGCGAAGCGTCCTGCAGGAACTGCCTTCCGGTGACTACCTTGATGATCTGCACGCTGTGCAGGAGGCCGTTGAAGCGGCTTAGACCCAATCCACTACACTCAACAGCGTGACTACAGCAGAGCCAGAATACCCGCTGCAGGCAGCGGATCAAAGTACGGGAACCGTGTCCGTTGCGATGATCGCCACGAACGAGGAGAAGAACCTGCCGCGCACCTTGGCCGGCGTTGCGGGGTGGGTATCTGAGA
>CAXUBG010000083.1:0-3062 GCA_964249285.1 uncultured Terriglobus sp. | reverse complement strand
TCGTCGCAACAGGCTTGACGGTCCGCACCCCTGTGATCTTGCGCGAGTTCGGTGCGAAACACTTCTTCAACCGTGATTTCAAGGGACATGCCGAGCAGAAAAATATCGCCATCGCGAAGTGCACCGGCGAATGGATACTGCTGCTCGATGGCGACGAGGTGGTCACGCCGGACCTCGCCGCGGAGATACAGCAAACACTTTTAGATCCAGCGCACAACGCCTACTGGATGCCGCGGCTCAACATTTTTCTGACGCGCTGGATGCGGCATGGGGGCCTGTACCCGGATGACAAACTGCGTCTCTTCCGGCGCGGCATGGCCACCGTGGACGAGAGCATCGGACCGCACGGCACGCCGCAGTACGGTCAACATAAAGGTAGGCTAACGAACCATCTGCTCCACTACGGCTACCCCGACTTCGCAAACTATTTGGATCACATGAACGAGTACAGCACCGGCACAGTCGCGTCGTTAACCCGGCGCAAGACCGGAACTGCAGGCTGGCTGCTGCTGTTGCAAGCCCTTAGTCATCCGCTCCTCGGCTTCATAAAGAACTATGTTCTACGCGCGGGATTTCTCGATGGGGCGGAGGGCCTGATCTTTCACCTTAATCACGCTGTGTACGCCCACTGGAAATACGTAAAGGTGTGGGAGGCGCGGCGAAAGCAAGCAGACCTCCACCGGTGATTATGTACTCAGTGCTCGTGAAAGATCTTTCGATTAATGCTCGGCCAGAATTCCTTAAAGGTAAAGTTCGCGCTGTCAATCAGAGCGCTTGTCAGCCACTTCTGGCCAACTTTGGTCCAGGTCTGGTATCGCGTGGGATAGTACAGCGAGGAGACGCCCGCTGCGGCACCCGCTCCCACGATCTCCGAAAGATTGACCGTTTCATCACCATGATCGTTGCGCGTCACAAAGATGCGAGAAGAGGCATACCCGGCCCGGTGCAGAAAGCTGCCGTGGCCAAGTGTATAAAAGCGCGCATCTTGGTGAAATACGGCTGGAAAGGCACCCGCGACCATAAAGTTCTCGTCCGCGGTATCCGCCAGCGTGTGCCAGTAATAACGGAAGTAGCCAATGGCACCTTGCCGGAACTCCGGATAGGAGTTGCTATCCTGCGCAAACCCCGCCTGCACAGCTGCAAGGAGGAACGATGAGTAATCGAAGGAGCTCTTTCCAGCGATGGTGAACTTTTGCTTTACAGTTTCGGGCGGAAGCTGCTGGTCTGCGGTAACCGACTGAAAATTCGGCATAATGCCCAGAATGCGAGGGGTTTGATGTGGTTCGTTGCCGGGTGCCTCGTACTGCTTCTTCTGCTCCGCCGAAATGCTTTGCGTGGGATCCGCGTCTTTGGCCGGCTCCTGTTTCCCCGTCTGCGTCTGCTCCTGAGATGAACTGAACACGACGCCGGGAGAATCAGGCAAAGCGCTCGTGACGAACTCGCCTTGAACAGCAGCACGCTCTACGGGCATAGACTCACTCTGTCCAGCAACTGGGAGCGTTGAGACGAGACACGCCGCACAAAGCGCAGCCGAGCGGCTGAATACGGAGAAAGACACATCGTTAGGACGCTGCGTCGCCGCTTAGGATTCAGAAACGGCGCATTCTGCTACCACTTCAATAAATTTTTCGCCAAGAACAGGACGTTCGCGGGCCGCTCCGCCAAGCGCCGCATAAAGTAGGGGTACCAATCGGTCCCAAAAGGCAGATACACTCGCACGCCGTAGCCACGCGCCAGCAGGTCGCGCTGAAGGTCGCGGCGAACGCCGTACAGCATCTGAAACTCAAACGCACTCTTCGCAATGCCGTGCTCCCCAGCGAAGCGCTCTGTCGCCGTGATCATTGCCTCATCATGCGTCGCCAGGCCGCAAAACACACCCGAAGGGAGCATCTTCTGCGCTAGTTGCACGTAGTTCCTGTCTACATCAAGTTTTTGCGGGAAGGCTATCGAAGCAGGCTCCTTGTAGGCCCCCTTACAGAGGCGAATGCGAATGCCCGCATCCAGCAAACGAGTGGCATCGTGCTCTGTACGGTAGAGGTAAGCCTGCAGGACGGTTCCTACCGCACCGGGATATAAGGCATGTAGATGTTCCGTTAGGGTGATGGTCGCCTCTGTATACGGCGTTCCTTCCATGTCAATGCGGACAAAGTTGCCCAGCTTGGCTGCATGGGCCACAAGGTCACCGGCGATGCTTTCTGCCAGTTGGGCCGACACGTCCATCCCCACGCCTGTCAGTTTCACAGACACGTTGGCATTCAGACCTTCTTGCGCAATTACATCAAGCAACTCGTGATACACAGTAGCCGCATCCCGTGCAGCCTCCTCTGAACGCACACTCTCGCCGAGCGAATCCAATGACACCGCAAATCCCTGCCGGTGCAGGTCCCGCGTCACGCGGATGGCGTCTTCTGCGGTCAGACCAGCAACAAAGCGGCTGGAGATGCGGCGTCCTGGCGCGGAGCGTTCCATGATGCGCCGCAGGGGCCGATTTCGTGACAGGGCAATGAAGAACGAACGAAGCATACCTTGGATGAGTTTATCCGCCCCGCGGCACTTGGTGGTCCGCCGGGACCCAACGGTAAGCATCTATGAAAACAACGTGAAATGGGCGGAAGCGTGACCCATCTTGCGGCACTTGCTATATAGTCGTTATTAGCCCGGCGTTAGATACGGCGCATCAGCACTTCGCTTGCCGCTCAGGTTTGCGGCCATCCTACACCAGAGGTTCTTCATGAAGGTCAAGCAGCTTCTCGCCACTCTCCCCGTTATCGCTGCCATTTCCGCTCAAGCCCATGCGTCGGCCAACCTTGCGGGTATGATCAGTTCAACCGTCGTGCAGACTTCAGCCGCGATCTCTCCCCAGTTCTCCCCAATCGTTCCCTGCGCGCCGTCGCCTGAGAATGCAACGGTTCTACTGGTCATGTTTGCCGCCGCCGGCCTGTTTACCGGCTATCAGTTGCGCCGCATGAAGCAGACACGCACGGCACTCACAGCCGCACTGTAACACGCCGTGGCGGCAAGTGCGGCAATTTACCCAGCAACTTTATGGCCGCACTGCTTGG
>CAXUBG010000082.1:0-12907 GCA_964249285.1 uncultured Terriglobus sp. | reverse complement strand
GTATGAGACTTCTATGCCCCGTGTTGGTCCGGCAACCGCCCTTCTTTCGCTCATGCTGGCGAGCCTCTTCGCCGCGCAAACTCGCGTACCCACCGCACGCGGAGTGGAACCAACCGGCCCCATCGCCGTCTTTGACACGACGCTTGGCCGCATGACCTGCCGCCTGTATGCAAAGCAGGCACCCCGCACAACGGCAAACTTTATCGCGCTCGCACAACGCACAAAGGATTGGCACGACGCGATGAACCTGACCGAAGTGCACGGCAAGCCGTTCTACGATGGCACCGCGCTCGCCGGCATCCCGGACGGCATCCGTGGAGGCGACCGCTACGGTGGCGGCGAAGGTCCGGCCGGCCCGCCCATCGCGCGCGAGACGATTCCCGGCATCAGCTTTGACCGCCCCGGGCGCCTCGCCATGGCAACGCACGCTGGCGAGATCAGCATCTCCTTCTTTCTCATCACGCTGCACGCCGACGACGAGTTTGACAAAAACAAACGCGGCGCAATCTTTGGCCAGTGCGATGACGCCTCAGTTGCGGTCGCCGCAAAGATTTCGCATACGCTGCTGGCCGTGGGCAATCGTCCGGCCAAGGCCATCGCCATCAACAAGCTCACCATCGTGCAGCCCGGTGAACCGCTTCCACCCATCGTCGAGGACGTCCCACCCGCGAGCGTCGTGCCACAACCGGTACCGCCGTCCATTCCCACGCTGCCGCCGCCCGATCCCACCGGACCCACCGCAGTCATCGACACCACCATGGGCACGCTGACGTGCAAACTCTTCCGCGAGCAGGCACCCATCGCAACCGCCACGTTCACGGATCTCGCCGCAGGCAAGCACCCCATTCCGAATGCCGCCGCTTCAGCCGCAACGCACGGCAGAAACTTCTATGCCGGCCTGCACTTCAACCGCGTCATTCCCGACTTCATGATTCAGCAGCAGGACTACCCCGGCGGCGCGGATGGCCCAGGATTCACGTACAGCATCGAAACCGTTCCCGGCCTGACCTTCGACCGCCCCGGCCGGCTCGCCATGGCCAACGATGGCCCGGACAAGAACGACAGCTCCTTCTTCATCACCGGCGCGCCCTCACCCTCGCTCGATGGCAAATTCACCATCTTCGGCCAGTGCGACGACGCGTCGGTCAAGCTGGCCGCCGAAATCGCACGCGTACCGCGCAACGCGCACAACCGGCCGGTAACGCCGGTCACCATCAAGAACATCGCGCTGAAGCCCTGAGGCAATGGAAGCAGTCAACGCCAGCTAGCGAGGCGGCGGAGCACTGTGCCGAAGAGCAGGTATGGCGGCCACAGCACTCCCTCGTGCCCGGGGGACCGCGGCGTCTGTGTCTCTCTGAGACTTCTCACGCCTGACCCACAACATGCCTGCGCCGAACAACAGGAGGAAGTACACGCTTAAGCCGGCCAGTGCTTCGCCTACAGCGCTCATCTTCGACTCCTTTCCAAAACGATGCCAAGTGTCAAAACGGCCGTGCTGAACAGAAGAATACCAATCAGCCACTGCCATTCTTGTACGCGTCCAGGAGCCTTGTAAAGCTCCAATGGAACAAAGACCAGAACGAGCACTGCAGCTTCGCGCAGGAACTCACCAATCATCTCGGGAACAGACTGCTTTTCTCGTTCTGACAATCGCCCTCGCTCCGCCGTAAGAGGCCGTTACATAACCATCTTGCGACAGTTCTAGCTTCTCCAATGGAGCGCAACAGGCCCCTGCAACGGGTGCTCTCCCTTGCCCGTAAGCCGCCGCTGCTTCAGCGCAAAATACCACTTCGCGGGCTTGTCAGCGTCATCGATCAGCATCATGGCGGGACGAAAGCGCAAACCCTCTGCCTGCTGGATCATCGTCTCCTGATCCTGCCGCACAAACTTCGCGCCGAAATAACGCGCAATCGCAGGCACGAACGGCACGTTGTAAAAAATGTTCCAGCATGCCATCACATCGATGCGGCAGCGTGACGGAGTAACCGGCGTGACGGTCGTTAAGGAAGCGAACCACTTCTCTCCCGCCCGGATCGTCTCGGAGCGCCGGTTGGGCAGGGTGAAATCAATCGTCGTGGTGATTTCGCTCCCATACACCCCAAGCAGCTTGTACGGCGCGGAGTTCCTGCTTGGCGCGTGCGAACTCATGCGGAAACCGTCCGGGATCGGCTCGAAGTGCTTCGTCTTCTCGTGAATTGACGCGGCAGAGCGCCACCACCACGCCTGGTGCACAAACGGTCCGTGCGCCGGGTCCATCAGGCCGATGATGCCGTGATCCACGTTGCACGGCAGGTCCGCACTCAGGTGCGCGCTCCTGTACGTTTCGGAGAACTTCGCCACCTCTGGAATCGCCGGCAACATTGACCCTTCCGCGATGCGCCCGGCTCCGGCTTCCGGCAGGAACACCCAGGCATAGCCGTCCGCTTCGCGGCACGGATACGCGCTCGCGTGGATCTTCGTGGGTTCCAACGTGTCCACCTGCGTCAGCGACGGAATCTCCACGCACTGGCCGCCGCATGGCTCGAATTTCCAGCCGTGATACCTGCACTGCACCGTCTCGCCATCGAACCAGCCGGCGGAAAGCGGAATGCCGCGATGCGGGCACAGGTCGCGCAGGGCGAACATTTGGCCATCGCCCTTGCGGCCAACCAGCAGCGGCACGCCAAGCAGCAGGGCCGTGGCGGTTTTGCCCTTCGCCAGCCCGTCCGCGCGCAACGCCGGATACCACTCGCCAAATATGAGTTCGGTCGCGGGCTGCGTGCCCGCCTCTACCCTGTCATTGCGCAGCTTCATCTCTCAGTTCAGGCTACACCGGCGCACGGTGGTCGCTCTGGAACTGTTCACACGATAACCGGCTGCATGTTACTTTTTTGTACAGTTGCAAGCGCGCCGGCAGGAGTAACATAGAACGTGTTGTTAGGCCTGAGAGACAGGCCAGGCGACATACGATGCAGTACCTTAAATCCCTTCTCACGCTCCTTATCATCGTCCTTAGTTATAAGTTGATGGTGATTGCGTTCTCCCTGATGAATAAGCCAAGCGACTCCGCCCTGTACGGCGGGCTGGCTCTGCTTGCCCTCACGGTGACCGGCTGTGCAGCCAGTGTTCGGCTCCTCTGGAGGAGGAGTACGCCATGACGCTCCTGAATGAAATGATGAATACATCCAACCGCGGCACCGATGAGGGAACACGCAAAGTCGCGGCGCTGCTAAAGCTTGCCGGACTCGCACTTGCCGCCGTCATCGCCTTGTCCATCCTGTTCAATTACGTCTTCTCCATCACGCGCATCGGCGCGGGCCATGTCGGCGTGGAGGTCGTGCTCAGCGGCTCCCAGCGCGGCGCGTCAGAAATACCGATCCGTACAGGATGGGTTTTCTACTCGCCCCTGCGTTCCCAAATCATCGAGTTTCCCACGTACGTTCAAACGGTCAAGTGGACGCGCGATCTGAACGAGGGCCGGCCGGTGAACGAAGAGATGGGTTTTAACTCCCAGGAAGGCATGGACATCTACTCCGATGTTAGTTTGAGTTACTCCATCGATCCACGCCGCGTTCCTGACTTCTATGTCAAATACCGCGTGGCAGACCTGGAGCAGTTCACCCACGGCATCCTGCGCGACACGGTGCGCAACTCGCTCAACCAGGTTGCGTCCACCTACACCGTCGAGCAGATTTATGGCGAGGGTAAGACAGAGTTCCTGGACCGCGTGCAACACCGCATCCAGGCACAACTCGACCCCGTTGGCGTTCAGATTCAGCAGTTCGGCTTTATCGGTGCACCGCGCGTGCCGGCGGTCATTGCCTCCGCGATCACCGCCAAGGCGCAGGCCATCCAGGACGCGGAGCGCGCCCGCAACGAGCTTGCCAAAACGCAGGCCGAAGCCGCCAAGCAGGTAGCCGAAGCCGAGGGCGAAGCCAAATCCAGCGTGACGCGCGCGCAGGGCGAGGCCGAGGCAAACCGCATCCGCCAGACCAGCATCACGCCGCAGCTGCTGCAACTGCGCGGCCTGGAAAATCAGCGGGCGCTGATCGAGCGCTGGAATGGGCAACTGCCCAGCGTGGAAACCGCCGGCAACGGCAGCGCACTCATGCTGCAACTGCCCGCTGCGGCACGCTAGACCCCGGCACGACGCGGTGTCTCAAACACGCCGCGTCGTCTTTTACCGTTGTGCAGCTTCT
Source organism: uncultured Terriglobus sp. (assembly GCA_964249285.1). Taxonomy (GTDB): domain Bacteria; phylum Acidobacteriota; class Terriglobia; order Terriglobales; family Acidobacteriaceae; genus Terriglobus. The sequence continues at coordinate 8,729 of CAXUBG010000082.1, read as the reverse complement.
CTGCTCCCGGCATCCTAAAGCCCATGGGATATCTGCTCATCGCGTTGCTCGGCGTCTGCACAGGCCTTCGCACCCTCACACCGGTCGCGGTCGTGTGCTGGTTTGCCTACCGGGGGGCGCTGCACTTTCTCGGCTGGCGGTCCTTCACGGCAAACCTGGTGGCCGTCGTCATCTTTACGCTGATGGCGCTGGGCGAGTATGTGGGAGACAAGCTGCCCAACACGCCCAGCCGCACCGCTCCCATCGGGCTGCTGGGCCGCTCACTGTTCGGCGCATTCGTTGGCCTCCTGCTCGCGCAACCGCTCCTCCTCAGCCCCGCCGCGGCCATTCTCCTGGGCATCGTGTGTGCGCTGCTTGGCACCTACGCCGGATGGTTCGTCCGCACCCGCACCGTCACCGCGCTCAAGGTTCCGGATTGGCCCGTGGCTGTCGCGGAAGATTGCTTGACAATCGCCTGCAGCATCGCCCTGCTCAACGCCGTCGTCACGCGCAGCGCACTCTTCACCGGCAACGCCGGACCGCTGGTGAAGTAGCACACGGCGTGCAAAACCGAAGGCAAAGGCCGCGAAGGATTTTCGCAAAGGCCGCCAAACTCCAAAGACAAAGCAGCAGCCCTCCTTTCATGGAAAATCCTGAACATCGCGCCCTTCGCGTTCAACCATCGCGCCCTTAGCGTTCCGCTCTTAAACAAACGCCTCGCAGCGGAGAAATCGCAGGCGGACCTGTAAGCCGGATTCTGTCCACACATTGCTGTGCTGAACGATCATTCCTCTAGGCCACGCATTACTGCATGGCTCCAGCAACCTACCCGCGAGTCTGGCGCGCCGGGCCGGCACGCATCATGGCTCCGCGAACGGAGACACTCTTCCCGCCTATTTGGTCTTGCTCCGTGTGGGGTTTACCATGCCGCCCGCATTACTGCCGGCGCGGTGCGCTCTTACCGCACCTTTTCACCCTTACCCTGATTTGCACCAAGGCGGTATCGTCTCTGTGGCACTGGCCGTCTCTGCGCCTTGACGCGCAAATCCCGGGCGTTACCCGGCACACTGCCCTGCGGAGTCCGGACTTTCCTCCCCTGCCCGGCCTGGTGCACCGGGCGGCAGCGATCGTTCGGTCCGCCTGCACGTCCCAGTATGACAGACGGCAGAAGCCTAGGGACAAGTCAGGCCCAGCACCGCAGCGAAGCGGTCCTTGATGCCGGTCATCTCAATCCGGCCAAGCCGCCCGGCTTCCACGCCCGGGCCTGCCAGGATGAACACGCTGCTGTAATCGCCACGCACCGGCCAGAAGCCATGGTTGCCCTTCTCGTAGGGTGGCGTCAGGTATTGCGGGCCATTCTTCGCCGGGCTCGGGCGGTCGTGGGTTGCGGCATCGGCGGCAGGCGGTACCCCACCCATGCCAAACATGAAGTGCTCCTGCGGCTCCACTGCAAGCGCCACGCCTCCCAGCGACGGCGCATACCTCGCAAGCTCTTCCTGCGGAACAACGCGGCCTATACCGTCCTGCCCCGAGGCGGCTTCTTCGCGCAGAAACGCCGCCACGGCCGCGTCATCCGTAACGGCAAGCCCTCCAAGCGAGCGCACCGTGCCAGCAATGCCATGCTGCTCCAGCAGTACATTCAGGTTGGCGGTATGGTCCACCCGTTCAAAGCCATGGTCTGCGGTAATGGCGATGTCATACGCCGGCGGCAATGCTCGCACCATCTCACCGATGAGCGCGTCCGTGCGCTCGAGCGTGGCCCTGCTAAATATGTTGAACGGCCCAAGATCATGCTGATCCGAGTCGAGGTCCACCAGGTGCACCAGCAGCAGATCCGGTTGGGTATGCCGAAGCAACCAGACGGCCGCCAGTGTGCGCGTGCGGTCATCCATCCATTGCTGCGGAAACGACGGTTCATCATGGCTGATGGCTTGAACCAGGTCCGGCGGCACGGCTTTCGAAGCGACGCTCTCCATATCCATGGAGCCGCCGTTCCGCCGCTGGAAGTACTCCGGCAGGTTCCAAGTCAGCGGTGCGCCAACCGTTACGGGCCAGGTCACGGCAGCAGTGGACAGCCCTCGCTGTGCCGCGCAGGTCAGCAGTGTAGGCACCTTGATCAGGTCGGCGGTCCAATAGTAATCGCCACCTTCGGCACGTGGCCTCCGGTTCCCCAGAATGCCATGCACATCGGGCGGCGCGCCGGTCATCAGCGTGGTATGCGACGGCCACGTGATCGTGGGCCACACACCAGTGACACCATCTGCAACCTGGCCCCTCGCCATCAGCGTGCGCAAGTTCGGAATGCGCTCGTGATCCGTGTCACGGTCGCGCAGATAGCGCCAGTCAAACCCATCCACGGACACAACCAGCAGCTTATGCTTCGGCGCAACACGCGCAGGAGGCACCTGCGCCCAAGCAGCACCCAGTGACAGAACAGCGGCAGCGAATAAAGCACGCGTCAGAAACGTATGCGCCCCCCAAGTTGCACCTGCCTGGAGTTAAAGGCGCTCACCGGAGCGCCAAAACCGGCTGCTGGCGCAACCACCGGCCCAAATGCCGAAGCACGGTAGTTGGTACCGTACGTGGTATTCAACGCACCTCCGCAACCGCCGGCGTTGCACGCCACATTGGTGGAGTTCAGCAAGTTCTCCGCCTCCGCGATCAATTCCAGCGACACGCGTTCACGGTAAACCGGAAACGTCCGGCTGCCGCGCACATTCCACTCCCGGAAAATAGGTCCGCGAAAGCTGTTGCGAGACCCAAAATTCGCGTAATCGTTCGCCACCCCATCCATGTTCAGGTCCGGTCCCGCGACCGGGGAGTACGGAAACCCTGACGTGACCGTCGCGTTTGTCGAGAAGAGGAAGCCATCAAGCAACGCTGTCGTGAGACCGCCGCTCGTGACACGCGGCTGCCACACGCCCTGCATCACAAAGCGATGCCGCTGATCGCTGGAAGAGAACGCGTAATCGCGGTTTATGTTGCCGGAATCACTTACAGTGTTCCCGCTGTCACCGACGCCATCGTTGTTGTTAAAAGCCCAGCCCAGCGTATACGACGCGTCGAATTGGACGCCGTGGCTTAAACGCTTTTTCAGGTCCACATAGCCGCCATAGTAGGTGTCGCCACCCACACTGGTCAGCTGAAAGATTTGTCCAAATGCCGTGTTCGGCCGTGCACCGCCATAGATCGCCCTCCCATCCGGCAACCGGCCCGTCACGGCGCCCAGGTTCGTATCGATCAGCAGCGGAGCACGCCGGCCCAGGTACAGCTGCGCGCCCACCGCTACCGAGTAGTCGGTGCCAATCTGCCGCTCCACGGCCAGGTCGCTCTGCTGCGCATACTGCGTGCGGAAGTTCGGCGCAAAACCGTACACACTCGTTTTCACCGCAAAACTCGTTGCCGGCCCGCTGAATGCCGCGGGATACTGCGGCGCTCCCGCTGCTGTGCCGCTCACGGTAAATGTCTGTACCTGGTTACCATTGGAGCGGTCCACCAGAGAAATCAACCGGAGATTCAACGTGTCATAGTTGATACCATAACCGCCTCGCACCACCGTCTTATCGCCCGCGCGCAGTGCAAATCCGAGACGCGGTGCAACGTTCGTGGGATCGCCCGGCAAAACACGCGAAATGGCCAGTGCGCCATTCTGATTCAACGCAGGGAAGAAGCGGTATTCGTAGCGCACGCCATAGTTCAGCGACAGATTCGGCGACGCCTGCCAATGATCTTGCGCATAAAAGTTGATGGGCGTTGTCCTGTGCTCGGCGGTATTGTTACCGAACTGCTGCGTGTACGTGTTGTAGTTGTATACCTTGCCCGTCGCGGGATTAATAGTCCCGTTCAGCGCGCCCAGGTATTGGGCAAGATTCGGGAAGTTATACGTCTGCGTCAGGCGGTCGACGGATAACACATGAATCGTATCGATGTCGGCACCAAAGCGCAGCTGGTGTTTACCGAGCGTATAGCTGAAGTCGTCAATAAAGTTGTACTGATCTTCCTCGTAGTGCTGGTTGGCGGCGGTGTTTGAGCCAAGCGTCGCCGTATTACTGATGTTAATAACAGGCCCCACGATGCCACTTACCGGAGGCCGGTCAAAAATTCGCCGCAGCGTTCCAAAGCGCAATTCGTTCAACGCGCGCGAGCTTACAATGTGTGACCATTCTGCCGCGCCAGTGTAGTCATGATCGTTGTAGTTATTCGACGACGAAATCGTCTGTAAGCCGCCGGACGTATTGAACTGTGACGGCGTCTTGTACAGCGAGTACCGGAAATAAAAGTTATCCTGCGGATTCAACTGCCAATCAACCCGCCCCAGGTACGACTGAAAGCGCTGCTTGAACGGCGCATTGCCCAGTTGCGACGGCGGCAGCCCCAGTGCGGCGGCATTCGCGGCGGTGATGGTGATGGGGCGCGCGCCATCCTCCGGCTCATATTCACCGCTGAGGAAGTAAAACAGCGTGTCCCGCTTGACCGGGCCGCCGATGTTTACCGAGTACGTGGCCCACTGCTGAAACGGCTTCGTCTGCGAGAGTGATGGCTTTGAAATGAGCCCCGGCCGCCGCTCCAACACCAGTCCCTCGCCGTGCGTCGCGTTTGTGCCGCCACGCGTCACCATGTTGATAATGCCCCCCACGGTGCGCCCGTACTGCGCGTCCATGGCACCGGCCACCACGCGCGTCTCCTTCACATCTTCCGGTGAAAAGATGCCCAGCCGCCCCGGTCCGCCGCGCTGCGTGTTGTCGATGCCGTCAATCAGGTACGCCTTGCGCTGCATGCCGCCAAACGCAAACGTCGGATTGCCAAATTCGTCGTCACGGGTCCCGTTCAGCCCCGGCACCAGCAACGCCAGATTGAAGGTGTTGCGCGACGTAATGGGCATGTTCTCCATGGACTTCTGATTCAGTCCGTCGGACACATCGAAGGTCTCCGTGTTCAGAATGCTGGCGTCCGCTGTCACTGTCACCGTTTCAGCCGTGCTGCCCGTCTTCAGCGTCACATCCACGGCGCTGCTTTGCCCCACGCGCACCGTGATGCCGTTCTGCTGGTAACTCTGAAAGCTGGGTGCCGTGACCAGGATGCGGTACGTGCCTTCCGGCAGCAGCGGTACGGCGTACTCGCCGTCGTTGCCAGCCTGCACCGTGCGCGTAAACCCCGTGTCCAGTTCCGTCGCACTGATGGTTGCGCCTGCGACAACCTGACCGGCAGGATCATGCACCAGACCGGCGATGCTGCTGGCGACGCTGCTGGTTTGCGCAAGCACCGGCACGGCGGCAGCGGACAGCGCCAGAACAGCAGGCAAACAGAAGTGGCCCGGGGCACAGAGAGCAAGATTGCGAGGCATGTCACAACAATGAAGCTCACGTGTGAACACAGCATTGCTGCTTTGCTACAGCCAAGTGAAGGATTGCTCGATGGGCCCACTGACTCTGCAGGAACGCGCTTTCGTCCGTATCCAGCGGGCTCGGTCAAGAACGTGCCTCGCCAGAGCGTAAGCAATGCCGCTGCTTGACGGTCTCTACTTATCCAGCTCAATCGTGATCGGGATCACGCGGTCCAACTGCTTATCGAACTTGCCGAGGCCGTGTGTCTTGGACCGGTTGCCGCGAAACGTAGCCCACAGCGTATAGTCCGCATCGGACCGCAGTTCGCGAAAGTGGTACGTGCCGCGCTCGTCCGTCACGTAGCTCTGGATCACGAGCGTGTCCGCTGCTTCAATCTGCACCACCGCGCCGCGCAGCGGCTCCTTGCTCGCGTCGGTAACGGAGCCTGACACCGTTCGCGTGGGATTCCGCGTGTACTGCGCCGGTGCGATGCGTGCCGTCCACGCCGGCGACATGGCCAGCGCCAACAGGCCTGCTCCGGTGGTGCGGTGGACCAGCGTCATGATCTGCTCTCTTTCAAGTGAATCAGGTCGAGTGCGAGATTTTTGTTCACTACATCAGACGCTGCATCCTGCCCGGGAGACGCAACATCTCGCTCTGAACGGTGCCCTGTTGCCATGCGGTGACTGCTAACTTTGCCTCCATCGCATCTCACCGCCATGCCTTTGCTGGATGTTTTACTTGGCCGTCCGCTGGCCTCAGAGGAAGATTCGGAACAGCGCGTCAGCGTCGCCGAGGGCGTGCCTACCTTCGGCCTGGATGCGCTTGGCTCAGCCGCGTACGGCCCGGAAGCCGCTCTCACGATCCTGATTCCCGCTGCCGCGGCAGGCATTGCGTACATCATGCCCATCAGCCTGGTCATCATTGCCCTGCTGACCGTTGTGTACTTCTCCTACCGCCAGACCATCGACGCATACCCAAACGGCGGCGGCTCGTACACGGTAGCCAGCGAGAATCTTGGCCGCGGCATGGGCTTGCTCGCAGCCGCCGCGCTCATGGTGGATTATCTGCTGGATGTCTGCGTCGGCATCTCCACCGGCGTCGGTGCGCTGGTATCCGCGCTCCCCAAGCTGCAGCCGCATACACTTGGCATTTGCCTGCTCATTCTGATCGTCCTCACGCTCGTCAATCTGCGGGGCGTACGCGAGAGCGGTGTGCTCTTCATTCTCCCAACTACAATCTTCTGCGTTTGCCTTCTTGGCGTTCTGGGATGGGGCATCGTCAAGACGGTGCTCTCCGGCGGACATCCGCAGCCCGTCATCGCGCCACCACACCCGGCAACCACCAACGCATTCGCGGCTGTTGGTGCATGGCTTCTGATCCGCGCCTTTGCTGCCGGATGCACCGCGCTCACCGGCGTGGAAGCAGTCAGCAACGGCGTGCTGGCCTTTAAGGAGCCCAACACCAGGACCGCACGCCATACCCTCACCATCATCGTGGTCCTGCTCGGCCTCTTTCTCGCCGGCATCGCCTATCTGACCAGAACGTATGGCATTCAGGCCACCGATCCCGGATCGCCACAGTACCAGAGCCTGCTCTCCATGTTGACCGCCGCCGTAGCTGGCAAGGGTGCTGTGTACTACGTCACCATTGCCTCTATCCTGGTGGTGCTTTCCCTTTCGGCCAACACCGCCTATGCCGATTTCCCACGCCTCTGCCGCGTCATCGCCGAGGACGGCTTCCTTCCCCGGTTCTTCGCGATTCGCGGACGCCGCCTGGTCTATGCCGAGGGCATCGCCGTGCTTGCCATCCTGTCGGCGCTGATTCTGGTCATTTTCAACGGCGTCACCGACCGGCTCATTCCCCTCTTTGCCATCGGTGCGTTCCTGGCCTTTACGCTGTCCCAAGCCGCCATGGTGATGCACTGGCGGCGAACCGGCGGCAGGCGCTCCAGCCTCTACATGGCCGTCAACGGCCTGGGAGCGTTTGCCACGGGGTGCACCGTCATCGTCGTCCTCCTGGCGAAGTTCACCGAAGGTGCCTGGATCACCGTGATGATGGTCCCGCTCCTCATTTGGATGATGTATGCGGTCAACGGCTACTACCAACGCGCCGCGCAACTGGTCCGCATCGACCACCTTTCGTTGAAGAAGGAAGCCAATCCGCTTGCCATCGTGCCTGTTTCCAACTGGAACCGCGCATCACAGGAAGCCCTGCAGTTTGCCTGCTCGCTCAGTCCGGACGTCGAAGTGCTGCACGTGGAATGCCCGAATGAACATTTTGAAGAGACCTGCGCAAACTGGCAGGTGCAACTCAATGGAGCAGCGACACAGGCTGACATAAAGCCGCCCCGCATCATCTCCGTCGCGTCACCCTTTCGCTTCATCACGACGCCAATCCTCAAATACGTGCTGGACGCCGAGAAGCGCGTTCCTGACCGCAAGATCATGGTGGTGGTACCGGAGTTAGTAGCCGTGCGCTGGTACCAGTACCTCTTGCACAATCACCGCTCCACTGTGTTGAAGGCGCTTTTGCTGCTCCAGGGAAACCGCCGCATCGTGGTGCTCTACGTACCGTGGTACCTCCAGTAGCTGCACATAAACCGGTGCATCGACGCACGGTGCACCGCAGCTTCTCAACTTCCGCGGTCTCGCCTGCTCTCTTCGTTCCCCTATAATCGTCTTCTAAAGATACGTGTACGCATGACGGCCCGGCAGCCTGCGGTTGCCCGTGCGCGGCGAGCTTCCGGCAGTGAGGGTGTAGTTATTAAAACCGTAGAGCAGGGCGCCTTTCGAGGAGCCCCACAGCATAACCAGGAACCTGTGCGGTTCTCCTCACTTCATCTCCTCGCCGGAGTCCGCAATCTGGCAGGCCGCGGTGTTCTGGCTTCCGTCGCACTGCTCGGGGTTGCCGTCCTGCAGCCCGTACCTGCACTCGCACAGAGCAGCTCCGCTTCAGTCCCCGCGCCCGTGGCCGCGCGGCCCCTTAGCGCCCCCGTGGCAGCTCTGCCACTTTGCGCCCCGCAGGTCATCGGCAATCGCCGGTACCCAAAGGAATCGATCCTTGCCCGCCTATTCTCGCGGCAGGGAAATCCCTACGACGCAGCCACCGTCGAACGCGACTTTAACTCACTCTGGAACTCCGGCTACTTTGAGGATGTCCGCATTGAACAGGCAGAGGGTGCAGGCTGCACGCAACTCATCATCTACGTGCGCGAAAAGCCCACCATTGGCGAAATCAACTACAAGGGCCTTAACGCGGTAACCGTCTCCGATGTGCTCGAACGCGATAAGAAAGCCAAGGTTGGCGTCACCGTCGAAAGCCAGTACGATCCCACCCGTATCAAGCGAAAGGAAGTCGTCCTCAAGCAGTTGCTGGCCGAACACGCCCACCAGTTCGCCACCCTCCCCCCCGAAATCAAGACGA
>CAXUBG010000081.1:9800-13085 GCA_964249285.1 uncultured Terriglobus sp. | reverse complement strand
GCAGTTTCTGGCCCTGGCACACGGAGGGCACACGCTGATTCCTGTGTACCGGACTGTCACGGCGGACCTGGAGACGCCGGTGTCGGCGTTTCTGCGGATTGCGGCGGAGGAGCCTGAGGCGTTTCTGCTGGAGTCTGTGGAAGGTGGTGAGCGGGTTGGCCGCTACACGTTCACCGGCATACGGCCGTATAAGAGAATTGTTTCGCGCGGCACGTCGATTGTTGCGACGGAGGGCAAGCGGACACGGCAGTTCGAGGGTGACATTTTTGACGAGGTGAAGCGTGCGCTGAGCGAGCACCGGCCCGCGCGGCTGCCGGGTCTGCCTCCGTTTACGGCGGGTGCGGTGGGTTTCTTTGCCTATGATGTGGTGCGGCAAATTGAGCGGTTGCCGGAGACCGCTCTCGACGAACTTGGCGTACCGGACGCGTGCCTGATGTTTTTTGATGAGGTGCTGGCGTTCGATCATGTCAAGAAGGAGATCTTCCTCATCATTACGGCGGACCTGCTGCGTGAGCCGGATGCCGCAAAGGCCTATGCGAAGGCGCTGCGCAGGCTGGACCGGCTGGAAAAGCAGCTTGCGTCGCCGCTGCCCGTGATGCCCGCGCGCCGCAAGAAGCCCGGCCCGCTGCAGCTAATGCCGCGCACGCCGAAGCCGCAGTTCCTGCATGCTGTGGAGCGGGTGAAGGAGTACGTCGCGGCGGGGGATGTCTTCCAATGCGTGCTGTCGCAGCGGTTCGATTGCGTGCCGGAGGTGGATCCCTTTGAAATTTACCGTGCGCTGCGGATTGTGAATCCATCACCCTACATGTACTTCCTGCGCTTTCCGTTGCAGGCCCCGGACGCGCCTGCCGAAACGCCCGCGTGTATTGTTGGCTCGTCGCCGGAATTACTCGTGCGGGTGCAAGGCGGACAGCTGAGCTACCGGCCGATTGCGGGCAGCCGTCCACGCGGCGAGGACGAGGCCAGCGACCGGCAGATGGAAGAGGACCTGCTCCACGATGCGAAGGAGACGGCCGAGCATGTGATGCTGGTCGATCTGGGGCGCAATGACCTTGGCCGCGTGTCGGAGTACGGCTCGGTTGAGGTAAAGGAGTTGATGGTGGTGGAGCGCTACTCGCACATCATGCACCTGGTCAGCGGACTGCGCGGCCGGCTGCGCTACGGCCTGAGCGCGATGGATGCCTTTCGCGCCTGCTTTCCCGCAGGCACGCTCTCCGGCGCGCCAAAGATTCGCGCCATGGAGATCATCGAGGAGCTGGAACCCGCACGGCGCGGCGTCTATGGCGGGTCGATCTTTTATGCCGACTTCAACGGCAATCTGGACAGCTGCATTGCGATCCGCACGCTCTTCATGCACGACGGCAAAGGGTCGATCCAGGCGGGCGCGGGAATCGTAGCGGACTCGGTGCCGGAAACGGAGTTTGAGGAATCCGTACACAAATCGAAGGCAGTGATCCGGGCGATCGAGCGGGCGCGGGCGCGGTGACCACTCACGTATGAGCGAAACATTTTCGAGCTTTGATCTCGGCGCAATGTCCAAAGGTGATGTGTACAAACTGATCGCATCGCTGGTGATGCCGCGCCCGATTGCGTGGATCACCACGGTGGATGGCGAAGGTGTGCTCAACGCCGCGCCGTTCTCTTTCTTCAACCTGCTGTCCAGCGATCCGCCCCTTGCGGCGATTGGATTCTCCGGGGCGAGCGACCGCGAGGGCAAGGACACGCTGGCAAATATTCGCGCGACCGGCGAACTGGTCATCAACCTGGTTTCTGAAGAGCTTGCGCACGCCATGAACGTGACGGCGATCGATGCGCCGCGCGGGACGGACGAGCTTGCACTGGCAGGCCTGTCTACCGCGCCGTCACACCGCGTGCGGCCGCCGCGTATCGAGGCCGCCCCGGTTGCCATGGAGTGCCGGACGTTTCAGATCATCGAGCCCGGTAAGGACAGCACCATTCTGCTCGCCGGGATCTTAGAGGTATACGTCCGCAAGGATGCGTTTGAAGATGAAGCTCGCCTGCGGATTGACCCGAATGTGCTGAGGTTGATTGGGCGGATGCATGGCGGTGGCGGTGGCAGCTATTGCACAACGCGGGACCTGTTCCAACTGGACCGGCCCGCATGGCCGAAGAACGGAACCTGAAGCTTAGCGTGAGAGGCGGACGACCATGCCCACGGTAACGCCCGCGTTGTTGGCAAAGCTGCTGACGGGGATCTTAACCGGCGCCGGGTCGCCCGGGATCACCTGCAGGCTCGAGCGGCTATTCAGCCGGTAACAGATGGCGAAGTCATTCGCGGAAACGCCGTCGTCCGTGTTGAACCGCTGCGCCTGCATCCGGCGGGCGACTCCGCCGATGGGGCTTGCCTCCACCAGGCTCAACATGCCGGGCTCATCCGGCAGGGCAACGCTGGTGACGCTGACGCGTGAAGGTTTGCGCGATGCGCGAGCAGCTTGCTCTTCTCCTGCCGCGTTGAAACGGAGTGGCGCGACGGCAACCGCGGGGGTCTCGGGCAGCGACTCCGCAATACCGGCAGATACGGGTTGTGCACGCTCGCCACTGGGCGTGACGGAGATCACGGGGATGGAAGGCTCGGCCAGGCTGGCGACGAGAGAAGCGTTCGCGGCAGCAGCATTGGCGGCGTCCGCGTGGTGTTCCGTGGCGGCCGCGTGGGACACCGCGGCGGGTAGAGCAAGAGCGAAGGCGAGGAAGAACTTGGGGGAGATCATCGCGGTTGTCCTTTCCAGCTTTATCGGCCTGAATCAATGCGCCACAATAGAATCCGTCGCGTACCACTTCACTACACCTACTTGGAACGCAACTGGCGAAAATGTGTTGCATCCTTTTGCGAAGTGATGTAGGCAGATGCTCCGCGACCAGTGCAAGTACGGTCCGGGACCGGGTAGCCGGGCTAGACTGGAGGTGAGGCACGAATGGTTTTCGTTCTGGACAACTACGACTCCTTCACCTACAACCTGGTGCAGTACATGGGGGAGTTGGGTGCGGAGATGGTGATCCGGCGCAATGATGCGGTGTCGCCGGAGGAGATTGAGGCGATGCGCCCGGAGCGCATCCTGATTTCGCCCGGACCGTGCACGCCGCAGGAGGCGGGCTGCTCCATGAGTCTTATCAAGCATTACGCGGTGATGGGCAAGCGGACGCCGATCCTGGGGGTGTGCCTGGGGCATCAGGCGTTGGGAGCGGCATTTGGGGGTACGGTGGTGCGGGCGGCGCAGCTGATGCATGGCAAGACGAGCGTGATCGACCATGATGGGCAGACTATCT
>CAXUBG010000081.1:1877-9790 GCA_964249285.1 uncultured Terriglobus sp. | reverse complement strand
AGGTGGTCCGCAACGATCACGCCACCGTCGACGAGCTCCTCGTACGGGGCTACGACCGCGCCATCGTCTCCCCCGGTCCCGGGACCCCTGACGGCGCCGGTATCTCGTTGGCGGCGGTCAAGCGCATGCCGCAGGCCGGGGTGCCGACGCTCGGTGTGTGCCTCGGCCACCAGGCGCTCGTCCAGGCTTGGGGCGGGAGCGTCATCCGCCACCTGCCGGTGCCCGGTAAGACCACGGTCGTCGAGCACGACGGGCGCACCATCTTTGCCGGTCTTGAACCAAAGATGACCTGCACGCGATACCATTCGCTGGTCGTCAGCCCGGAGGGTCTGCCGGAGGCGCTTGAGATTTCCGCCCGCACGCAGGACCCCGAGGGCGAAGTCATCATGGGACTGCGGCATCGCGAACTGCCCATTGAGGGTGTGCAGTTTCATCCGGAGAGCGTCTTGACCAGCCACGGCAAGCAACTCATCGCGAATTTCCTGAAGATGTGATGATGCGCTCCTGTCTGCTTTCCGCCGCGCTAGTGTTTGCCATGGCCCGTCTTGCATACGCGCAGGATTCCATCGGCACGTTGAAGACCGAGGGCGCTGAGATCAGCGGGATGGTGACGGTGGGCAGCGGTCACGCGACAATCGCGAACAGTGGAACCATCTCAACGTCCGGGCAGCCCGCCGAGGTTGCGTTGAGCCGCGGAGGATCGGTGAAGGTTTGTGCCGGCTCGTCGGTGCGGCTGTCGCAGCCTGCCCTTGGCGTGGCCCGTCCTCCATTGCTGACGGCGTTGAATCGCGGGGCGCTTGAACTGCGGACGGGAGCGGAGAAGAACGATGTCATTCTCACGCCGGATATACGGTTCGAGTTATCTGATGCAGCCCCTTTGAATCTGCGCATACGGCTTGTCGCGAACGGCGACACCTGCGTGGACAACGCGGGCAAGGATGCGCCGATGCTGCACGCGACCGAAGCGTTCGGGACGGGTGCCTACTTCGTCCGTCCCGGCCAGCGAGTGCTCTTTGAGCATGGCAGCTTGAGCGAGGTGGTCGATCACGAGACCTCGAATTGCGGGTGCCCAGGTTCAGATGCGCTCGTGCTCGCGGGCGAGGGCAAGCGACGAGGAAACGGCAACGTTCCGCCGCAAACGCAGGCGGCACAGGTAAATCCCTTTCCTGAGGCTGTGAGCCAGGGTTTGCAGCAGCCAGCGGTGCCGCAGGCCGCGAGCGATCAGACGCATGTGCAGGTGTCGAGCACGCTGAAGTATAGCGGTACGACCAATGCGGTGACGGGGCCGCCAGGAGAAGCGACGACAGCCGCTATGCTGGAAGGTATGCCGAGTGGTACGCCCGCGGCAAGTTCTCCGGCCAGCCCTGCCGCACCTAAGACGGTTGCGGTGCCCGCACCCACGCAGGGCCGGGTTGTGGAGACGGTGCCGCCGCCCGCCGGCCCCAATGTGTTCCGGGCGATTGGCCGCTTCTTCAAGCGGCTGCTTGGCGGGTCGTAACTCGCGCAGAGCGCTACAATCGAAGGTGCGAAACAGGCTCTCTCTCCACCTCAGCCCGGCTTGCATACTTTTTACATCAGCAGTACAGGAGTAGTTCTTATGGCGATTCCCGCCACGCAAATGCGACCCGGCATGGTGATCAAGCACAACGAAAAGCTGCACTCCGTTTTTGCGGTGGAGCACCGTACCCCTGGCAATCTGCGCGCCTTTATCCAGGCCAAGCTGCGCAACCTGGAGTCCGGTGCCATGTTTGAGCACCGCTTCCGTTCCGGCGACGCCATTGAGCGCGTGGTCGTAGACGACGTGCAGATGGAGTTTCTGTATAACGATGGCGACGAGTACGTCTTCATGGATATGAACAACTATGAGCAGACGTCGCTTGGCCGCGACATCCTGGGCGACGCCGTGGAGTACATGCTGCCCAACATCAAAGTAGACATCAGCTTCATCGACGGCAAGGCGGTTGGTGTGGAGCTGCCGAATGTTGTCGAGATGACGGTGGTGCGGACTGAGCCGGGTATCAAGTCGGCGACAGCGTCGTCAGTCAGCAAGCCAGCCACGACGGAGACCGGCCTTGTGGTGCAGGTACCGGCCTTCATTAATGAGGGCGAAAAAATTCGTATCGACACCGCGGAAGGCGCGTACATGAGCCGCGCGTAAGGACATGAACACAGTCGATTTAGAGGCGGTCGCCTATCCACGGCTTCACGAAGCGGAGTACCTGCTTTCGCCAGGGCATTACAGCGGCGCGTATTAAGCATGGTATTAGCCGGGCTACGTGCTTAAGTGTGCGCTTAGAGCTTGCATAGCCAAGGCAATGCAGGAACATCACCCTCCTGAGAAGAAGAACGAATCACCGGCCCTGGACAAGTATGTGCAGGTCTACACAGACGGGGGAACCGGCACCGCGCGTTAACGTTACCCCAGAAAACCCAGGTTGGTCGTGGTGAAGCCTGCCAGTGTGGGGAAGACCTGAGCCAGCTGCGACGCCGGTACGCCGAACCACTGCGCCAGGGTGGATGCATACTGCACGCTGGCCGTGGACGGGATCCAGCGGCCATTGCTGCCGCTGTCATCCGGGCCGCCCAGTGCAAGCGTGGGATAAGCACCAAACATCCTGTTACCCTGCACGGAGCCGCCAATGGCAAAGTGGTGCGACCCCCAGCCGTGGTCGCTGCCGCCATTTGAGTTGGGCTGCATGGTGCGGGCGAAGTCGGACATGGTAAACGTGGTCACGTCGTTGGCAACACCCAGTTCCTGTGTCGCCTGATAGAAGGCACCCACCGCAGCATCAATCTGGCTAAGGAGCGTGCTTTGCAGGTTGAGTTGATTGCTGTGCGTGTCGAAATTGCCGATGCCGCAAAAGTAAATCTGCCGGTCTACACCCAGCGCCGAGCGCACGGAGATGAGTTGCGCGATCTGCTGCAACTGCGCTGCAAGGCCGTTATTGGCGGGGAACGCGGTCTTGAGTGGCGATGCGGATGCGGACGCGTCGGCCAGCGACTTGGCATATTTGTATGCGTCGGCGGTGATCCCGTTATCCGCCGTGACCAGCGAGATGCCGCTGTTGAAGGTGAGCAAAGACTGCGCGGCGGCGCTGCGGGCGGAGCATTCTGAACCCTCGGAACAGGCTGCGCCGGTCAGATTACCGGGGGTTACAGAGACCGGAGTGGTGGCGGTGCCATTGCAGAAGAGTGTGTCGCCAGCGACGCTGGTGATCATCGGCAGCGGCGCCGACTTGTGGTACACACCCGCCAGATTGTCGGCGATGCGGCCGGCCCAGCCGGTTGGCGTGGCACCGCTGGGTGAGACATTCTGCCATTCTTCCTGCTGGTCCGAGTGCGAGAACAGATTGGTCGGGTTCACTACCTTGCCAGCAAGGTAGTTCGCGCGCGTGGTGGGCTGCAGCAGGGTTCCGACGTTGCTCACGATGGCCGCCGCCCCGCTATTCACGAGACCTTGCATCTTGGGCAGGCTGGGGTGCAGTGCGTAGTCCGGCAAGCCGGGCAGCGTCAGCAACGTGCTCTGATCCAGCGCCAGTGAGGCTCGCAACGACTTGTAGGCGCCGTAGCCGGCCGTATCGAAGGGAATCACGGTATTGTTTGCGTCGTTGCCGCCATACAGGAACACACACACCAGTGCTTTGTAGCCCGGCAGGACGGAAGAGCTGCTGGCAAGCGCGTTCAACATGCCGAACGGACGAAGCCCGGCGGCGTTACCGGCAGCGGCCAGCGAGGCATACCGGAGAAAGGAGCGGCGGTTGACGGCGGACTGGTTGCGGCGAGCGGATGACATCAGCGGAACTCCAGAGAAAGTACGGCGTCGAAAAGCGAAACTATTAGTTCGAAGATACTAGTTGCGGGGATCAGGACGTATGGTCCGGTCGAGCGAACTCACAAGCCGTAACTTGCAGCTTTCTAATGCATAACCTTGTACTGCGAACTGCTCAGAATCAGGTACACGGCAATCCGCACGCGTTGGCCGTAGTCAGTCAATGGCGTGATAGCGTTCACAATAATGGACCGCATCTCCGGCGGCATCTGTCCATGCAGGAAGAGCACACCGAGCGTGTCGGTGATCGTGCCGGGGTTCGCGGCAATGTTCCCCAGTGTGGATGTCTTGGAAAGATCCGTACTGAAGCCGTTCAGTCTGCCGGTGCTCAGGTAGTTGGCAAGCGAGAGCCGCTGATTCACACTGGCGGTGTTCTCCAGGCCGAACTCCGGCGCGTTGGTGGTTGTTCCCGGGATGACATACTGCGGTTCGTAAAAGTTAAAGACGCTGGGCGACTTCATGGGTTGTTCACCCAGCGGGGTGGAGTAGCCGGAGAGCGACATGTAGGCCCACAGGTTTGTCGCGTCCGTGTTCGTGCTGGCAAACCCAAGCGCGCGCATTGCGGAGGTGAGATACAACATCGGCTCCCGCAGGTGCCCGCCGTCGTAGTTTGCGTTGGTATCTCCGGCGCGCGCCTCGGAGTCCGTCAGAATCGCAGTCAACACCGACTTCATGTCACCCCGGATGCCGGATCCATTGTTGATGAACGTCGCGGACACGCGCTGCACATACCCCGCGGAAGGTGTGCTGGTGACCAGGTGCTGGATGAGTTGCTTGCAGACAAAGGGCGGCAGACTGGGATCGTTGAAGAGGTCGTCCAGTGCAATCTTGAGATCGCCCTTCGCAGTGCCACCGGCGCTAACGGTAACACCATCCAGCAATGTCTTCTGCGTGGTGTCATGCGCGGAGTCAACAGCCACGAGTGGGCTGTAATAATTCGCCGTGCTGTTGGGAAACTTCGACGGAATGCCGCCCGTGCTGGTGGCGTACGTCCAGCCGGTATAGGTATCGGCAAAGGCTTGCACCTGTGCCTCGGTGTACTCGGGAACTGGATTGCCGCCGGCATCCAGTTGCTGCGTACCGTCGGCATTCAGCTTGTACAGCCCCACCGAGAACAGCTGCATCATCTCGCGGCCAAAGTTCTCATTGGCGTGCTGCCCTTTCGCCGGCTTGCCACTCTGAATCATGTTCAGGTAAATGCCCATGGCCGGTGACAGAGTCACGTCTTCCATGATGGTGCGCCAGTTGGTGAAAGCGTCCGCGGCAAGCGTGTTGTAGTAGGGCACCATGGCGAGCGCGTTGATGGACTGCGTGCTGGTGACGAAGAGTTCACCTAGCGTGAACGCGACGCGCTGGCGGAGTTGGTCGGGGGCGGTCAGTTCCGTCTGCCAGAACTCAGACTCCCAGCATGGCGCGGGGCCATTCATGCATTGGGTTGGGTACGGATTGGGAATGGCAGGCAGAACAGTCGGCGCGGTTGCGAATTGTTCATTGAGCCATGCTGCTGGTCCAAGGCTTTGCACATGGGCGATACTGTCGCTGGTGGGCCCAAAGGTCGCCTGATCCAAGAGGCGGGATGCCGTGGCGACGCTTGTGCCGGCGGGCACCACCGGAACGACTGGGCTGCTGGTGCTTGTGGAGCCGGACGTACCGGTACTGGAACTGCTGCTTCCAGAGGAGCTGGTACCCGTGCTCGACGATGCCGTGCCCGTGCTGGTCGCGGAAGAGGTCGACCCGCCACTGCTGCTCGTCGAGGAGGAGCTTGTCCCAGAACTGGATGTAGCGACGGTAGCCGCCTGCGCCGTCGACCCACCCGCGCCACAACCTGCGAGGTGCAGTGCGCACACGACGAGACCGGCTGCTATCAAAACGGGACGGAACACGTGCACGGGAGTTACCTCGAAGCGGTTCAGTGATCGGCTCCATGGTAGAACCGCTTCATCCACAAAAGTTTTGAATGCTCTGCAACTTTTTCGCAATCTGTGGAAAACTCCCTGAACTTGAAGTGACGCAACACCTTGTATCGGCGCGACGCTGCCGCGCGTGAATTGGCAAGGCAGTAACCATTGCAGTGGCCTGCGTCCTAAGATTGGCCGCATTTACAGCGGTACTCAAATCATGTCCACTCTGACCATCATTCGCGCACTGTTTGGCTATTTCTCGCTCGTTTTCGTTACGCGCATCGTTGGCCGCCGGCCCGGAAAGCAACTCACTCCGTTCGAGTTTGTGCTGATCTTCTTCCTGGGCGGCCTGACACTCACCGGCATGGTCGGCAATGAGGTCTCACTGACCAATGCGGTATGTCAGATCGTGGCGATCGCCTGCGGCCATTACCTGCTGGTTTGGTTAAGGACGCGGTCGCCCCACATCGCACGTTTGCTGGATGGGACGCCGCTGGTGTTGATGGAAGGGAATACCTGGCGCAGCCGGACGCTGCGCAAGATGCGCGTTTCGCCAGATGATGTGATGGCTATGGGCCGCGACCAGGGGATGAAAACCTTCATTGAAATGGACACCGTGACGCTCGAGCGCAATGGCGAGATCAGCATTGTGCCCAAGGAGGAGGACTGATGGATGAGAAGAAGCTGCTGGACCCGGTCACTGGTGATGAGGTTCCCAAACTGGACAACGCAATCGCAGTTGGTGAAGATCTGCGCTTTCAGGAGCGTTGGTGGAGCTTCGAGCGCATTGTCTGGAGCGTGTTTCTTCTGATCGTCGTAGCGGACATGCTGGGTGTCTTCGGACGCGGCTGGCTCTCGAAGGCTGAGTTGCATGGGTCCGCAACGGGCATGGATGTAAAGTATGAGCGCGTGGAGCGAGCCATGACACCCTCTGTCATGACGATTGATTTCCGGCCAGAGGCGCTCCACGACGGCAAGGTTGAATTGTTCGTCAGTGACTCGCTATTCAAGGAACTCGGCAATCAACGGGTGGTGCCTCAGCCGGAGCGTTCCAGCATCGGCAACGGGGGCATCACCTACACGTTCGCGGCAACGGGCATCCCGGCGGAAATTCAGTTCGCCATGGAGCCGTCCTTCCCCGGCGTGCATCGTTTCCATTTGCAGGTACCCGGCTTGCAGCGAACGGGCGCGCGTATCGCGGTGGTGCCGTAGTGGCGACCATTATCCACGCCATTCTTGGCTACATTGTACTGACGCTTGTCGTACGCGTGCTGACGCGGCGGCCCGGCGCACAGCTGACGCTGTTTGAATTTGTGCTCGTGTTCCTGATGGGCGGCGTGATTATTCTGTCGACGGTTGGCAATGACCGTTCTGTAACCAATTGCACCTGCGCGGTGCTGACGGTGGGCAGCATGCACCGCTTTGTCTCCGGTCTGAAGCTGCGCTACCCCAAATTTGGCAAATGGCTGGATGGAACGCCACTGGTGCTGGTGCGCAAAGGCGAGTGGCAGGAGAGTGTTCTACAAGGCATGCGTCTGGCGCCCGAAGACGTGATGGCCTCAGCGCGGCTGAACGGCCTGCGCTCCTTCGATGAAATCGACTACGCCATTCTGGAGCGCAATGGCGGCATCAGCATCATCAAGAAGGAAGAGGAGGGCGAGTAGCCGCATGGCGAACGGTCAGGAGGGCCACGAAGTCGAGACGAATATCCCGCAACGGCTGGACCGGCTGCCATGGTCGCGCTGGCATACGCGCATCATCGTCGCGCTGGGAACATCATGGCTGCTGGATGGGTTGGAAGTCACGATTGTTGGCTCGCTCTCCGGCATCCTGCAAAGCAAGCGGGGTTTGTCGCTGACCGATCCGCAAGTGACCGGTGCCGCGACTACCTATCTGGCAGGAGCCGTGCTGGGAGCGCTGTTCTTCGGTTGGCTGACGGACCGCCTAGGCCGGCGCAGGCTCTTTCTCATCACGCTGGCTACGTACTCCATCGCCACTGTCGCAACTGCCTTCTCGCACGGCTTCCTGTACTTCGCCATTGTGCGCTTCTTCACCGGCTTCGGCATCGGCGGGGAGTATGCCGCAATCAACTCCGCCGTGGATGAACTTATCCCAGGCAAGGTGCGCGGCCGGGTGGATCTGATTGTTAACGGCACCTTCTGGGTGGGCGCGTCGATTGGCGC
>CAXUBG010000081.1:0-1867 GCA_964249285.1 uncultured Terriglobus sp. | reverse complement strand
TGTCGACATCCGGCTCGCCGCCCAGCCTGGCAAGCTGCACGGAGGCGGCAACCTGCAGGCGGTGGGATGGCGGTACGCCTTCGGCATCGGTGGAGTGCTGGGGTGCGCCGTGCTGTTGCTGCGGCTGGGCGTGCCGGAAAGTCCGCGATGGCTCATGTTGCGCGGTCACGAAGACGAGGCGAACCGCGTGGTGCAGGATATTGAGCAGCAGGCAAGCGGAGGCAGTCCGCAGAGCCTGCCGGCGCCGGAGGGCACGTTAACGATTGCCGTACGCGACCATACGCCCTGGAGCGAGATCTTCCGCAACATGGCCGGCGCAAACCGCTCTCGCTCGTTTCTCTCGCTCGTCCTGATGGTCGGGCAATCGTTCTTCTTCAATGCCGTCTTTTTCACATACGGCCTCGTGGTTAAGAAGTTCTTCCACATCGCCGACAGTGACCTGCCGCTTCATCTGTTGCCCTTTGCCCTGGGCAGTTTCTTTGGCCCGCTGGTGCTCAGCAGGCTGTTTGACACAGTAGGACGCAAGCCGATGATCACCGCAACGTACGGCATCGCCGGCGCGCTGCTCATCGCCGCATTGATTCCCTTCGGCATGGGCGCGATCGGTCCCAAAGGCTTAGGGATCATCTTCACGCTGATCTTCTTTGTCGCGTCCTCGGCGGCTAGCGCGGCATACCTGACCGTGTCAGAGATCTTTCCGCTGGAATTGCGCGCCTTCGCGATCGCGCTCTTCTACTCCATTGGCACGCTGCTGGGCGGCGTTGGCGCACCGCTGCTCTTTGGCTACCTCATCAAAACAGGGTCAAACTGGGCCGTGGCCGGTGGCTATGCTTTAGGAGCCGCACTGATGCTGGCTGGATCGCTCTGCGAATGGAAGATCGGCGTCGAAGCGGCGGGTCAGTCATTGGAAAACGTTTCCAAGCCGCTGCAAAGCCGCTGACCTTAGCCCACTCATCGGGATGACAGGAGACAATAAGCGGATTGAGGTTCTCCATGCGCTGTCCGCGAATCGCAACTTGCGTCAGTTTCTTTCTGCTGCTTTTTTGTGCACTTGCATCAAGCGGACGCGCCATGGCAGAAGATCCCGTTCAGCACGAGTTTGTCATTCACAACTTTAAGACCGAGCAGGGTGCCGTGTTGCCGGAGGCGCACGTCGTGTACGGCACCTATGGCAAACTCGACGCCAGCGGCGGCAACGCCATTCTGCTGCCGTCGCACTACATGGCCAACCTGCATGGCTATGAGTGGCTTATCCGGTCGGAGAAAGCTCCGCAGCAGGCGCTCGATCCCGGCAAGTACTTTCTGATTACGACGGAGTTGTTTGGCAACGGACGGTCGTCCTCACCTTCGAACACGCCTGAGCCGTTTCACGGACCGCGCTTTCCGCGCATGACCGTCCGCGACAACGTCAACGCCGTGCACCAACTGCTGACGCAGGAACTCCACATTACGCATCTGCGCGCGGTCATCGGCTTCTCCATGGGCGCGCAGCAGGCCTTCCAGTGGGCCGTCAGCTACCCGGACTTCATGGACCGGGCCGTCGCCACCTCCGGCACAGCGAAGACATACGGCCATGGCATCGTCCGCCTCGAAGGGCAGATTGCGGCCATTACAGCCGATCGGACCTTCAACGGCGGCGACTACACCGCGCCGCCCGCGAAGGGCCTTGAAGCGTTCGGCGTGGTCTGGGCCGGGTGGCTCTACTCGCAGGAGTGGTGGCGCAAGGAGCTGTGGCGTACCAATACCGCGCCCGGCACTACCTTCGAGCAGGTGCTGGACCGCTTCCACAAGAGCTTCATCCCTGGCGCGGACGCCAACGACCTCATCCTGCAGATGCGCACGTGGGAGAAGCATGACGTTGGCGCCA
>CAXUBG010000080.1:1717-13110 GCA_964249285.1 uncultured Terriglobus sp. | reverse complement strand
CCCAAACCAGCCACAAGCAGTACAACCGCGATGCCTCGTCGCGGAAAGAACGTCCGCGCCACCGGAGAAGAGAAAAGAACCATCCTGAGAACCCCAACCCGGAACTGCCTTCGCTGGTGCTGGCAGCCCTCGCCCTACCCGGCTATTTTACCTGCCGCGTGTTGGACGGAAGTACCGGAGAGAGGTCAGCTAGACCAGCATTTCCGTTGCAGCAACGGCGCGGCGCAGAAACTCGCGTGCATTTGCCTCGGTCTGCTCCGGTTGCCGGGCGAAAATGGCCGAGCCCGCGACGAGCAGATCAGCACCGGCGCGCACCACCTGCTCCACCGTGCCATTCGCGATGCCACCATCGACCTCAATGCGGAAGCTCAGATTCATCTCCGCGCGCAGACTGGCCAGGTGCTCCACCTTCGCAACGCAACGCGGGATGAAGCTTTGCCCGCCAAAGCCCGGGTTCACGGTCATGACCAGAACGTGGTGGACCAGCGGCAGCACCTCAATCAGCGTCTCGACAGGCGTTGCGGGATTGATCACCACCGCCGGTTCCATGCCATGTTCACGAATCGACGTCAGCGTCCGGTGGAGGTGCCGGCAAACCTCCTGGTGCACCAGCAGCCAGTTCGCACCGGCCTTCGCAAAGTCCGCGATGTAACGGTCCGGATCCTCGATCATCAGGTGCACGTCCAGCGGGATTGCCGTCGCCCGGCGCACTGCCGCAACCACCGGCGGACCAAATGTGATGTTCGGGACAAAGTGACCGTCCATCACATCCACATGGCATACGGTGCCGCCGCCGCGCTCTGCCGAGGCAATCTCGTCCGCCAGATGTGTGAAGTCGGCCGCCAGAATGGAAAACGCAAGCTCAATCATCAGGGGCAGTTTACCAAGCGGCCCCGCTACTATAAACGACGTGCCTGCCGAAACGCTCATCCTGCCGTCCGGTGATTTCCGCGCCTACCTTTTCGACCTGGACGGCACGGTCGCGGACTCCATGCCGCAGCACTACCGTGCGTGGACGGCGGCAGTCGAGGCGCGCGGCGGCACCTTCCCGGAGAACCTCTTCTATGCGTGGGGCGGCGTTCCTGTCGTGCAGGTCGTCGAGCGGCTGAACAGGCATTTCGGGTACGCGCTCGACCCAGAGACGGTCGCGGCGGACAAAGAGCAACGTTTCCTGCTCGGCATGGCGGACATCAAGCCGGTCGCCTCCGTGCTGGCGCACATTATGACGGCGCACGGGCGCATTCCCTTGGCCATCGTCTCCGGTTCCCCACGCGAGACGGTTGAACGGACGCTTGCCGCACTGAAGCTGCGGGACCGCTTCGCCGCGGTTGTCTGCGCGGAGGACTATGCACGGGGCAAGCCCGATCCTGAGCCGTTTCTGACGGCCGCCGCGCTGCTGCAGGCCGCACCGCAAGACTGTCTCGTCTTTGAGGACGCCGACGCAGGCATTGCCGCCGCGGAAGCCGCCGGCATGCAATGGGTGCGCGTACCGCAGGCTGCTCCGGCGGCGGCCGCACCCCGCTAATGGCCGCGCAACCGCGCCCGCTTCCATGCAAAGACACCGAATGCGTAACCAAGCGCGCCCGCGATGAGCGCGGTCATCAGCAGCCAAAGGGGTAAACCGGCCAGCGACGCTCCATGCGCGCGAAGCCGGGCGATGTGCAGGACGTTGAAGAGAACAAACAGACCTCCGCCATAGGCAAGCACGCCGAAGCGCAGGATGAAACGCAAACGGGGTGTCACGCGGTCTGCTCCGCCGCCGGAACGGGAGACTGCGTGGCAGGGTGCGCCAACACCAGCTTGGCGGCGGCACGCACCATGCGGCGGACCGGCCACGCATCGTGCTCACGAAAGAATGCAACGCCGGCGCGCTGCTTCTCCGGGCGATAGTACCAGCGCCGCAACAAGGCAAGGTGATCGCCCAATTCTGCCGTATCCGCGGCGCCCGGGCCGTCCTCCAGGCGGGCAATCACTGCCAGCAGCCGCTCCTCAGCGCTTGCAGAACTGCCGTCCGCCGCCCCGTGCAGCGGCACCGGCGCAAGTATCAGCGGTTGCGCAAACAGCGATGATCCCACCGCGCTCTGCTCCTTTGGGAGGCGGACGCCCAGCAGCGGCACAGTCCCAGGTCCGCGCAGTTTTCCGCCGGCGAAAACAAAGACGTGTATGCGGGGCTCACTTTCAGCCCCCGCCTTTAAAGGCACCAGTAATGTCAATCGAAGGGCGTCCAGTGGACGAACAAGAGCGTCCGCCAATCCCGCCGCGCCTTTCACCTTTTGCAGTTGCGCGTGTGCAGCGGCCGCCGCCTCAAACAGCATGTCCGAGGAAGCCTGCTCCCGCTCCGCCTCCAGTTCACCCGTGCGCGAAGTCCCACCCGTTTGTAGAAACTGCAGCGTGCGTTCGGCCTCCGCGCCGTACGCTTCATCCGTGCACCGCGCCTGGCAGGGTGCCATGCACTTGTGCATCTCGCCATAGATGCAGCCCGGGTCATCCGGCGAGGGCTTCAACTCCATAAAACACCGGCGAATCAGGAACAGCTCTTCGACCGCTTCGCGGTAGCGCTCCGCCGACAGCCGCGACGCAAACGGCCCAAACGTCGTATGCAGCGAACGCCGCCGCAGATGGTTGGTGACATAGATGCAGGGAAAGCGGTTCTCCACGGCATACCGCACGGTGAACGGCGGCGAAAGCCGCAAGCGCTTGCGGGCATCTTCCGCGCCATACACCAGCGTCATGGCACGGTAAAGCAGCAGCAGCGACTGCAGTTCGGATTGGGTTGCTGTCCACGCAATGCGCGCCACGCGGTCGCGCAGATTGAGACGTTTTGTCTGTCCTTCAGGGGGCTGCAAAAGCCGCTGCAAGCGCCTCCGCAGGTTTGCCGACTGCATCAGAAATGGCCGGTCATGCGCGGCGTGCCCGAACAACGACACCACTCCCGCGGCAGCCGGCACACCGCGCAGCGTCTCCGAAGCCCGCCCGGGCTCAAAGGGGACCTCATGCTCAAAGATGGGGGGCGCTTGCACCGCTTGATTCTAATGGGCGACTTAGGAACCCGCGATGGTCATGCCCTCAACACGTATGCAGGGCGAAGCGGAGGAGCCACGGAAAATCAAGTCATTGCCCACGGCGACGATGTTCTTGTACATATCTTTCAAGTTACCCGCGATGGTGATCTCTTCGACGGCGCCCGTAAAGACGCCATCCTCGATCCACATGCCGCTGGCCCCCTGCGAGTAATCGCCCGTGACCAGGTTGACGCCGCTGCCTAGCACTTCCGTGACGTACAAGCCATTCCGCACCTCCGCAATGATTTCGCGCGGTGTTTGTGTACCCGGTTGGAGATAGAAATTGCCACTGCCGATACCCGGCGCACCCGCCAGCCCGCGCGACGCATTGCCGGTACTCTTAGTGCCGAGCTTGCGCGCGGTGTAGGTGTTCGTCACGTAGGTCTGCAGGATGCCCTTATCCACGATCACTTTACGCTGCATGGGCAGACCGTCGCCATCAAACGGCAGCGTACCAAAGCCGCCCAGGCCAAGCTCAAGCATCATGGTGCCGTCGTCAATCACGGTCACCAGGGGGCTCGCCACCTCTTCGCCCAGCATGCCTTCGAACATGCTGGCCTTACGGTAGATCGCATCGCCGTTCACCGCGGCGAAGATGTCGCCGATGATGCCACGCGCAATCTCGCGCGAAAACACCATGGTTGCGCGCTGCGTGGGCACCCGGCGAGCGCCCAGCCGGCGGACCGCGCGCTTCGCCGCTTCCTTGCCCACCTCTTCCGGTGTGTCCAGTTTGCGCAGCGTGCGTGCGCCTGAACCCCATCCGTCACGCTGCATCCCGCTCGCATCCTGCGCAATGGGTGCACACCCAATGCCGCAGTAACTTTTGCGGTACTCGCCACTGAAGCCGCGCGAATTTGCGATTGCCTTGTGCGAAGTTGCCGCGGTAAACGTGCCTCCATCGCTGTTCTGGATGCGCACATCCGCAGCCATCGCCGCGGCTTCCGTCGCGCGCGCCATCTCAATGCGCTCCTCCGCAGGCAAGTCGTACACATCGCGGAAGTAGATGCCGAGGCCGTCACCATTGCGCACGGTCGAGTAGGCATCCGCATCGGGCAGACCCGCAAACGGGTCTTCCTCAGTAATCCTTGCCAACTCAACCGCGCCACGTACCAGCCGCTCAAGCGACGCATCGCTGAGATCGTTGGTGGTGGTACTTGCGGAACGCAGGCCATTGAACACGCGCAAGCCCGCCGCACGCGAAGTGGATTCCGTTAGCGTTTCCACCAGCCCGAGCCGGACTTTGGTATAAAACTCGTCGCCTTCCACCACAACGGCTTCGGCACCGGTGGCTCCCGCACGCAGAGCGCGGTCCAGCAGGTCAGTGGCAAGCGTGAGCAGGTCTCGGGATGGAGCGTCTGTTTTGAGCATCGGCTTACCGCACCGGGTTTTCGGATAGGCGTGTCTCGCGGCCGTCCGTTGCTTCACGAAAATACATACCGGACGGACAGTACTCTGAATCATGCCGCGACGTGTGTTCCGCGTACGCAGCCGGTCCCGTGGCGGCGCGCTGGCGGTGCAGCTTCACGGTGCCATGGCAGTCTTTGCAGCGGAACTCCGTGTCGCCGTCGTTGAGTGCTTCGCCGACATTCTTAACTTTCCAGAACGGCTCATAGCCGCCCTTCGCCGCAACTCGCCGGCGTTTCACTTCGCACTCGTATAACTTCTCGGTTGGCGCTTTCGCGATTGCCGCATTTGACGCCATAAGTATCACCTTTCATTGTTCCTGCATGTTAGTGTCTCGTCTAATCCACTCTCGAGACCTCCGCTCAAATCCGGCGGGGTATTTACTTGGAGGGGACATAGCAGTTACTCGCTGGATCCGGATCGATTCGCCACCTGCTTGATTTTCGAAGCGCGAGACGGACCAGAAAACGCCAGCCAAAGACCGAGCACACCCACGATGGCGAAAAAGAGACCCGAAATGATGAAAACTTCGTTTGCTGTAAGAATCATGAGTCGTCTCCCTCCTGTGTCCTGATAGCTAAAAGCAACGCAATCGCAAGCAATACTGACGCGCCTCCCAGGCTGATAGCCACTAATCCCAATGTTACGCCCTGAAGACCACGTTGCACGAACTCATCCAGTATAGGAAAAACAGCAAGAAGAACGGCCGCTCCAGAGAGGAACGTTCTCCAGGACTTTAACTGCGCGCCGGCGGCTCCCATCGGAAAGCTCTCGGCGAGGGAGCCTCATTTCGTTCCGCCCACCGTCACCTTATCCAGTTTCACGGTAGGCAGACCCACGCCCACCGGCACGCCCTGTCCCTTTTTGCCGCAGGTGCCAATCCCCTCATCCAGTGCAAGATCATGACCGACCATGCTGACGTACTGCAGCGCCTCCGGGCCGTTGCCGATCAGCATGGCACCCTTTACCGGCGCGGTCACCTTGCCGTCCTCAATGAGGTACGCCTCGCTCGCCGCAAAAACAAACTTGCCGTTTGTAATGTCTACTGAACCGCCAGAAAAGTTCACAGCATAAAGGCCACGCTTCACGCTGCGCAGGATGTCCTCGGGCGCATCTTCACCGGCAAGCATGTACGTATTTGTCATGCGCGGCATCGGCATGGAGGAGTAGCTTTCCCGGCGTCCGCTGCCTGTGCTGGGCATGCCCATCACGCGGGAAGACAGTTTGTCCGTCATGTACCGGCGCAACATACCTTTCTCAATCAGAACAGTATTCTGCGTCGCGACGCCTTCGTCATCCACGTTCAGGCTGCCCCGCCGGTTGGCAAGGGTTCCGTTATCCACGACGGTCACCTTGTCCGTCGCAACGCGCTGTCCCATCAGACCAGCGAACGCGGACTGCCTTTTACGGTTGAAATCTGCTTCCAAACCGTGCCCCACAGCCTCATGGATCAGCACGCCCGGCCATCCCGGACCCAGAACCACCTCCATCTCACCCGCCGGTGCCGCCTGCGCGGTCAGCTGCAAAATGGCTTGCCGCGCGGCTTCTTCCGCGAAATGTTCCGGTGTTTTTACGGCCGTGTAGTAGTCCAGCGCGACGCGTCCGCCGCCCCCGCCGGAGCCGCGCGCCGTCGCTCCTTTGCCGCCATCCGCGCCCGGATCTTTCGCAATTACGGACACGCTGAACCGGCTGAGAGGCTGCGTGTCGCTGGCCCATGTGCCGTCGCTGGCCGCGACAAAGACACGCCGCACTTCATCATTGAATCCGGCGCGAACCTGCGTAATCCGAGAGTCGTATGCACGCGCGGCGCGGTCGGCACGCTGTATCAACGACAGCTTCGCTAAAACATTCGTGTCCGAGCCCGTGACCGGGTACAGATCGTGAACCTCGGTCCCAACAAACCCTTGCACGTTGACGGCCGACGGTCCGCTGGCAATCAATGCGGCGGTCCTGGCAGCGTGCAGCAGGTGGCTTTCATCCAGCACGTCGGTGTAGCTGTATCCGGTGCGTTCGCCGCTCAACACGCGCACACCGCATCCGGTGCTGTGACCCTGGCTGGCCGATTTGACGATGCCTTCATCAATGCCAATGGACGATGACGTAACCGACTCAAAGTAGAGTTCGGCAAAGTCTCCGCCGCGGCTAAGCGCTGCCGCAAGGCAACGCTCCACCAGGCCCGCATCGACAGTGAAGTGCACTTGGAAGTAGTTCGCTTGGGGTGGGGCAGGCAGCGTGGCGGCAAGGCTCATTCTATCCAGAATAGCGTGCCGCCGTTCCGCATGTGTGCTAGGTTCAGGAACATGGATGCAGAGCAATCCTTTTCTGATCCGCGCTACCCGGTTGGCCGGTGGCAGCGGCCCGAGTCCGTGCAAGAAGACGCGCTCAAGCACGCCCTGGATACTCTTGGCGAGTTACCGCAGAATTTGCGAGCGGCCGTGGAGGATCTCGAGGATGATCAACTCGACACGCCCTACCGTGAAGGCGGATGGACGGTGCGCCAGCTGGTGCACCACATAGCCGATTCGCACATGAACTGTTACCTCCGCATCCGCTTCGCCCTGACGGAAGACGCGCCCACCATCATGCCGTACGACGAGAAGACATGGGCAGAACTGCATGACAGCCAGCGTGCGCCGGTGGAGTGGTCCTTGGAACTGCTGGAATCGATGCATGCCCGCCTGCTGATGCTGCTGCGATCGCTTACGCCTGCGCAGTGGCAGCGCACGTATATGCATCCTGAGAGTGGCACGGTGCGCCTCGATCAGGCCGCCACGTTGTACGCATGGCACAGCCGCCATCACGTGGCACACATTACGGCGCTGCGGGCGGCAATGGACTGGTAAATGCAGGCCGCCGCAGAGCAGACGCCGGAAGAGATTGCGCGTGCTATCGAGTCCTTCCTAATAGATCATCCGGCAGCGGTTCTCCTGGAGGATGGCCGGGCACTCTTCGACATGCGGGACGCCCGCTACTCGCTCTCGCGGGAGCATGGCCGGTGCACCTTCCAGCTTTGGAATGACGAACGCAACCTGGTACGCCGCGTGACGGCTGCCGTCCCCCGCAAGGCGTCGCTGCGGCTTTCCACGCTGCGCTTCGGCGGGAGCAAGCCGCAGATGATGGACCTGGTGTCACAGCCTGACCGCCGCACACCCACCGCCCGCGATACCATCCGGCGCCGCTACGTGGCCACGCTGGAGCGGACGCTGCTCCGCGCCTTTCCTGACTGGAAGCCTGAGAGCTTTCGATCCGCGATGGACCTGGAGCAGTCCTTTGGCCCGGCCTACGCACGTGGCGTGCTCCATCGCGGGCAGGATGCTTGGGCGGTCGTGGGTGTCAATGCTGACGAATCGCAGCCCACGGTAGATGGCGTGCTGACGGTGGGCATCCTTTGGCTGCATCTGTGCCGCGAGCGGGCCGGCGGCAAACGGCTGTTTCGCGGATTGCGACTTGTTGTTCCGCCGGGCATGGCTGCGGTGACGCTTACCCGCCTCGCGTGGCTTCGTTCTGAAGCCGCGCAGTGGGAGTTGTACGAACTGAACGAACAGACGGAAAATCTTGCGCAGCGCGACCTGGCCGCCACTGGCAATCTCGTCACCAAACTCCTGCACGCCCCCAACCAGGAGGCGGCGCGCGAGCGGTTCGCGCCCGCGCTGGCGAGCGTTCTCTCGCTGATTCCGGCCGCCATGCAGGAGCGCGTTGAGCAGAGACTGCGGTCCTCCACGGAGCTAGCTCTACTGCTGCACGGCCTGGAATTTGCACGCATCCGGCAGGGCATCGCGGCCAACTCGTTCGCACGCACGACGGAAATCACCTTCGGCGCGGGTCCGCAGGAGACGCCGTTGGAGCCGCACACAGAACCCATGCTGCGCGAGTTTACGCAGCAGCTGTTTCTGCGAAGACATGCCGGCGGTTCGGCAAAAGATACTCTCTTCCGTATGCATCCCGAGGCATGGCTCGAGTCCTCCCTGCGCGCAAATATCGGGCCGCTGACGGACGGGCAGGGAAGCCTTTCAGAGTTCGACACCGCGCATGTCTACGCCCAGGTTCCCGCCTTCCAGGCAAGCGACCGCGGCATGTTGGACCTGCTGACGGTTACGCGCGACGGGCGGCTCGCGGTGCTTGAGTTGAAGGCTGGTGAGGACATGCACTTCGCGCTGCAGGGGCTGGATTACTGGGTGCGCGTTCGCTGGCACCACACGCAGACGGTTGACACATCTACCGGCCTAGGCACCTTCCAGAAGCACGGGTACTTTCCGGGTATCCGCCTCTCACCAGAACCACCGCGCCTTTATCTCGTCGCACCATCGTTGCGCATCCACCCCGCAACCGAAACCGTTCTCCGCTACGTCAAGCCGGAAGTCGAGTGGACGCTCCTCGGCCTCGGCGAGCGCTGGCGCGACCAGGTGAAGGTGGTCACGCGGCTGCGGTCAAGATAGTCTCCGCTTGGCTGGCATTCCTTCGCACCGCAAGCTAAATGGTCCACGTCGACGCCTCTGACCGGAGCGGGGCGGGCGGCTTACAGTCGCACGGCCTGTTTACACGGCTATGCATCGCGGCTGTTCACTGCACGCCACAGATCGATCTCCGGCGTGTCCACCGCGTACCGGTCAATCTCGGTAAGTTCCTCTCCGGAGAACCGCAGGTTGTTTACCGCATCCAGAGAGTCATCCAATTGCGCAACGTTACGCGCGCCGATCAACGAGGACGTCACGCGCGGGTCGCGCAAGGACCATGCAATTGCCATCTGCGCCAGGGTCTGCCCGCGTCTCTCCGCAATGGTATGCAAGGCGCGTACCCGGATCAGATTTTCCTCGCTCAACAGTGACTTGCTAAAGCTGCCACCCTCAGCACCGGCGCGCATCTGCTGCGCGGCACCTGACTTGAGATACTTGTTCGTCAGCAGCCCCTGCGCCAGCGGGGAAAACGCGATGCAGCCCACCCCAAGCTCACCCAAGGTATCCAGCAAACCCTGCTCCAGAAAGCGATTCAGCATCGAATACGATGGCTGATGAATCAGCAGCCGCACACCCTCATCTGCCAGCAGGCCGTATGCCTTGCGGGTGCGCTCTGGCGAGTACGACGAGATGCCCACATACAGCGCCTTGCCTTGCCGCACGATCTGCGCCAGCGCGCTCACCGTCTCTTCGATGGGTGTCTCGAAGTCTGGCCGGTGCGCGTAGAAGATGTCGACGTACTCCAGCCCCATGCGCTTCAACGAAGCGTCGAGTGATGCGATGAGGTACTTCTTCGATCCGCCGATGCCATAGGGACCCGGCCACATGTCCCATCCGGCCTTGCTGGAAATGATCAGTTCATCGCGATGGGCGGCGAAGTCCGTGCGGAGCACCCTGCCGAAGTTGTCCTCCGCCGAGCCATACGGTGGGCCATAGTTATTGGCCAGGTCGAAATGCGTCATGCCGCGGTCGAACGCCCGGCGCAACACGGCCCGGCTCGTTTCGAAAACGTCAACGCCCCCAAAGTTCTGCCACAGGCCGAGCGAGACCAGAGGCAGTTGAATGCCACTCCGTCCGCAACGGCGGAAGCTCGTGTTTCGGTACCGGTCCGGGTTCGCGGCGTACGCTTCAGGAAAGGCCATACCGTTACGATGCGCTGAGCGCTACATCTGTCCTTTGCAACATGAGCCTGCCGCCTCGTAGTTCAGTCTGGGATACCAGTACGGATCGCGTCCTTCCGGTGTGGCATCGAAAATCGTCCACATGGGGCCAAGCTCCGGCGCTCCGCGTGGATCCTGACCGGGATCAGCCGTGTAGTTCGTCATTTCGCCGGACCAGAAGTGCCGTACCGTGCCGTCGCGCCGCGTGAAGATGTTGAGCGCAGGGATGTCGCCGCCGTTGGAGCTTACACCGAAATAATCCTGCGAGTACTTGCCGTCTGCGTCGCTGTACAGGCGAATATTCTTCCACCCGCGTTCCTTTTTCCATGCGGAGAGGCGCTCCATCGGGGAACGCGCGACAACCACAAAGGATAAGCGTTGATTCAGGTCAAGCGCATTTGCATCCCACGGGCCGATGACGTTGGTGCACATGGGGCAGGGTTCCGGCATCGCCGGGCCGAACATGTAACTGTAGACCGCGAGCGTGCTCTTGTCGCCAAATAGCTCAAGCAGAGTGACAGGTCCGTCCTCGCCGATGAACCGGTAGTCAGCGCTGACCTGGCCGCCAGGTGGCAGCGCACGCCGCAGCGCGGCAACACGCTCGATCTGCCGGCGCAGTTCAATCTCTTCCGCCAGCAGAGCGGTGCGTGCCTCGCGATACTCGGCCGATTCGTTGGGGTAGCGCACGGGATTCTTGCCAGCCAGTTCCGCAGCCGGAACAAGGGACGAACTTTCCATCGCGAATCTCCCTCCTAATGAATTCCATGCCATGTTAGCGCTGCGTTTCGATGACGTGGCAAAGAAAGTCTGCGTAGTCCATTGCTCCGGGTGGGCGGGAGTACACAGCAGTTCCGCCCTCGCCCGCGGTAAGAGCTATGCTGCTCGCACCGTGGCATTAGCGTCAGGTGTGGTGCATCACAACGGCGAACACAACGGCTACGAGCACCAACAAAACAGCACATGTAATCAGGAAAGGCTTCAGGTAGTTCTTAGCCCCGG
Source organism: uncultured Terriglobus sp. (assembly GCA_964249285.1). Lineage (GTDB taxonomy): Bacteria > Acidobacteriota > Terriglobia > Terriglobales > Acidobacteriaceae > Terriglobus. The sequence continues at coordinate 2,031 of CAXUBG010000080.1, read as the reverse complement.
GCGGCAAGGGATTGGTGCGCTGGTTATGACGGTGGATGTTGCGCAGAAGGTATGCGCCCGTGCCGATCATTGCTGCACCGATCAATCCTGTAACTGTCGAGGCAAGTGGCGACGCGGGATGCGAGACGGTACCGGCCTCGTTCGACATATCCATCCGGGTCACACCAGCCACCAGAAGTCCGATACCACAAATAAGTAGAACAAGGATGAGCCTTGGAGATCGATTCATGGTCTGATCCTAGGCTTTCTGCCGCTGCGTTCCGAGCACGCTGAAAAGGCCCATCCCAAGCCCAACAACGGCAATGAGCAGGCTT
>CAXUBG010000080.1:0-1707 GCA_964249285.1 uncultured Terriglobus sp. | reverse complement strand
CAGACCAAAGCTGGCTGCGAGCACTGTCTAGCCCGGTATCCAGCACGATGGTGTGAGCGTCCGCGACTGCGCCGTTCCGCTCCAGCAGGTACCTGGCAAATCCTGATGTCGTGCTTCGCAGCATGGACACCGGCAGCTTTACGCTTAATACTCTCCCCCGTTCGGACAGTACACCCGTGGGCACATTCAAACCTTCTGACGGGGACCCCTGCACGATGACGGGTATAGGCTGGCCCGGAAGCCAGTGCGGGCCGGCAACCGCCATGAAGCTCTCCGCGCTGGTGTCTACGCCTGGCGTTTGTTTACTCTCAACACCGACGATCCACTCTGTACGCGTAACGCCGGTTAGCCGCACCAGATCGGTGCCTGGCGGCAGCGGTGCGGGAGACGAGAGGTCGAGATCCGCGATCCTTGGATTGCGGTGGCTGTCATGTACCAAACCGGCGACCGCACCAAGGGTGATCAGAAGAGCCACGCACCCGGCGACAAGCGCAGCCCTGCCGAAGCCACGCCAAACTTTTGCTTCCGCTTCTGCACGGGTAGGCAAAGGCCGCCTTGCTGGTGACCGTGGCATGCGCCGGATCACGGGAGTGGCGACAGCAAAAAACACCGCCCCAAGCAGCGCCAAGCCCGTTAGAAACGTCGAGAACACTCCATAGGAACCGAAAAAGCGAAGGGACAGAACCGCGATGAAGCGGTACAAACCCGTGAAGCTCCACCAGCCCCACACTAGCCAAAGCAGCGCAACTGCTAAGAGGGCAATGAACAGATTTCCGAGACGGTTCGCGGTACGTGGGTCCATCCCAACTCCTGGAGATAACGGCAATTCCAGCAGTAGACGCGGGCGGCATCCGGTTTGGTTGTGAGAGGCCCGCGTGCCCTTCAGGAACCGCCAGGATGTTACCGGCGTCGATTACGTACCGCAGAATGTTTGCGTGATGCGTTGTTCGGGACGTGACGGTTGGGCGTAATATGCACGGCCCGGCTGTTCTTCGTACGCGTTGCCCGTGACCTGCAGCAGCGTCTCGAACGGCTCGAAATCATTGCGAAGCACCGCTGCGTCGATCACCTCCTGTACCAGGTGGTTGCGCGGAATGTACACCGGACTGGCGGCGCGCATGGATGCGGCACGTTCCTGCCTCGAAACCGTTTCCATTGCTAAACGGTTGCGCCACCGTGCCGCCCACTCATCGAATACGGCAGCATGATCAAACAGGCGGTGCAGCGGCTCGTTGCTTTCCTGCTCTGCCGCATCCGCAAGAGAGCGGAAGGTCAGGGTGAAATCCGCATGGTTTGCAGCCATGCGCTCCAGCAGGTCCGTTGCCAACTCAAGATCGTTTGCCTGCTGAGTGAACAGGCCCAGTTTGCGCCGCAAACCTGCCAGATGCGCTGCCTCAAACGCTGGAGCGAAGCTGTTCAAAACTTCGTAGGCAGCGGCCAACGCAGCGTCTGCGCTACCTTCCTCTTGTTCGAGAAGCGGCAGCAGAGTTTCCGCGAGTCGCGAGAGGTTCCAGATCATGATGGCGGGCTGGTTCGCGTACGCATAGCGCCCGTTCACGTCGATGGCGGAGAAGACCGTTGCAGGATCGTAGGCTTCCATGAAGGCGCATGGCCCGTAGTCGATCGTCTCGCCGGAGATGGACGTGTTGTCGGTGTTCATGACGCCGTGAATGAAGCCCAGCAGCATCCACTGGGCGACGAGATGCG
>CAXUBG010000079.1:7010-13232 GCA_964249285.1 uncultured Terriglobus sp. | reverse complement strand
CTCGCCTGATGCTAGGCGTAGGTGCATCCTACGCTTTTCACATCCAGCAGTTTGATAACTGTTCTCGTTTGCGAGAGAATCGTTCGAGAGCCGCGAACGATCACACGGGTCCAGTGAGACTCGCGATGCAACCCGCGGCTTGCACAAGGAGAGACTTCGCTTATGGCAGAAACTACGAATGGCGCGAACGGCAACGGCTCCAGTGGAGCAAACGCGAACGGAAATGGTGCCTCGAACGGCCGTCCTGTGCTGACCACACGCCAGGGTCACCCCGTTCACGACAACCAGAATCTTCGGACAGTCGGCGCGCGCGGGCCGGCGGTGCTGGAGAACTATCACTTTCTGGAAAAGATCACGCATTTTGACCGCGAGCGCGTTCCGGAGCGGGTGGTCCATGCGCGCGGTGCTGGCGCGCACGGCTACTTTGAAGCCTATGGCAAGTGCGGTGACGAACCGGTCAGCGAGTTTACCCGTGCCAAACTGTTTCAGGCACCGGGCAAGCAGACGCCGATCTTTGTTCGCTTTTCGACGGTGATCCATGGCGGCCACTCGCCGGAGACGCTGCGCGATCCCCGCGGCTTTGCCATCAAGTTCTACACGGAAGATGGCAACTGGGACCTGGTCGGCAACAATCTGAAAGTCTTCTTCATTCGCGACGCTACCAAGTTCCCCGACATGGTGCACGCCTTCAAACCAGATCCGCTGACCAACCGGCAGGATAACGGCCGCTTCTTTGACTTTATTGCTAACGCCCCGGAAGCCACTAACATGGTGACGTACCTGTTCAGCCAGTGGGGAATTCCCGCAAGTTATCGCTTCATGGAAGGCTCCGGTGTCAACACGTATAAGTGGGTGAACAAGGATGGCCGCGCGGTTTTGGTGAAGTATCATTTCGAACCGAAGCAGGGTGTCAAGGGGCTTAGTCAACACGAGGCAAACGAGATACAGGCCACTAACTTCAATCACGCCACCCAGGATCTCTACGACTCGATCGAGCGCGGCGACTACCCCGAGTGGGAGATGTTTGTGCAATTGATGAGCGATGATGAGCACCCAGAGCTGGATTTCGACCCGCTGGATGCCACAAAGATCTGGCCCCGCGAGCAGTTTCCGTTCCTGCCTGTGGGCAAGATCGTCCTGAACCGCAATCCCTCGAACTTCTTCGCTGAGACGGAGCAGGTCGCCTTTGGCACGGGCGTACTAGTCGATGGCCTAGACTTCTCTGAAGACAAACTGCTGGTGGGGCGCACCTTCAGCTACTCCGACACGCAGCGCTATCGCGTGGGCACCAATTACCTGCAGTTGCCAATCAATAAGCCAGTCGGCTGCCCAGTGTTCACCGGCCAGCGTGACGGGCAGATGGCATACGAGCAGAACGTCGCTCCCACCCAAAATCCGCACGTGAATTACGAGCCGAGTTCGCTGGGCGGCCTGGTCGAAGCCAAACGGACCTCCGTGCCGTATACTCCGGAGTTCAGCGGGAAGCTGGTGCGGCAGAAGATTGACCGCACCAACGACTTCAAGCAAGCTGGCGAGGCCTACCGCGACCTATTTACAGAGGAGTATCGCGCGGAGTTGGTGAGAAATCTGGGCGGAGCGCTGGCTGACTGCACGGAGTACAACCGCGAGAAACTGTTCACGTACTTTGACCAGGCGGATGCAGATTATGGGCGCCGCGTCCGCGAGGAGACAAAGAAGGCACTCGACATGAAATCGAGTAAGAACGCAAAGGAGTCTGCCGCCATTACGCACGCTATGGAGCATACCGTCGCTCTGCCCGTGCACTAAGCCGCTCTTCGATACTACGATGGAGGCCGGGCGGGTTCTGCCCGGCCTTCTTGCGTTGCGTTATATCTCTTGGCAGCGCAACTTTCGCGCATGAATGCGCTCTTCTACCAGCGTAGGTAAGATGACATGCCTGCCTGGAGAACGACGATGGAACGCAAAGCGCTTTTTCTTGCACTTACATTGTGTGCGGCCTGCGGTTGCACTTCCTTAAACGCACAGGGTTACGGGCAGGTTCCCGGACCCCATCCCGCATACCTGCACGCGTTGAGCGACCTTCGCGCAGCCCGCCATTACCTTGCCGATAACTGGGCTTGGGCACCGGTGAAGCATGAGGATGACGTCGCCATTCATCATATTGATGCCGCCACCAACGAAATCAAGATGGCGTCGATTGACGACGGCAAGAACATCAACGACCGGTTCCCGATCGACGGTTCGATCACCCCGCAGAATCGCTTTGCAAAAGCAAACGAGTTGCTCTACGCAGCGCACCAGGACCTGGCGCGTGCGGAAGATGTGCCGCAATCACGAGGCCTCCGTGACCGCGCGCTCCGCGAAGTAGATGCCGCGCACGATACCGTCGACAAGGCTGTGCGCATCGCACGCTGGCAGTAAGAGTGCACGCACTGGTGCTCAGCTTGCCGCTGGTGCGTGCGCCTCGAAAATTTGATACCGCCGTGATGCCTTGATCAATAACATACCCTCAACCCCGGCTACCTGGTCCTGGCATTGCGGCCACAACAAAATCACGACCACATGCCTGGGCTTCAGCCACAGCGAGTGTTGCAGGTTGTTAAGCACCTTCTGCATCGTCTCCGCGCCAAAGGGGTTGAACATATAGAGCACCAGCTTGCCATCCGGAAACTCGAAATCCGCCGCGTTCCCGTGGACCGAGTCAATTCTGCCGCAGCGCCGCCGCCACCAGCGGTACGTGCGGACGTTCCTGCACGCAAGATCGTGCATGGTGCGTGAGAACTCCACACCGATGACCTGCCGGAATGGCCAGTCGGACGCGACAAACAATGTGCGCCCCTTGCCCGATCCAAGATCGATATAGGTGTAGTCCGAGACGTCCTGCATGGGCAACCCACGGAGCGCCTCGCGTATGTTGCGAGGCCTTGCCGGCTGGTATAGTTCGCTGTCCCTTTGCTGATCCGGAGCAATACCAGCACGCAACAGCGTCATGTTACCGGCAGTGTGGATATGCCGCAGCCGGTCAAACCACTGATCCTCAAGAAACTCGAAGAGAGGACGGAGAGAGTCTTGCACCCGATCGCGAACAACTTGCAACTTCGATGAAAGCACATCTTTGATGATATTACTGCGCGCCTGCGCTCTCGTGCCCTGGCGGTAGCGGCTTCGGCGTCTCCATGCGCGGCAACATCTCCGGGCGCGTCGCCGAGTTATACGCGAACCAGGCTTCTATCGCGGCACCCTGCATCACATCGCCCTTCTGCACGCGGTCGTACAGGTCCATGTTGCTGTGGTGCGTGCGGGTGCCATACTCCAGCGGATCCTGCATGAAACCGACACCGTTGAGGCCGATCCACGAGAAGCTGGTGGAATCCGTTCCACCGGGCTGTGCGGTCGGGCCGGCCGTTGTGCCAACGACGGCTTCGATCTCCAGATCGCGGATGGGTGCGATCCACGAACGAAAGATCGATGCAAGCTCCGCGTTACCCAGCGCCTGCACGCCGCGAAAGCGCCCGCTGCCTCCGTCATCATTGAAGTAGACGTCCAGCTTGTCGTACTCGGGGGTTTTCACCATGGTGTCGCGCGGCGCAAAGTGCTGCTGCACATAGGCTAACGATCCATAGAGGCCCTCTTCTTCACCGCCCCACAACGCGACGCGCACCGTCCGCGCCATCGGCTTATGCATCGTGGCCAGGATGCGCATGGCTTCCATGGCGACGGATGATCCCGTGCCGTTGTCCGTCGCGCCGGTGCCGCCCTGCCAGCTGTCAAAGTGCCCGCCCAGCATCACAATCTCGTCCGCTTTGGTGGTGCCGGGAATCTCGCCAATCACGTTGAAGCCCATGAGGTCATCCTTCTGGTACTCCGTCTGAATGTCGAAGGTGAGTTTGGGTATTGTGCCGTGCTGCAGGAGGCGGCAGATGCGGTTGTACTGCTCCGGCGTGATCGCGGCCATCGGTGGCCCGGCCGGATCCTTAGGATCCTGCGATCCACCATAGGAGGCAAACACCGTACCGCCATCACCGTTGTAGCCGGGAGTAAGTGCCACCAGGGCACCTTCCTGCTTCAAGAAGGCGTTCACCTTGTTGCGCAGGACACGGCCGCTTGGCGCGGCGGTGGAGAGCGTGGAGGGCGTCATGTCTCCCGGCCGGGGCGCGGCGGGCTGGGTCTGCCCGGGACGTCCACCGGGAAAGCCGTTCAGGCGGGAGGGATCCGGTGCCATGGTGCGTGCCTGGATCTCCGCGTCTGTCAGGCGGCGGCCCTCCGGTTCGGTGTGCATTTCCAGCTCGCGCGGATCGAAGATCAGTACGATTTTGCCCTTTAGCTTGCCTTTGTATTTCGCGAAGTCCGCTTCGGTGTGCAGCGGCGCGAGGACCGCGTCGGCCGTGACGGGACCATTCGTGCCCGGCGTCCACGCCAGCGGAAAGCCAATCAGGGCGGCATACGCTGGCGACTCCAGCTAGCCATAGTATTTCTTGATCTGCCATCCCTAGCAGAAGGGACCCCATGTTTCCAGGTGCACATTCTGCAGGCCCCACGTTTTCATCTGCTGCATGGCCCACTCCGCGGCTGCGCGATGATTACGGCTGTTGTTAACGCGCGGGCCGTAGACCTCTGACAGGTAGTACAGATTTTCCATGACCTGCGACCGGTCGAACGCCTCATGCTTGATGGCCGTCAGCGTGGCCAGGTCGACAGTGTCGCTGACCTGCTGTCCGGAGAGAGCGCTGACCGCGAAGACAGCAGCGCAGGCCGCTGTGTTGAGCTTTGCGAACAGATGCGTCATGATGTACTCGCTTTCCTGCATCGAGAGTGGATGGCAAAAGGAAAGCCCGCCGTATTCTCAATCGAGAACGCAGCGGGCCGCCTGCTCTGGGTTAGAAGCTCACTTTGAAGGCGAACTGCATGTTGCGCGGCTCGCCGACGCCGATACCAGGAGCGGACGATGCATTCCGTGTAGCCGACAACAGACCAAAGCTTGAGCTAGTGAGTGTGCCGCTGGGATTGGCGAAGTTTGCCTGGTTCCAGATGTTAAAGACTTCCGCACGCAGTTCCGTGTGAATTCGTTCGCTTATGGGCGTCATTTTTACAAAGGAAAGGTCAACGTCGCCGAACCCGGGACCCTGTATCGAGTTGCGACGCTCAGTGCCGAAGGTACCTGAGGGTGCCGCAACAAAGGCCGCCTTGGTGAGATACGAATAGGTGCGCGACGTTGCGGACGCATTCGTCACACGAGGCACGCGCGGGTTGACTCCGACGACACGGCTGGGACGGTCGCGGCTCGCTTCACCGGACCCGCTGGTGTTCGTACCGGCCAGTATGTTGATCGGCGTGCCACCCGCGAAGGTAAAGAGGGCGTTCATCTCATATCCCTGCGTCAGGCGGGCTGCGTGATTGGTGAAGTTTGGCACGGTGTAGTGCGCGTTTCCGGTGAAGTTGTTGCGCACATCGTAGCTCGAAAGACCGTAGTCACCACGAAGATTCAGGCTGTTCTGCGGTGTGGTGGTGCTGGACGCGTCATCCATTGCCTTGGCCCACGTGTAATAAATCTTCGTGGAAACACCGTGCCAAGCAGCCTGTGCCAGGCTGATCTGCAGCGAGCTGTAATTGGAAGTCGCACCGCTGTTGACTTGATTGATGGCCGTCAGGTAAGGATACTGCGCAGCGTACGGACGGACACGGTTCGCAACCACCGGAGTGACGGCGATCTGGTTCAGGTCCGCCACCCAGCCCAGTCGCCGGCCCAGGCTGCCGACATACGCAACGGTCAGCGACGTGTTCTTGGCCAGCTGTTGCTCCACATTCACGTTGAAGTTCTGGAGGTAGGCAGCACGGAAGTTTGGATTGATGGAGAGAATACCCAACGATGTGGTTGGCTGGCCGTTTGCTCCGAACTGCACACCCGTTGGGAAGGCGGTCTGACCCAGGGTGAAGTTAGCGCCACCATTTACGGTAATCGCCGCATTTGCATCGCCCGAGCTGCCGAAAATGCCGGCACTAGCGCCGTTACCAATGCTGTTATAGACGAACTGGCCGACCGTCGGTTGATCGAAGAACCAGCCGTACGCACCCCGGATCACCGTCGTAGATTCTTTGAAGGGCGTAAACGCAAATCCAACGCGCGGAGCAACGTTGCCCAGGTTGCGTGCGTACAGTGGAGACTTGAAGTAGCCCGCCTGCGGCGTGAAGTTATAAATAGAGTTGCGATCATCCGCGATCACTCCGTTATAACTCCAGCGA